>NZ_FNHA01000004.1:0-78866 GCF_900103595.1 Janthinobacterium sp. OK676
TTGATGTCGTTGTCCTTGAAGAAGGCGTACGAGAATTTACCCGGGCCCGCAGGAATGCGGTCCAGACCGGCACCCGTGCCGTTCATGTTGATGTATTGCAAGTCCAGCATGTGGATGTCAGGACGGTAGTAGAAACGCTTGCCGATCCAGGCCGTGCCGCCGTTCAGGAAGTCGAGTCCCTGCGCTTCGACATAGGCTTTGACGATGCCCAGCTTGTTGTCGCCGAAATCGGAGTTGGGCGCGTAAGCGTTGACCCAGACCGTGGCCAGGTAGTTCACGCCGCCGGAATTGGCGATCGACTTGGTGTAGCCGAATTCCGTGTAGGCATCGCACTCATTGCCCAGACGATATTTCATGGTATTGCCGCCCAGGCCGAAGCAGCCTTGCGAACCGCCGTCGCCCGAGGTATTGCTGCCGGCGCCAGCGCGCAGGTAGCCGTGGAAGCCTTCGGAGTCGGATGGGTACATGGGGTCGGCCATGGCGGAAGCGCTGGCGATGGCCAGGAGCAGGGCAGGTAAAGTTTTCAATGCAGTGCGATTCATGCGGTCTCCAGAAGAATGTTGGTGGCAGCGGTGACGCCCCGGAAGGTGGCCACCGCACACGGTCTAATGCCGAAAACCAAGTCTAGCAGCGCTTTTTTAACCACCCTGATACAAAACGTGCAAGTACTGATACTTTCTTTCAGAGTGTTGTTTTTGCCACATATCGATACTCTTGCGCATGGCGGGCTTGCAAAAGAGTATCGAATTGCGGTTTTGGAGTATCAGAAAGTATCAAAGGCCGGTGCTACATTGTGGTCGCGGTGCCAAGTAATCGGGCATCGCCAACGACAAAAAACACTGGAGACACACAATGAAACGTTCCGCCATTGCCGCGCTGTGCGCCGGCGCTTTCTGCTTCGCTACGTCCGCTTTCGCCGCCACCGATCTGGTCATCGCCACCGTCAACAACGGCCACATGATCGAAATGCAAAAACTCGGCAAGTTCTTCGAACAAGCCAATCCCGACATCAAACTCAAGTGGGTGACCCTGGAAGAGGGCGTCTTGCGCCAGCGCATGACCACCGATATCGCCACCAAGGGCGGCCAGTTCGACGTGATGACCATCGGCCTGTATGAAACGCCCATCTGGGGCAAGAAAAACTGGCTGATCCCCATCAAGCCGGACGCCAAGTACGATATCGACGATCTGCTGCCCGCCATCCGCGAAGGCCTGTCCGGCGACGGCAAGCTGTACGCGTCGCCGTTCTATGGCGAAAGCTCGATGATCATGTACCGCAGCGACCTCGTCAAAAAAGCGGGCATGATGATCGACGACCGTCCAAGCTGGAACCAGCTGCGCGACGTGGCCGCCAAGATCCACGATCCGGCCAATGGCGTGTACGGCATCTGCCTGCGCGGCAAGCCGGGCTGGGGCGACAACATGGCCCTGATCACCACCATGGCCAATTCCTACGGCGGCCAGCTGTTCGACATGCAATGGAAGCCGCAATTTACCAGCAAGCCGTGGAAGGACGCGGTCAACATGTACGTCGACCTGATGAAGAAATACGGTCCGCCGGGCGCGGCCGCCAACAGCTTCAATGAAAACCTGGCGCTGTTCAACCAGGGCAAGTGCGGCATCTGGATCGACGCGACGATTGCCGCGTCCTTCATCACGGACCCCAAGCAAAGCAAGGTGGCCGACAAGGTGGCGTTTGCCCAGTCGCCCGTGGGCGTGACGGAGCGGGGCGCCAACTGGCTGTGGATCTGGTCGCTGGCGATACCATCGAGTTCCAGGCACCCGAACGAGGCGCAGCGCTTCATCAACTGGGCCACGTCGCCCGATTACGTGAAACTGGTAGCCAAGGAAACGAGCTGGGCCAACGTGCCGACGGGTACGCGCAAGTCGACGTATGCGAGCCCCGAGTTCCAGAAAGTGGCGAAATTTGCCGCCGCCGAAGGCAAGGCCCTGGCCACCACGCGCGCCGTGCAAAGCACCTTGCCGCCATCGCCGTACGTGGGCGTGCAGTTCGCATCGATTCCCGAATTCCAGGTGATCGGCGTGGCGGCCGGCCAGCAGATGGCGGCAGCATTGCTGGGCAAGGTGACGGTGGACCAGGCGCTGGAGTTGTCGCAGCAGACGGCGGAAAGAGAAATGCGCAAAGGTGGGTACTACAAGTAGGCCTGTTGCATTGTTTGCGTACCCCAACGGCGTAATCTGGGGTCGGACCATGAGGGGCCGACCCCGGCACTTTAGCTTTGCGGGTTATCGGTTCACCTGCCCCAAGAGAACACTATGAAACGCATTATCCCCCGGACTTTGCTGACGCCGGCCGTGGTCGCCGTCTCCGTCATTTCCGTGATCCCGCTGCTGATCACCCTGTATTACGCGTTCGTGCGCTATTCCATGCTCGATCCGAGCGGCCATCCTTTTCATGGCCTGGCCAATTTCCACTTCTTCTTTACCGATGCCTCTTTCCTGCCGGCATTGCAAAATACGTTCACCCTGCTGTTTTCCGTCATGCTGGTCACGGTGGTGCTGGGTACGGCGCTGGGACTGCTGATCAATGAAGCGTTCCCGGGGCGCGCCGTCGTGCGCGTGTTGCTGATTTCGCCGTTTCTCGTCATGCCGGCCGTGAATGCCCTGATGTGGAAGAACATGCTGCTCAACCCGATCTACGGCCTGTTCGCGCAGATCAGCATCTTCTTTGGCGCCACGCCCGTCGACTGGCTGTCGGCCCACCCTTTGTTTTCCATCATCATGATGGTCTCGTGGCAATGGCTGCCGTTTGCCTGCCTGATCTTCATGACGGCCCTGCAATCGATGGACCGGGAACAGCTGGAAGCGGCGCGCATGGATGGCGCGACCTATCTGCAGCAGTTGCGCTACCTCTATATTCCCCACCTGGGCCGCGCCGTCTCGGTGGTGCTGATGATCGAGATGATCTTTTTGCTGTCGATCTTCGCGGAAATCTTTACCACGACGGGCGGCGGTCCCGGCTTTGACACGACCACCATCACCTTCATGATCTACCAGCAGGCACTGCTGTCGTACGACGTGGGAGCGGCCTCGGCCGGCGCCCTGTTCGCCGTGCTCATCGCCAACATCGCCGCCTTCTTCCTGATGCGCGTCATCGGCAAGAATCTGTCGAAATAAGGAGACCATCATGCATGGCAAATTCAATCTGTATGGCCGCACGGCCGCCGCCTGGCTGTGCGCGCTGCTGCTGTTCTTCCCCATCTTCTGGCTGGGCCTGATGGCCTTCAAGACGGAAGGGCAAGCCATTTCCACGCCGCCGCTGCTGTTCTTCACGCCCACGCTCGACAGCTTCCGCGAAGTGCTGGCGCGCGACAATTACTTCGGCTACGCGTGGAACTCGCTGTTTACCAGCGTGCTCTCCACCGCCATCGGCCTGGTGATCGCCATCCCGGCCGCGTATTCGATGGCGTTTTTCCCGACGGGCGGCACCATCGGCTTGCTGAAATTCATGCTCAGCTCGCGCTACATGCCCGGCGTGGGCGCCCTGATGCCGATCTATATCTGCTACCAGTACTTCGGCCTGCTCGACACCCGCATCGGCCTGACCATCATGTTCATGCTGATGAATTTGCCCATCATGATCTGGCTGCTGTACACGAGCATGAAAGAGCTGCCGCGCGAAATCCTCGAAGCGTCGCGCATGGATGGCGCCACCGTGTGGGATGAATTCCGCCACGTCGTGCTGCCCTTGTCCGTGGGCGGCATCGCCTCCACGGCGCTGGTCTGCATGGTGTGGTCGTGGAATGAATCGTTCTGGTCGCTGAACCTGGGCGCGTCCAACGCGGGCACCCTGGCCTGGCTCATCGCCTCGTATTCCAGTCCGGAAGGCCTGTTCTGGGCCAAATTGTCGGCCGCGTCGCTGATGGCGATTGCGCCCATCATGGCGCTGGGCTGGTTCTGCCAGAAGCAACTCGTGCAGGGCATGACCTTTGGCGCAGTCAAATAAACCACAGAATAGAGACACAATCATGGCTTACCTTCAACTGAGCAATATCGAGAAATTCTTTGGCGAGCACCGCGCCATCAAGGGCATCGACCTGGAAATCCGGCAGGGCGAGTTCGTCGTCTTCGTCGGGCCGTCCGGCTGCGGAAAATCCACCTTGCTGCGCCTGATCGCGGGCCTGGAGCCGATCGACGGCGGCAAGCTGTCGCTGGACGGGCGCGACATCACGGCCCTGCCATCGTCCAAGCGCGACCTGGCGATGGTGTTCCAGTCGTATGCGCTGTACCCGCACATGACGGTGTTCCAGAACATGTCGTTCGCGCTGAAACTGGCCGGCGTCGATCCCGCCATCATCCGCGAGAAGGTCGACAAGGCGGCCGCCATCCTCGACCTGGGGAAATACCTGGAGCGCACGCCGAAGGAGCTGTCGGGCGGCCAGCGCCAGCGGGTGGCCATCGGCCGCGCCATCGTGCGCGACCCGAAGGTGTTCCTGTTCGACGAACCGCTGTCGAACCTGGACGCGGCACTGCGCGTGCAGACGCGCATCGAGATCGCCAAGCTGCACCGCGAACTGGGCGCCACCACGATCTACGTCACGCATGACCAGGTGGAAGCGATGACCCTGGCCGACCGGGTCGTCGTGCTGCGCGACGGGCAGATCGAGCAGCATGGCTCGCCATTGGAACTGTATGACCGTCCCGCCAACCGCTTTGTCGCGCAATTCATCGGCACGCCCAGCATGAACGTGGTGCCGGCCGACGCGGCGCCGCAGCTGCTGGCGCAGGCGGGCAGCGCGGCGCAGGCGGACGGCTTTGTCGGCATCCGCCCCGAACATGTGCACCTGGGCGCGGCGCAGCCGGGCAGCGTGCCCGTCACCGTCGACCTGGTGGAATCCTTGGGCGTGGAAACCCTGACCTATGTGCGCTTGCCGAACAATGTGCAGGTGGTCTCGCGCGGCGCCGAGCGCAGCAGCCTGCAGCCGGGCCAGCAGACGCATTTGACGTTCGAGCCGGGCTTCGTCCATTATTTTGACCGCGCCGGCAAGACCTATGCCGCCGCCAAGGGAGTTTGAAATGAGCGCCATTGAACTGAAACAGGCCAACCTGGCCAAGCTGCCGGCCACCGTGACCGTGCCCGCGTACGCGCGCAAGACACTCGTGCCCAGCATCGTGCATATCGGCGTGGGCGGCTTTTTCCGCGCCCACCAGGCCGTCTACCTCGACGATTTGCTGGCCTTGCCCGGCAACGCGGAATGGGGATACTGCGGCGTGGGCTTGCTGGCGCACGATGCGGCCATGCGCGACGCCATGCGGGCGCAGGATGGCTTGTACATGGTGGTCGAGCGCAGCGCGGCGGGCGACTCTGCGCGCATCATCGGCTGCGTGGGCGACTACCTGTATGCGCCCGACGACCCGCAAGCCGTGCTGGAAAAGCTGGCCGATCCTGGCACGCGCATCGTCGCGCTGACCATCACCGAGGGCGGCTATTATGTGAACCAGGGCACGGGCGAATTTGACGCGCAACACCCCGACATCGTGCATGAACTGGCGCACCCGCAGGCGCCGCGCTGCTCGTTCGGCTACCTGGCCGCCGCGCTGGCCCTGCGCCGCGAGCGGGGCCTGGCGCCGTTTACCATCATGTCCTGCGATAACCTGCAAAACAATGGCGATGTGACGCGCAAGATGCTGCTGGCCTTTGTGGCCCTGCGCGACCTTGAGCTGGCGCGCTGGCTGGCCACCGATGGCAGCTTCCCCAACAGCATGGTCGACCGCATCACGCCGGCCACCACCGACGAACACCGGGCGCTCGTGCGCGACAGCTTCGGCATCATCGACGCCTGGCCCGTCGTGTGCGAGCCGTTCCGCCAATGGGTCATCGAAGACGCATTCCCGCAGGGCCGGCCGGCCTGGGAAAAGGTGGGCGCGCAGATGACGCACGACGTGCTGCCGTATGAAAAGATGAAGCTGCGCCTGCTGAACGCCAGCCACCAGGCCCTGTGCTACATCGGCATGCAGCTCGGTTACACGTTCGCGCACGAAGCGATGAACGATCCTGGCATCCGCGCGCTCGTGCGGCGCATGATGGATGACGAGGTGACGCCGCTGCTGGACGAAGTGGAAGGCATAGCCCTGGACAGCTATAAAGATACCCTGATCGAGCGCTTCTCCAATCCGGCCGTGCGCGACCAGCTGGCGCGCATCGGCACGGAGGGTTCCGCGCGCATCCCGAAATTCGTGCTGCCGTCCGTGCGCGAAGCGCTGGCGCAGGGCGGCGCCATCAAGCTGCTGGCCTTTACCGTGGCGTGCTGGTTCCGCTACCTGGAAGGCCACGACGAAGCTGGGCGCGAACTGCCTTTGAACGACCCGTACGCGGCGCGCCTGCGCGCGCTGGCGCTGCAGGGCGGGGCGGATGCCACGACGCTGCTGTCCCTGCGCGAACTGTTTGGCGACCTCTCCGACGCACCAGCATTCACGCAGGCGGTGGGCGAGGCGCTGGCCAGCCTGTATGGGCTGGGCGCGCGGGCGGCGCTGGAACAGATCGTCGCTTGAGGGGGAGGGCGGATCATGCCACGCAAAGCCGATGCTTGCCTGCCGCAGATGGAACTGGAACAGCAGCGCGACGCCACGCCCGGCTTCGAGCCGAAAGGCAGTTTCGGCTTCATCCGCTACCTCGAGCATGGCTTTCCGAATGCGCTGGTGCGCTGGCAGGCCGCTGCTGGCGCAGACCAGCGACTACCAGTTGCTGTCGACGGTGCCCATGCAGTCGAGCGACGATGACGCGGCGCTGGCGCGCATCAGTTCGGCCATCAACATCATCGTGCATAATTACAGCAGCCAGTTCTCGCTGAAGCAGCTGGCCGAGCAGGTGGACATGCCCGAGCGGACGTTTTCGCGCTTCTTCCGCCACGCCACGGGCAACAGCTTCACGGACTTCGTCAACCGCCTGCGCATCAACAAGGCCTGCCAGCTGCTGATGGAGACGGAGCGTTACGTCAGCAACATCTGCTACGAGGCGGGATTCAATAACGTGGCCAATTTCAACCGGCGCTTCCTGGAATTGACGGGCATGACGCCGAAGGAATTTCGCCAGCAGGCGCTGGGCCGCTTTGGCGAGTGACGCTTTTTGAGGTACATTGGATGGCACAGGCGGGGACAGCCTGGGAGAGACGAGCATGGAATACCGATGGCAGAAGGACGGCGAGCGCAAGGCGCCCGAACTGGAACGCGAAAGCTACGACGGCATCATCAATTACCTGGAACATGGCTATCCCAGCTCGCGCGTGCGCTGGCACTGCCATGAAGAGTACGAGCTGCACCTGATCGTCGCCACCAGCGGGCGCTTGTTCGTGGGCGACTATATCGGCGAGTTCTCGCCGGGCCACCTGGTGCTGACGGGGCCGCGCCTGCCGCACAACTGGATATCCAACGTCATGCCGGAAGGGGGCGTGGCCCTGCGCGACATGATCGTGCAATTCGCCCACGCGCCGCTGGCCGGCGCCGCGCGCGTGATCCCCGAATTGCGCGAGCTGCTGCCGCTGCTCGAACGCTCCAGCTATGGCGTGGAGTTTTTCGACATGGGCTACGAGGCCGAGCAGCACCTGGCGCGCATCCGCGCCACGCACGGCGCCGAGCGCTTCGCCGAATTCGTGCAATTAATGAGCAAGCTGGCGCGCACGGCCAACTACCGGCTGCTGTCGAGCGCCTCCCTGCGTTCCTACGACGATGACGCCACCCTGGCCAAGGTCAATGCCGTCCTCAACTACATCACGGACAATTACCGCGAGCCGATTTCGGCGGAAATGCTGGCCGAGCAGGTGGGCATGTCGCTGAGTAAATTCTCGCGCTTCTTCCGCAAGGCGACGGGCAACAGCTTCACGGATTTCATGAACCGCCTGCGCATCAACAAGGCTTGCCAGCTGCTGATGGATACGGATCAATATGTATCGAATGTCTGCTACGACGTGGGATTCCAGAACGTGGCCAATTTCAACCGCCGCTTTTTGCAGGTGAAGGGCGTCACGCCGAAGGAATTCCGGCGCCAGGCCGATGGACGCTTTGGCGGCATCGGCGGGCCTGTTGCGGATACGCCACCGCCGTGATGCCTGTCATGGGCTTGTCACTTTGAACAGTTATCCTCCACGGCTTCAATCCCACCCTAGCCGAGGAATGCATGAAGACTGCCGTAACGTCCACCCCGAAACTGACCTTGCTGGCCATCGCCGCCGGCCTGGCCCTGGCCGCCTGTGGCGGCAGCGACAGCCACAATGAACCGGCCAAGCCCGTGGCGCAGACGGGCGTGTTCCTCGACGGCGCGGTGGAAGGACTCGATTACGTGGCCGGCAGCGCGGCCAAGGCCAGCACCAATGCCAAGGGCGAATTCATTTGCAACCCGGGCGACACGGTCGCCTTCAGCGTGGGCGGCCTGGCCCTGGGCTCGGCCCCGTGCGGCCCCGTCGTCACGCCGCTGGCGCTGGCCGCCAGCACCAACGTGGCGGACGACAAGGTCGTCAACCGCCTGCTGGCGCTGCAATTGCTGGACGAGGACAGCGATCCGTCGAACGGCATCAAGCTGACGGCGGAAGTGAAGGCCGCGCTGGCCGGCAAGACGCTCGATTTCGCCACCGCACCGGCCGTCTTCAACGCGGCCCTGTCCGCGCATCTGGCGGCCGTGGGCGCGAAATTCGCCGGCCGCACGGTCGATGCGGAGCGCCGCGCCCTCGTGCGCGAGCATTTTGAAGACACCCTCGCCTCGAAAGCGGGCGCGCCCGTCAACGAGGCACTGACGCAAGCCAATCCGGTCGGCGAAGTGAAAGTGACCGTGACGCGCTACCAGATCCAGGCGGACAGCAAGTTCTACGTGCCGTACGAAGGCGCCAACGCCAAGATCAAGGGCGAATTCCCGAACGGCTTTTTGCCATCGTACGGTTCGGGCCTGGCCTACAAGGGCAAGAACGCTGCGGGCGACCTGGAATTCTATGGCTTGACGGATCGCGGCCCGAACGGCGACGGCCCATTGCTCCCCGATCCATCGGGCAAGGGTACGATCGGCAGCAAGATCTTCCCGTCGCCGAGCTTCACGCCTTCGTTCGGCGTGCTCACGGTGGGCAAGAACGGCGCCGTGTTGACATCGAGCACGCCGATCAAGGTATCGGCTACCGTCAACAGTTCGGGCTTGCCCGTGCCCGTGGGCGCCGTCGGCAATTCGGCCGAGATTCCCGTCATGGATGCGATGAAGTTCGACGCAAGCGGCAAGGCCGTCTTCAACGCGGGCGGTCTCGATTCGGAAGCCATCGTCGTCGATGCCAAGCGCAATGCGCTGTGGGTGTCCGATGAATACGGCCCGTTCATCGTCAAGATCGATGCGGCCACGGGCATCATCCAGGCCAGGTACGAGCCGGGCAAGGGCTTGCCGGCGCTGTTCGCCAAGCGCCGCGCCAACCGCGGCATGGAAGGCATGACCCTGGACACGAGCAACGACAAGCTGTACGCCTTCCTGCAAAGCCCCCTGTCCGACGGCACGGCGCCGTATTCGGTGACGAAGAAGAATGAACAGGTCGAGCGCTTCGCCCGCTTCACGCGCTGGATCGAATTCGATCCGACGACGGGCACCAGCGGCAAGATGTTTGCGTACCCGCTCAATGCGGCCGACTACCAGGATGGCCGCACGGGCAACGCCAAGCTGGGCGACATGGTGGCGCTGGGCGGCGGCAAGTTCCTCGTCATCGAGCAGGGCGCCGCGCCGTCGGGCAAGGTGTTCAACAAACTGATGCTGGTCGAATTGAAGGGTGCCACCGATATTGCGGCCGCCGCCTTCAACGCGACCACGTCGGACCTGGAAAAAAGCAGCATGGGCGGCGCGGCCGTCAATGGCGCCGACTGGGCCGCCGTCACGCCGCTGAAGAAAACCCTGCTGCTGGACTTGAACGCCATCGGCTGGGCGGCGGAAAAAGCGGAAGGCCTGACCCTGATCGACGACTCGACCATCGCGCTGGCCAACGACAATGACTTCGGCCTGAAAACCAAGGTCTTTGACGCGAATGGCGTGGAAGTCGATGGCGCCGACGTG
Organism: Janthinobacterium sp. OK676; assembly: GCF_900103595.1. Taxonomy (NCBI): domain Bacteria; kingdom Pseudomonadati; phylum Pseudomonadota; class Betaproteobacteria; order Burkholderiales; family Oxalobacteraceae; genus Janthinobacterium; species Janthinobacterium sp. OK676. Next base: position 10,031 of record NZ_FNHA01000004.1, read on the forward strand.
ACCAAGTGCACGGTCGACGCCAACGGCACCATCGTCACGAGCAGCACCGCCGGCTGCAACGCCGCCAACACCATCCGCGTGGCGCGCGGCGACGACCGCGAACGTCCAAGCCGCTTGTGGATCGTGAAGTTTGCCAAGGCGCTTAATACGTATTGATGTGCTGCTGTGTCGGATTACGCGGCGCTGCGCGCCGCTAATCCGACCTACCATCCACTTGCACGATAAAAAGCCGCGCGGTGCATCTCTGCACCGCGCGGCTTTTTTAACCCCTGAAGGCGAAATACCGGGGTCGGACCCTGAGGGTCCGACCCCAGCCCTTTCGCTTGGGTTTACTTCTTCGTGTAGGTATTCAACCAATCCAAAACGGTGTGATGCCACAGCAGCGAATTGGCCGGTTTCAGCACCCAGTGGTTTTCGTCCGGGAAGACCAGCAGCTTGCTCGGGATGCCCTGGCGCTGCAGCGCCGTGAAGGTGCCCAGGCCTTGTGCTGTGGGGATGCGGAAATCGAGGTCGCCCTGGACCACCAGCATCGGCGTCTTCCAGTTTTTCACGTAGTTGACGGGGTTGAACTGCTCGTGCTTGGCCGGCGCGTCGTAGTAGGTGCCGCCATTTTCCCATTCCGTGAACCACAGTTCTTCCGTCGCGTAAGCCATGCCGCGGTTGTCGAACACGCCGTCGTGGTTGACCAGGCATTTGAAGCCGTCCGGCCAGTTACCGGCGATCCAGTTCATCATGTAGCCGCCGTACGACGCGCCCAGCGCGCAGCTGCGTTCGCGGTCCAGCCATGGGAACTTCTTGGTGGCCGCTTCCAGGCCCTTCTGCAAGTCGACCAGCGGCTTGCCGCCCCAGTCGCCGCTGATGGAGTCCGTGAACTTCTGGCCATAGCCGGTCGAGCCGTGGAAGTCGATGAAGACGGTGGCGTAGCCGGCGCCCGCATACACTTGCGGATTCCAGCGGTAGCTCCAGCTGTTGCCGAAGCTGCCTTGCGGGCCGCCATGCACCAAAAAGGCGATTGGATATTTTTCGCCGGCCTTGGCATTCCACGGCTTCATGACGTGGCCGTAGACGGTTTCGCCATTCGCGCCGGCGAACGAGAACTGTTCATATTCGCCGAAGCGCACGTCGGCCAGGGCTGCCGCATTCTGTTTCGTCAGCTGCACCATCGGCGCATTTTCCGACTTCGCGTCGAGTTTGCGCGTGTACAGCTGCGCGCCCGATGCCAGGTTGGCTTGCGCCAGCACGATGGTATTGCCGCGCACGTCGAAGTCGCCCACGGCGCCCTTGCCCGTCAGCGCAGCGACCTTGCCGCTGGCCGCGTCGATGTGGAACAGACGATGCTGGCCCACGTCATCGGCGGTGACGAGGAAGGCCTTGCCATCCGGCGTCCAGCGGAAGTCAGCCACGGAACGGTCCCAGTCGTCGGCCACGGTGCGTTTCTTGCCCGTGGCGACATCCATCAGCACCAGGTGAAAACGGTCCGCTTCGAAGCCCGGCTTGGTCATGGCGATATAGGCCAGGGTGCGGCCATCGGGCGAGTAGGTCGCTTTCGCGTCCCAGGCCGGGTTGTCGGCCGTGAGATTGCGCGGCGCCTGGCCGCCGGTGGCGGGAATCGTGTAGACGTCGAAGTTGGTCGACCACGATTCCGTGCGGCCGGCCACGCGCACGGAGAAGGCCACGGTCTTGCCATCCGGGCTGAAGTGGTATTCGCCGTTGTCGCCGAACGGTTTCGATGGCGCGTCGCCGTCGAGGGTGCCGCTCAGGCTGACGGGCGCGGCGCTGACCTTGCCGGTGGCGTCGATCGGCGCCGAGTACAGTGCGTTGCGGCGGCCGTCGGCCCAGGTATCCCAGTGGCGCACGAACATCTGGTCGTAGACCATGCCGCTCGCCTTGTTTTTCGTTTTTTCATCGAGGCGCTTTTTCGTGCAGGCGAGGTCCGCGCAATCGAGGAAGACGCCCATGCTGAAGGCCAGGCGGTCGCCCTGCGGCGACAGACGGTAGGTGTCGACGTCCAGCGCCAGGTCGGTGACCTTGGCCGCTTCGCCGCCATTCAGGGGCAGCTGCCACACTTGCGAGGAACCGGAGCGGCCGGACAGGAAGTAGATGGCGTCGCCGTTCGGCGACCATTGCGGGTCGCTTGCGCTGGCATCGCCGCGCGTGAGCTGGCGCGGCGCCGCATTCGGCGCGCGCAGGTCGATCATCCACAGCTGCGTGTTGCCACGGTTCTTGTCCAGGTTGGTGGTGCGCACCGTGTAGACGACGCGCGTGGCGTCCGGCGACAGCACGGGGCTGCCCACACGTTCCATGGCCACCATGTCTTCCACGGTGAAACCGCGCGGCGCGGCCAAGGCCGGCACGGCGGCAGTGGTGGCCATGGCGGCACTGAATGCTCCCAAGAGCAGCAGACGTAAACTCATTCAAACTCCCGTTTTATATTGCGACGTTATCGATATGGTATTGACGTGGCCGGCTGTACCGCCGGCAGCCCGACATCATAGCAATAAAGATGCACCTGCTGCGGGAGTTGACCGCCGGTTAGCCGGCGTTTTGCGCCAGTTGGTCGAGCGCCACGTGGCCGAGGAAACCGCCCCGGCTGGCGGCCGGCACGCCGTCTTCGATGGCGTGGGCAAAGCGGATGCCGGGGTCTAGTTCCAGCGCCGCCAGCACGCGCGCCGTGTTCGGATAATCGGCCAGGCTGGCCAGCTGCAGCGGTTCGGCCCAGCGCGCCGTGGCGGCCAGGTAGGCGTTGGCGATGGTCGGTGCCGTGTCCGATACGAGCCAGGCGCGGCCAGCAAGCAGGCGCTCCAAGTGGGCCAGGCTTTTGTTCACTTTCTCGACGGCCATCTCGCGCCAGACGCCCGCGCGCGCATCTTCCGGCACCGCGCGCGCGGCCTGGAAGGCGGGCATGAAGGCCGCGTGAAACGTCGTGTGCAAAAAGGACAGCACGCTGTTGAGGCGATCATATTCCGGCGTGCCTTGCGCAAAACCCAGGTTGCTGCCTGGTGCGCGGGCGGCCAGGTGCAGCAGGATCGCCATGCTTTCCAGCAGCGGCGCACCGGTGTGCGTGAGCAGGGCCGGCGTCTGGCTCAGGGGATTGATGGCGAGAAAGGCCGGATGCCGCTTGCTGGCCGGGTCGCGCGCTTCCACGCGGGCCAAACGATACGGCAAGCCGCTCCATTCGAGGGCGGCGATGGCGGCAAACGAGCAGCCGAACGGCACGCTGTAGATCAGGGTGGTTTCCAAGTCGAAACTCCATTGAGGTGAGGGAAGGGCAGTCTAATCGTGATGGTTACTATTTGGAAGAAGGCAGAATAATGTGGTATAGGTACATTTTTTATACCAGGTTGGAAGCGAACAATGAAAGACAATGTCTCCGGCTGCGCCGTGGAAGAGGCGATGCGCTTGCTGGGCGGGCGCTGGCGAGTGGTGTTGCTCAGCTATCTGATGGCGGGGCCGAAGCGCTTCAGTGAAATTCGCCGCGCCGTGCCGAATATCTCGCAGCGCATGCTGACCCTGGACTTGCGCGCGCTGGAAGAAGCGGGCTTGCTGACGCGTACGATCTACGCGGAAGTGCCCGTCAAGGTGGAATACCAGCTGACGGACGAAGGCCTGCGCTTGCGCGAACTGGTCAAGATGCTGCGCGCCATCGGCTTGCGCCTGCGCGGACAGGCGGACGCGGGCGGCGCCTTCCTCGCGCCCGATGCCGGCTAGATGTCTCTACAGAAACAACTGTTTTTATGCGAAGTGCTAGACTGCCCGCCTTTGATCACTACTCCCGATACCCATGCGCCTGACCTCTTTCGCCCTGACCGCCGCCGCCCTGTTCGCCGCCCTGCCGGCCCAGGCGGCCACCATGCCGACACTCGAACAAATCCAGGCCGCCGTGCAGGCGGGCGTGGCCAAGACACAAGCGAAGACGCAGTCGAGCATGCCGTTCGTCATCAAGGTCACCAGCCTGGCCGGTTGCCAGGAGTCGCAGGAAGTGCCGGGCGAAGTGGTGTGCCTGGTGGGCATGAGCGCCGGCATGCGCGATGCCTTTAATGTACTGCCCCTGCGTAACGAGGGCGATACCTGGGTCGGCGTCGAACGCAAGAACGCCAAGTTCGCTGGACCGTCGCCGGCCGAGGCGCAAGCGATGATACGCGCGTGGGCCAAGGAAGAAGTGGCGCGCAATCCGGAAGCGGCCAAGGACGTGCAGATGCAGGAAGCGCAGAGCACCATGCAGGTCAAGGCCGTCAACGAGTGCGACGTCAAGCGCAAGACGGGTTACCTCGTATGCGATACGGAATTGAGCGTGCCGAGCCGCCCGGAAGCCATCAAGACGGAACTGACCTTCATGCTCGAGAACGGCGGCTGGCGCTACGTGCCCCGCTAAGCCGGCGGCCGCCAGGCCGCTCGCGCATCCACCGATACTCCTTCACAGCACCCCTCCCGCGCATCAAGCCTGTGCGGCGGCCCACATGGCCGCCGGCAGGCAGGCACACCCTCATCCGCAGTAGGCAGACCAGCCAAGCCAGTCAATATGGTTGAATTGATATATTTGTCAATTCTCATTCAATTTTCGTTAAATTGATAGAATTGGTGAGTTTCTTTGCATTTGTTGCGATTTTGCCATATAAACTGATTTATTTATTTTAATCGTTATTTTTGAGCGTATTATATTGATAATGCGCAAGTAAATGCCGCGATCTGACTGTCTGGAGAACCGTCGTGCTGAAAAAAATAACGAGTAGCGAACTGGTACTGGGAATGTATGTCGAGCGTTTGGGCCGTTCCTGGCTCGATAACCCGTTCTGGACGCGCTCCTTCCTGCTCAAGTCGCCGGCCGACCTGGAACGTATCCGTACGGCACGTCTTTGCGAGGTGTGGATCGACACGTCGCGCGGGCTGGCGCAGGCGCAAGCGGCTCCGGCATGCGCATCATCCGCTGCCGTGGCGCCGCCAGCCGCCGATGTCACGCCCGCGCCCGTTGCCGTCGCTGAGGCTCGCCCGTCTCTCTCGCGCGACGAGGAAGTGGCGCACGCCCGGCGTGTGCTGGAACGTTCGCGCGAGGCCGTGCGGACCATGTTTGACGAGGTGCGCATGGGCAAGGCCTTGTCCGTGGGGCAGGCTTACGAACTGGTCGACGATATCGCGGCCACGGTGCTGCGCGGCGGCAGTGTGCTGCTGGGTCTGGCGCGCCTGAAAACCGCCGACAACTACACGTATATGCATTCGGTGGCCGTGTGTGCGCTGATGACGGCGCTGGCCGCGGAAGCGGGCCTGGCGCCCGGGCAGGTGCGCTCGGCCGGCCTGGCCGGCTTGCTGCACGATATAGGCAAGATGGCCGTGCCGTCCGCCATCCTCAACAAGCCGGGCAGCTTGAGCGAAGAGGAATTTTCCTCCGTGCGCGCCCATCCGGCGGCCGGCCACCGGATGTTACAAGAGGTGGGCGAGATCGATCCGGTGGTGCTCGACGTGTGCCGGCACCACCATGAAAAACTCGATGGCAGCGGCTATCCCGAGGGTTTGTGCGGCGAGGAAATCAGCGTGTATGCGCGCATGGGCGCGATTTGCGATGTGTACGACGCGATCACGTCGAACCGACCGTACAAGCAGGGCTGGTGCCCGGCCGAGTCGCTGCGCCGCATGGCCGCCTGGCGTGGCGGGCATCTGGACGCACAATTGTTCGCCGCCTTCGTCAAATGCCTGGGCATCTATCCGCAGGGCACCCTCGTGCGGCTGCGGTCGGAACGCCTGGCCGTGGTGGTGGGGCAGACGCCGGGCAAGCCGCTGACCTTGCCCACCGTGCGCGTCTTTTTTTCCATCCGCGCCGGAACCTGCATCGCCCCGACCGACATCGACCTGGCCGCCCCGGCTTGCCTGGAACGCATTATTTCCACGGAAAGCGCTGCCCAGTGGCGCCTGCAGGACGTCGACCGTTACTGGGCCGGTGAAGCCGCGATGGCTTGACGGTGTACAGGTCGTAATAAGTTGCAGTTTATTAATAATAAAATATTAAAATAATGGTGCCAGTGCCGTGCCCGCTTTTCTGACTGGCAGCCGTTCCTTGTCCGCATACCCGTCACCGTACGGGCTACTTCTGAGGATGTCACCATGCGACTCAATCTTCCCGTCAGCGATACCGAAATCAACCTGAGCGATACCGAGACGATCGTCTCGACTACCGACTTGCAAGGCAATATCACCTATGCCAACCCGTATTTCATCGCCGTCAGCGGTTACAGCGCGGAAGAATTGATCGGTGCGCCGCAAAACATCCTCCGTCATCCGGACATGCCGGTCGAAGCGTTCGCCGATTTCTGGGCCACCATCCGCTCGGGGCGTTCGTGGAGCGGCATGGTGAAAAACCGCTGCAAGAATGGCGATTATTACTGGGTGCTGGCGAACGTCACGCCCGTGGTGGAGGACGGCGTGGCCGTCGGCTACATGTCCGTGCGCACCAAGCCCACGCGCCAGCAGGTGGCGCAGGCGTCCGCCCTGTACGCGCGCATCAAGGCGGGGCAGGCGGACGGCATCGTCATCAGCCAGGGCGCGGCCGTGCGCACGGGCTTGCTGGCCAGGCTGGCGAGCTTGCGCGACCTGCCGCTGGGCAAGCGCATCGGCTGGAACCTGGGCTTGTTGAGCCTGGTATTGCTGCTGCAACTGGCGTGGAATGCTGGCGTGCTGCCGGTTGCGGCCCAGGGCTGGCTGACGGGCTTGTCCGTGCTGGCCTTGTGCGCGACCCTGTATTTCTGGCACAGCTTGCACCGCGCCGTGCTGCAACCGTTGCAACGGGCGCGCCAGGCCTGCGACGTGATGGCGGGCGGCGACCTGACGGGCGAACTCGACACGACGCGGCGCGACGAGATGGGCCAGCTGCTGCGCTCCCTGCGCCAGTTGCGCGTGAACTTGCACTCCATCGTCGGCGATGTGCGCGGCAATTTCCTGCGTATCAGCATGGCCAGCCAGGAAATTGCCGCCGGCAATATGGACTTGTCGGGCCGCACGGAAGCGCAGGCGTCGGCCCTGCAGCAGACGGCGTCGAGCATGGAGCAACTGGCGGCCACGGTGCAGCAAAACAGCGGCAACGCCGTGCAGGCCAGCGACATGGCGGGCAAGGTCCACGGCCTGGCCGGGCGCGGCGGCGAACTCGTCGGCCAGATGGTGACGATGATGGCGGACATTAACGCCTCGTCGAAGAAGATCGGCGACATTACGGGCATTATCGAAGGCATCGCCTTCCAGACGAATATCCTCGCCCTGAACGCGGCCGTGGAAGCGGCGCGGGCGGGCGACCAGGGACGCGGTTTTGCCGTGGTGGCGGGAGAAGTGCGCAGCCTGGCGCACCGCAGCGCGGCGGCCGCCACGGAAATCAAGCAATTGATCACGGCGTCGTTGACGCAGGTGGAGGCGGGCGCGAAGCTGGCGCAGCAGGCGGGCGCCAGCAGCGCCGAGATGCTGGGCGCCGTGCAGGGCGTGCACGGCATCATGGAAGAGATCGCCTCGGCTTCGCGCGAGCAAAGCCACGGCATCGGCCAGGTGAACATGGCCGTCACGCAAATGGATGAAGTGACGCAGCAGAACGCGGCGCTCGTGGAAGAATCGGCGGCCGCGTCCGCTTCGCTGCAAGACCAGACTCTGCAGTTGGAGCAGGCGATGGCGCTGTTCAAGCTGGAACGGCGGCGCGGCGGCCCGGCCACGCCCCTGCGCGCGCCACCCGAGCGCCGCCGCGCTACAGCAGGCGCTCTGACAGCGCCTTGAAGGCAACCTCGGGCACGAGAAAGGCGAACGGCGTAGAGACGGGCGGCAGTTGCGCCAGCAAGCCGCAGTCGGCGCGCAAGGCCGTCAGCGCTTGCACTTGACCCACATCAACGGGCAAGTCGATTTCGCCAAAGACCAGCTTGCCGTTTCGCGGCACGTGGGCGATGGCCGCATCCTGGCAGGCGAGGAAGGCGACGGCGTCTTTCCAGTTGCCGAACAGTTGCTGCCAGTCGGCATCGAGGCCACGCTCCGCCGCGATGTCCGCCTGCACGTCCAGCGGCGGGGCGCTGCCGGCGCCGCTGGCAATGCTGCAACCGGCTTGCGTGGCCGTCACCTCATGCGTCATACCGGCGGCCAGGTGGGTCGGCAGGATGTCGCTGAACAGCCGCGTGCCCAGCGCATGGGGCAGGCTGTCCATGATGTTTTTCAAGAAATACACGCAGGGTACGGCCGGTGCGCCCGGCGGCGCGTGGTCCACGTACAAGCGCCAGTTGCTTTGCAGCGGAGACGGCAGCAGCTTGCGTAAGGGACCGAGCAGGGCCGGGCCGAAATGCCCGTGGCGGTAGGTCAGCACGGTAAATGGCGTCTTGCCGCCGCGCTGCCACAGGGGCACGCCCGCAGGCAGCAGCCGCTGCGCGGCCTCGGCATCGACCAGCCAGCTCACGTAGACGACGTCGCGCACGTCGCTGTGCAGTGTCAGGAAGGGCAGGCGCGACATGACGGCCTGGCGCACCTTGGCAAAACGCGTGCAATTGGCGAACGCGGCAAACAATCGCCCCTGCCAGCCCGCGCGCGGGTGGCGGTAAGTGTTGTCTTGCAATTGGGAACTTTCAGATGCGGTGATGCAGGCGGACGGCGCCGCCTGCCGGATGCGTTACCTGTTTATTGCATGTGCCAGCCGTGGCTGACGACGATGGACTGGCCGCTCAGTGCCGTCGACGGGAATGCCGCCAGGAAGATGGCCGTTTGCGCCACGTCCTGCGTGGTGGTGAATTCGCCGTCAATCGTGTCTTTCAGCATCACTTTCTTGATCACGTCTTCTTCGCTGATCTTCAGTTGTGCCGCCTGTTCGGGAATTTGCTTGTCGACCAGCGGCGTGCGCACGAAGCCGGGGCAGATGACGTTGGCGCGGATGCCGTCCTTCGCGCCTTCCTTGGCCACGACCTTGGCCAGGCCCAGCAAGCCGTGCTTGGCGGCCACGTAGGCGCTCTTGAACGGCGAGCCTTCGTGCGAGTGCACGGAACCCATGTAGATGATGGCACCGCCGCGGCCGGCCTTGATCATTTCGCGCATGCAGGCGCGCGTGGTGAGGAAGGCGCCGTCCATGTGAATGGCCAGCATCTTTTTCCATTGCTCGAACGGGTAGTCGACGACGGGGCTGATGATCTGGATGCCCGCGTTGCTGATCAGGACGTCGATGCCGCCGAAGTGGGCCACGGCATCGGCCACGCCCTTGTCGACTTGCTCTTCGCTGGAGACATCCATGGCGACGGCAAACGCCTGGCCGCCCGATTGCTTGATTTCCTCGGCCGCCTTGCTGGCCGCTTCCAGGGCCAGGTCGGCGATGACGACCTTGGCGCCCTGTTTCGCGTATTCAATAGCCATTTCCTTGCCGATACCACTGGCGGCGCCGGTAATCAGTGCGACTTTGTCTTTGAGTTGCATATTAATCCTTTGCATTGCGGGTTGGAGTGATCGTGGAAAACCTGACTATGCCAGTATAGCGAGAAAACGGCTCGCGCATGCCCCGCGCACCTCTATGGGGTTTGCTGCCGCTCAAGGATTTCCTGTAGCCGCCAGGCGCCGGGATTGGTGCCCGCCCAAGTGCGAAACGCGTGGTTGAACGCGCTTTGCTCCTGGTAGCCGAGCAGGAAGGCGATGTCGACCAACGACAAATCCGGCTCGCGCAGATAATCGCGCGCCAGGCCGTACCGGGCCTGGTCCAGCAGGGCCTGGAAGCTCGTGCCCGCGTCGGCCAGCTTGCGCTGCAAGGTGCGCGGCGTCATCGCCAGCGCGGCGGCAACGGTCGCCAGCCGCGCCGAACCCTGGCGCAAGCCCGCCACGATGGCCGCGTGCACTTGCGCGTCGATGGCGTCGCCCGTCGGCATTGCCGCCTCGCGCTGTGCCAGCAATTGTTCCGCATGCTGGCACAGCACGGGGTACAGGCTGACGTCGGCGTTCGGCACGGGCCAGTCCAGCAATTGCGCGTTGAAGGTGGCCGTGTTGGCGGAGGCGTTGAAGGCGGGCAGGCTGCCCAGCACGCGCACGTATTCGTCGCGGTGGGCCGCGTGGCGCAGCAGCTCGCCGCCGCCATCGTGGGTAAATGCCAGCCGGGCCGGCGGCAGCGGCATGCCGGCCAGCCAGTCGCCGCTGACTTTGACGCCGGCAAAGACGCTGTCGACCAAGTGCCGGCTGGCGCCCGGGTAGTTGCTGGTCCAGCGGTAATGCGCGACGGCGCCATCGCGCTGCAGGGCCGACTGACCCAGGTCGTGCGCCAGCCGTTCATAGCGGGCCGTCTGTTCCAGCACCTGGCCCACGTTGCTGCAACTGAGCAGTATCAAGCCGTACGCGCTGTACGTGCCCATGCGCACCCGCTGGCCCACGTGCAGGCCGAAATGCGCGTCGCCCGCCAGCAGCGCGCCCGCATCGAGCAGGCGCACGTAGTCGCGCGCGGCCAGGCCGGGCGTGGACGCTTCCAGGCTGTGCGGCGCCACGCCGGCCGCTTGCGCCAGGGTGACGCCATCGATGCCGTGCGCGCCGGCCGCTTCCAGCAGCGGCAGCAGATAGGCGCCGGCGACCCGGCCTTCAGTGCTTGTCATGATGGAACAATGCGATTGTCATGAAAAACCAATACCCTTCGTCTGTGGCGGCATATGCTATTGATCTAGCAAGAAAATCAGGCAGGAACAGTATAGCAAGCCGCCGTGGCGCGCAACTGGCCGGACACAGGGGATATCGATGCAACGCTGGAATGGCTGGGGAGATGACGGCATCACGTATGCGCTGAGCGGGGACGCGCTGGCGTTTCTGCGCGAGCGCCTGGGGCCGGGCAGCGGCGTCGTCGATGCCACCTTCGACGACGCCTGCGCGCAGGTGCCCGCCTCGCGCCTGGCGCCGCATCCGCTGATCGACACCACGCCCGCCACGCGCGTGCGCCATGCGCTCGGCCAAAGCCTGCCCGACTGGTTCAAATTGCGCCATGGCCGCATCGGCGCGGTGCCCGATGGCGTGGCCTTTCCCGACAGCGCGCTGCAGGTGCGCCAGCTGCTTGCATATGCGCGCCAGGCCTGCGTGGCCGTCATCCCGCACGGCGGCGGCACCAGCGTGGCCGGGCATTTGACGGTGGCGGCGGGGCCGCGTCCCGTGCTGTCGGTCAGCCTCGTACGCTTGTGCGCGCTGGGTCACCTGGACCGCGAAGCGCAGCTGGCCACGTTCGGCGCGGGCGTATATGGCCCCGACCTGGAAGCGCAACTGCGCGCACACGGCTACACCCTGGGCCATTATCCGCAGTCGTTCGAGTATTCGACCCTGGGCGGCTGGATCGCCACGCGCTCGTCGGGCCAGCAATCGTTGCGTTATGGCCGCATCGAGCAGCTGTTCGCGGGCGGCGAGGTGGAAACGCCGGCCGGCACCTTGCGCATCCCCACGTTTCCCGCGTCGGCGGCCGGCATCGACCTGCGTGAAATGGTGCTCGGCTCCGAAGGGCGGCTGGGCATCCTGACGCAGGCGACGGTGCGCGTCTCGCCGCTGCCGCCCTATGAAGCATTCCACGCCGTGTTCTTTGCGCACTGGGGCCAGGCGCAGGCGGCCGTGCGGGCGCTGGCCCAGTCGCGCCTGCCCCTGTGCATGCTGCGCCTGTCGAACGCGGTCGAAACGCAAACCATGCTGACCCTGGCAGGGCACAAAAAACTGGTGGGATTGCTGGAGCGCTATTTGTCGTTGCGTGGCTGCGGCGACGGCAAGTGCATGCTGATGCTGGGCGTCAGCGGAGAAGAAAAACCGGCCCGCGCGGCCCTGCGCGGCGCCCTGGCGCTGGCGCGGCGGCACGGCGGCGTGCACGTGGGACGCCACATGGGCGATAAATGGAAGCAGGGGCGCTTTCGCAACGTCTACCTGCGCAATGGCGCGTGGGAACACGGCTACGTGATCGACACGGTGGAAACGGCCGTCGACTGGCCCCGCGTGGCACCGATGATGGCGGCGCTCGAGCAGGCGGGCGCCAATGCGCTGGCCGCGCATGGCGAGCAGGTGCACGCGTACACGCATCTGTCGCACGTGTATGCGCAGGGCGCCAGCGTCTACACGACCTATGTCTACCGGCTGGCGTCCACGTACGAGGACAACATGGCGCGCTGGCGTACCTTGAAACGCGCGGCCGGCGCCGCCATCGTCGCCAACGGCGGCACCATCAGCCACCAGCATGGCGTGGGCACGGACCACGCGCCGTGGCTGGTGGCCGAAAAGGGAGAACTGGGCATCGCCGCCATGCGCGCGCTGGTGCGCCAGTTCGACCCGCAGGGCATGATGAACCCGGGCAAACTGCTGCCTGACGCGGGAATCGGATTGTGAACAGGGCGGATTTGCCCGGCATCCTGGCGCGCGAGTGGGACGTGCTGGTCGTCGGCGGCGGCATCACGGGCGCCGGCATCCTGCTCGAAGCGGCGCGGCGCGGCTTGACGGCCCTGCTGGTGGAGCAGCGCGATTTCGCCTGGGGCACGTCGAGCCGCTCATCGAAGCTCGTGCACGGCGGCTTGCGCTACCTGAAGCAGGGCCAGTTCGGCATGACGCGCGAATCGGTGCATGAGCGGCAAGCCTTGCTGACGGATGCAGCCGGGCTGGTCGAGCCGCAAGGCTTTGCCTTTGGCGATTACCTTGGCAGGAAGCCGGGGCGGCGCCAGTTCATGCTGGGGCTGGCCATCTACGACGTGATGGCGGGCCGGCGCGCGCGCCGCTATGTCGATGCGTCTGACTTTGCCATGCTGGCGCCGCACATCCGGCGCGACGGCCTGCAGGGCGGCATGCTGTACCAGGACGCGAAGACGGACGATGCGCGTCTGGTGCTGCGCGTGCTGCAGGAAGCGCGCCGCCATGGCGGCGTGGCCGTCAATTACCTGGGCGTGGCGTCCTTGCTGCGCGACGGTGGCAAGGTCGCCGGCGCCACCTTGAACGATGCGCTCGATGGCACGGCATTCACCGTGCGCGCGCGCCTGGTGATCAGCGCCACGGGCGCCTGGGCCGACGCCTTGCGGGGGCAAGTGGGAGAAACGCCGAAACTGCGGCCCCTGCGCGGCAGCCATCTGCTGCTGCCCGCCTGGCGGCTGCCGCTGGCGCAAGCCGTCAGCCTGATGCACCCGAGCGATGGCCGCCCCGTGTTTGCGTATCCGTGGGAAGGCGTGACCCTCGTGGGCACCACCGATGTCGACCATGGCGCCAGCCTGGACGTGGAGCCGGCCATCACGCGCGGCGAACTCGCTTATCTGCTGGCCGCCTTGCGGTGGCAGTTCCCGCAGCTGGCGCTGGGCGAAGGCGATGTGCTGGCCACGTTTGCCGGCGTGCGTCCCGTGATCGGCAGCGGCCAGCTTGACCCGTCGAAGGAAGCGCGCGAACATGCGCTATGGCTGGAAAACGGCTTGCTGACGGTGGCGGGCGGCAAGCTGACGACGTTTCGCGTGATCGCCCTCGACGCATTGCGCCGCGCCGCGCCGCTGCTGCCGGGCTGGCAGGCGGATCTGCGGCCCTTGCCGATTTTCGACACGACGCCGCCCTTGTCCGGCAAGGCCCTGGCGCTCGATGCCGAACAGCGCGAACGGCTACTGGGCCGTCATGGCGCGGGGGCGCAGGCGCTGTGCGATGCGGCGCAGGACGGCGAACTGGCGCCGATTCCCGGCACGCAGACCCTGTGGGCGCAGCTGCGCTGGGGCGCGCGCATGGAAGACGTGCAACACCTGGACGACTTGCTGCTGCGGCGCACGCGCCTCGGTTTGCAGCTGGCAGGCGGTGGGCTTGCTATCATGCCGCGCCTGCGCGCCATCTGCCAGCGTGAACTGGGCTGGGACGATGCGCGCTGGGAAGAAGAACAGCAGCGCTACCTGGCCCTGTGGCGTCGCCATTACAGCGTGCCGCAGGGCGATTGAAAATCATAAAAATAAGGAGAGCATCATCGAGACCATCCTGTTTGGCCACCCCCTGGAGCTGGGCGACGCGCGCATCACCTACGACAGCCTGTCGCCGCTGGACTTGCGCCAGAGCGTGGACGTCCTCGTCGACGACCTGGGCGAAGACCTGCTGCAAATCACGTGCGCGAATGGCGACATCGTCGACGTGGGCTGGTATCCGGCCTGGGATGAACAGGGACGCTTGCGCGTGGTGGCCGTGCGGGGGCAGGACTGGGAAGCGCCCGTCTTCAGCGCCCGGCCGGAAAAAGATCCGCAGGCGCTGCTGGCCGCGCTGCGCGCCGCGCTGGCCAGCCTGGCATAAGCCATGGCCTCCTTGGCGGGCGACGGCCCGTATATCCTTGCCATCGACAATGGCACGCAAAGCGTGCGCGCGCTGCTGTTCGACCGCGATGGCAATCTGGCGGCGAAGGCGCAAGTGTTCCTCGAAGCATACTATTCCGATCACCCCGGCTGGGCCGAGCATGACGCCGACGGCTACTGGCAAGCCGTGTGCGCAGCGTGCCAGCAGCTGTGGCGCGGCACGGACATCAGTAAATCCTCGGTGGCAGGCGTGGCCGTGACGACGCAGCGCGGCACGGTCGTCAACGTGGATGAACATGGCGCACCGTTGCGGCCCGCGATCACCTGGCTGGACCAGCGCAGCACGCGCGACATCCCTCCGTTGGCGCCATGGTGGCGCGCCGCCTTCCGCGCCACGCGCCTCGATGGCACGATTAGGTACTTCCGCCGCGAGGCCGAGATCAACTGGATCAGCGCGCACCAGCCCGACATCTGGCGCCGCACGCATAAATTCCTGCTGCTGTCGGGCTTTTTGAACCACCGCCTCTGCGGAAAATACATCGATTCGACGGGCTCGCAAGTGGCGTACATCCCGTTCGACTACAAGCGCCATGCGTGGGCCGGGCGCTTCGACTGGAAGTGGCAGGCGCTGGCGATCAAGCCGTCCATGCTGCCCGAGCTGGTAACGCCGGGCACGCGCATGGGCGCCATCACGGCATCGGCCGCCGCCGCGACGGGCATTCTGGAAGGCACGCCCCTGCTGGCGGCGGCCGCCGACAAGGCGTGCGAAGTGCTGGGCGCCGGCTGCGTCGAACCGCACGTGGCGTGCCTGAGCTACGGCACCACGGCCACCATCAACACCACCAACCGCAAGTACGTGGAAGTGACGCGCTTCATTCCGCCGTATCCGGCCGCCATGCCGGGGGCCTACAGCACGGAAGTGCAGATCTTTCGCGGCTACTGGATGGTCAACTGGTTCAAGGAGCAGTTCGGCGACCGCGAACGGGCGGCGGCGGCCGAAGATGGCACGGGCCTGTCCGCCGAAGCGCTGTTCGACCGGCTGGTCGACGCCGTGCCGCCCGGTTCCATGGGCCTGATGCTGCAGCCGTACTGGAGCCCCGGCATCAAGGTGCCTGGCCCGGAAGCGAAGGGCGCCATGATCGGTTTTGGCGACGTGCATACGCGCGCCCACATCTACCGCGCCATCCTCGAAGGCCTCGCGTATGCGCTGCGCGAAGGCAAGGAGCGCATCGAACGGCGCAGCGGCATTGCCATCACGGAGCTGCGCATCGCGGGCGGCGGTTCGCAAAGCGACGCCGCCATGCAGCTGACGGCCGACATCTTCGGCTTGCCGGCCGCGCGCGCCCACGTGTATGAAAGTTCGGGCCTGGGCGCGGCCATCGCCGCCAGCGTGGGTCTGGGCTGGCACGCGGATTTCCCCGCCGCCGTGCAGGCGATGACGCGCAAGGGCAAGGTATTCCATCCGCATCCCGAGCACCGCAAGATCTACGAGCAGCTGTACCGGCGCGTGTACCAGAAGATGTATGCGCGGCTGCAGCCCCTGTACCGCGAGATCGCCGACATCACCGGCTATCCGGAATAGCTGCTTATTAAATCGTATTGCGAATCATTCGCATCCGATATATGATGTGTTCCGCATTTCACTAAGGCAACTTATCCCGGTGACTGCAGTGCGCCGCCGGCCATGCGCCGGTGGCGTGTCCGCGCGGGCAGAGTTTCGCCGCAACGCTTCCTTCAACGCCGCCGCTTGATCGTGCACCGCTGTCCTCTGCCCCTGCATTTTTTCATTCCACAAGCATCGAGCAGCAAGCAAACCCAGGCAAGGATAGCGATGAAGAGCAGCAGCAAACATGGATTGACCCCGCTGGCCGCCGCGCTGGCGCTGGCATTGGGTGGCGCGCACGGCCACGCGTGGGCGGCGGCGATAGCCGACAAAACCGACAAGCCCGACGCCATGCAGATGCCAGCCATCAGCGTGTTTGGCGACGCCATCAGCGCCGGCACGGCCGGCCGTTCCTACATCAACAGCGCCGACATCGAACGCCAGCAGGCCGACAATGTCGCGTCCCTGCTCGACACCTTGCCCGGCGTGGACCTGGCCGGTACGGCCCGCCCCAGCGGACAAAGCTTGAATATCTGGGGCTTCAATAAAGTGCAGGACGTGAAAGTCATCCTCGACGGCGTGCCCAAGGGCTTCGAGAAATACCGCCAGGGTTCCATCTTCATCGAGCCGGAACTGATCAAGCAGATCGAAGTGAACAAGGGCGCGCATACGAGCTTGTATGGCAATGGCGGCTTCGGCGGCGTCATCACGGTCGAGACCAAGGATGCGCAGGACTTGCTGGAAGGGGGCGAGAAAGTGGGCGCCATGCTCAAGTATTCGCGCCACTCGAACAATGCAGAAAACGACGCCACCGTGGCCGTCTATGGCCGCACGGAAGATGGCCGCTTCGATGCGATGGCCTTTACCACGCAGCGCAAGTCCGACGATTTGCGCAAGCCCGATGGCAAGCCATTCCGCTTTTCCGCCATCGACGCGCCATCGAGCCTGGCCAAGCTGAATATCCGCTTGACGCCGGAGCAGCTCTTGACCCTGACGGCCATGAAGAGCGGCAGCTCGGGCTGGGGTCCGTTCGCCGCCATGGGCGAGGACGTGCCCACGCCGACCGAGGCGGAAATCAAAAAATACGGACTGGAAGAAGCGTGGCAGCGCAAGGCCGTCTACCGCGACCAGGACGACGACACGTATTCCGTGAAGTGGCAGTACGCGCCGCAGAACAATCCGTGGATCAAGCTGACGGCCAGCGCCGGCTATTCGCACACGGACCAGCATGACAAGCGCCTGCCATCGGCGTCGCTCGGTTCCTACCTGGGCTCCCTGGGCAACGAGAGCTGGGCTTCGTACGTGGACCGCATCGCCGAAGTGCGCAACGAAAGCGTGTTTGCGACGGGTGCCGTGTCGCACGTGCTGCTGACGGGACTGCAATGGCACAAGAACGTGCGCGACACCTTGATGTACTACCCCTCGTCGACGGCGCTGAAGGACCCCAGCTACAACTATGGCTACTTCCAGCCCTACTACATGCCGGCCGGGCGCCAGGAAACCACGGGCCTGTATCTGCAGGATGCGATGACGTATGGCGACGTGACGGTGACGGCGGCCCTGCGCCACGACCGCGTCGTTTTGGAGGGCGTGCCGAACAAGGCGCCACGCTACAACAGCCCGCTGGCGGCGGCCGGCCACGACTTCAGCGAAAAGGCGCACGAAGACTGGTCGCCCCGCCTGGGCCTGTTCTGGAAGGCGTCGAGCACACTGGCCTTGTTCGGCGACTTGAGCCGCAGCTGGCGCGCGCCCACGATCGACGAGATGTATTCGAACGAATACTATGTGTCGTCCAGGCTCGGTTCATCGACGCCGGCCACCAGCCGCGACCTGGCCGTCGAGCGCGTGACGGCCGTGCGCACGGGCGTCATGCTGCACCGGCAGAACGTGTTCATGGAGCGCGACGACGTGCAGCTGCGCCTGACGGCGTACCGGAACCGCGTCAGCGACAATATCGGCCCGCGCCTGGGCATCCTGATCGAAGGCTATGTGCCGGGATCGGGCAAGGTGCCGCCGGCCCTGTCGTCCTACCGCAACCTGGCCGGTTTCCGCACGCAGGGCGTGGAAGTCGAGTCCTATTACAACTCGCCGCGCCTGTTCGCCAGCGCCTCGCTGTCGAAGCAGCGCGGCACGCGCAGCGGTTCCCAGCGCGACCCGTGGGGCCGGGACGAAGCCGTGTCGACCATCGCGCCCGATAAACTGATGGCGGGCCTGGGCTGGCGCATGCCCGAGCTGGGCGCCAGCATCGGCTGGCAGGGCCGCTTCGTGGCGAAGCAGGAGCGCGTGCTGCCGGTGGGGAATGTCTACCGCCTGCCGCCATCGAAAGGCTATGCCTTGCATACCGTGTTCGCGTCGTGGAATGGCCGGCAAGGCATGTGGCGTGGCGTGGAAGTGCGGCTGACGGTCGACAACGTCTTCAACCGCAATTACATGCCCTACCTGAGCGAAGCCGTTACCGGCGTGGGACGTAATGCGAAGTTGAGCGTGTCGCGTAAGTTCTGATCAGTTTTACGAACGGCGGGCCGGAGACGCGGGCCTGCGAAAATGCCGATGGCGGCGTTGCAGCTTCCTTGCCGTACATGCGTACTGTCTGCGTCGCTGCGCCTTGCCCTCGACATTTTTCAGGCCCGCTTGGCCCGGGGTGCCTTTTTTTTTGACGTGGGCCTACTCCCGGTTCGCCGTATCTTGCGTTGTATTTCAGGCCTTAACGTAACACCAGCGCCTTGACCGTTTCCCAGGCCGTGCTGCCCGAGTGGGTGGCGCGGACCTGGTTGCGGCCCGCTTCCTTGGCCACGTACAGGGCGCGGTCGGCGGCGACGAAGAGGGCTTCGCGGTCGTCCAGCTGGTGCGGGCGGATGGTGGCCACGCCGATGCTGACGGTGATCCATGGCGAGGTGCTTGAGCGCGGGTGCGGCAGTTGCAGCGCTTCGATGCCGGCGCGGATGGCTTCGGCCAGGTGCAGGGCGCTGTCGGCATCCGTGTCGGCGAACAGCAGCACGAATTCCTCGCCGCCGTAGCGTGCCGCCAGGTCGCCGGAGCGGCTGGCGTGGGCGGCGATGGCTTGCGCCACCCGCTGCAGGCAGCTGTCGCCGGCCGGGTGGCCCAGGCTGTCGTTGTACAGCTTGAAGTGGTCGACGTCGAGCACCACCAGCGACAGGGCGCCGCCGCCGCGCACGGCGCGCTGCCACTCTTTTTCCAGGAAGCTGTCGAAATGCCGACGGTTGGCGATCTGCGTCAGCGGGTCGAGATAGGCGGCGCGCTGCAGCGCGTCTTCCGACTGCTTGTGGTGCGTGATGTCGTGCAGCAGACCGATATACAGGGGCTGGCGCAGATACATGGGCGTCAGGGTCAGGTCCATGCTCAGCGCCTTGCCGTTGCGGTGGCGGATCGCCACTTCGCGCGTGCCGTGGTTGTGCGCCTTTTCCGGATTGGCCGCATGCATGGCGAAATAATCGAGGTATTCCTGCGTCACGAGGGGGCTGAGCAGCTCGCCGATGAAGCGCCCGGCCAGTTCGTTTTCGCGGTAGCCCAGGTACTGGTCGCAGGCGGGGTTGGTGTACTGGATGCGGCCATCGGCCTCGATGATCAGCAAGCCCTCGGCCATGTTGTTGACGATGGTGCGCAGGCGCTCGGCCTGTTCCTGCTGGGTTTCATTGTTGCTGCGGATTTTCAGCTGGGCGCGCACGCGCGCGCATACTTCCGCCATGCGCAAGGGCTTGCTGATGTAATCGACGGCGCCGCAGTCGAAGCCGGCCACCACGTCTTCCGTTTCCGTCTTGGCGCTCATGAAGATGACGGGGATACGCTGCGTCAGCGGGTGCTGCTTGAGGCGGCGGCACGTTTCGATGCCGTCCATGTCCGGCATCAGCACGTCGAGCAGGATCAGGTCGGGCTGGGCGCGCTGGGCGATCGCCAGGGCCCGTTCGCCGGACGTGGCGACATAGGTTTGATAACCCTGTTCGCTCATCAGCTTGCGCAGCAGCTCAAGGTTGGCCGGCGCATCATCGACAATCAAAATGGCGGCTTCGTGCCGCTGGGAATACCCTACACTGCCTGAACTCATTGCTCCCGGCCTTCTCGATGTACTCTGCGCTGCCTGCGTTTGCTGCACTTTCGGTGATGCTGACCGGATTCAAATCTGATACAGCCGTCAAATCATACCGCCTCGCCATTTTTTTGGGTGAAAAATCGATGTTGCGCGAGCAATGAAAGTATTATTTTTGTGATATCTTTAAAAATAAATACACGCAATTGCTGTCATGAAAGCGGTTTTTGGGCGGAAAAGACGCGTGCCCTTCGCGCAGGGGCAGCAGAGACACGCCCCGCGGCAGGCGGGGCGTGGAGAGGCGAGTTACATTTTTGCGGCGATCAGTTTGCCGAGGATGGCGATACCCTCGCGGATGCGTTCCGGCGGCACCGTCACGAACGACAGGCGCAGGGTGTGCGTGTCCGGCGTGTTGGCGTAGAACGGCGCGCCCGGCACGAAGGCGACCTTGTTGGCGATGGCTTCATCGAGCAGTTTCATCGCGTCGATATGTTTCGGCAGGGTGACCCAGATGAACATGCCGCCTTCCGGCTTCGTCCACGTGACGCCGGCCGGGAAGTGCTCTTCCAGCGCCGACAGCATGGCCTGGCACTGGTTGCCGTACAGGCTGCGGATGCTGGGGATATGGCGGTCCAGGAAGCCATCCTTGATCACTTCATGCACGACCATCTGCGTCAGCTGCGACGTATGCAGGTCGGCCGCCTGCTTGGCCAGTTCCAGGCGGCGCACGAGCGGCATCGGCGCCACCACGTAGCCGAGACGGATGCCGGGCGTGAGCACTTTCGAGAACGAGCCCATGTAGATGACGCCGTCCGGATTCATGTTGATCATCTTCGGATACGGCTCGCCGCTGTAGCTGAGGGCGCCGTACGGATCATCCTCGATCAGCGGCAGGCCGTGGCGGGCGCAGGTTTCCACCAGTTCCACGCGGCGCGCCACGGACAGGCTGCGGCCCGTCGGATTCTGGAAGTTCGGCAGCGCGTACAGCAGGCGCGCGCCATCGGCGACGGGGTTGATCGACGACGGCACCAGGCCTTCGTCATCGGTATCGACGGAAACGAATTCGGGACGGTAGACGGAAAACGCCTGCAGGGCGCCCAAGTAGCTGGGGGTTTCCACCAGGACCTTGCTGCCTTCGTCGATCAGGACCTTGCCCAGCAAGTCCAGCGCCTGCTGCGAGCCGGACGTCATCAGCACCTGTTCCGGCAGGATGGTGCTGCCATTGCCGGAGAGCGAGTCGGCGATCCACTGGCGCAGCGGCAGGTAGCCGTCGGTCGGGCCGTATTGCAGGGCCACCCTGCCATTGTTCGACAGGACCTTGTCGAAGGCGGTCTTCATTTCTTCCACGGGGAAGGTGGCGGGCGAGGGCAGGCCGCCGGCAAACGAGATGATCTCGGGACGCTGCGTGATCTTCAGGATTTCGCGGATGAACGAGCTTTGCAGCTGTTCCGCGCGTTCGGCAAAGCGCCATTGGATCGGATTCGGATTTTCAATTTTCATACGAGTCTCACAGAAGATGCCGAGCTGCGCCGGCTGGATTTGTTGGCCCGCTTGTGGCGGTGCGTGCGCAAGCGGCGCCGGATAGGTGCCGCCATGATGCTGCCGTATTGTACGGCTTGCACGCCGCCGTGCCCATGCGCACGCGCAACGGCGTTGCAAATGGGCGTCAGGGCGCCTTATTTCAGCTTGCGTCCTATGCCCACCACGGCGATCACGGCGCCGGCAAACAGCAGGCTTTCGCCCGTCAGGGGCTCGTGCAGCAGCACGGCCGCGCCCAGCAAGGTGAGGAAGGGTTGCAGCAACTGTGTCTGTCCCACGCGCGCCACGCCGCCCAGCGCCATGCCCCGGTACCAGAAAAAGAAGCCGATAAACATGGAAAACACGGAAATGTAGGCAAAGCCCAGCCACGCCGCGCCGCTGGCCTGCGCCATCAATGCGCGCTGGGGCCACGCGCTCCACAGTACCACGGGCAAGACAAAAGGCACGGCCAGCAGCAGCGCCCAGGAAATCACGTGCTGGCCCGGCATGGCTTGCGCCAGGCGTCCGCCTTCCGCATAGCCGAGTGCGGCCAGCAGCACGGCGGCAAAGATCAGCCAGTCGGCCACGTGGAAGCTGCCGCCGCCCTGGCGCAGCGCGAACGCCACCACCAGGGCCGTGCCGAGCAGGGCCATCAGCCAGAAGCCAAGGGAGGGGCGTTCCTTGCCGCGCAGTACGGCAAACACGGCGGTGGCCAGCGGCAAAATGCCCACGAGCACGGCGCCATGCGAGGCGGGCAGGCTGCGCATGGCGATCGACGTCAGCCACGGGAAACCCACCACGCAGCCCAGCGACACCAGGGCCAGCGGCAGCCACTGTTCGCGGCGCGGCAGCGGCGCGCGCTGCCGCCACAGCCACAGGCAGGCCAGGCAGGCGGCCACCAGGGCGCGGCCCAGGGCGACAAAGGTGGGATCGAGTTCGGCCACGGCCAGCCGCGTGAAAGGCAGGGTCAGGCTGAAAAGGGCGACGGCGATCAAGCCCAGCAGCAGGCCTTTGCGGTCGGCGCCGAGGCGGGGGAGGGTGCTGGGGGAGGTGGCGGCGTGCGATGGCATGGCTGTCCTGGTGCGGGTGGTGTGGAATAAAGGCGGGCAGATGTGGATGAATACGCCCGGTACTGCTATCCTAGAGCGCAATAGCAATACAGTACAAATACACTTCTCCGCATAATTTCACATACTGTAATGGTCATATGAGCAATACACCCGCATCACCGTCCCTGCCTTTGCTGTCGCGCGCCTCGGGCGAAACCCTGATCGACCAGATCGCGCGCTCGCTGGCGGCGCGCATCGATGACAAGTTGCTGCGTGGCGGCGCGCGCATGCCGTCGATCCGCCAGTGCGCGGCCGGCCTGGACGTGTCATGCGCCACGGTGGTGGCCAGCTACGACAAGCTGGTGGCGCGCGGCTACCTGGAATCGCGGCGCGGCGCCGGCTTTTTCGTGCGCGAGCGCTCGCCCCTGAACACGCCTGCGCCTCCCGCCGGCGCGCAGGAAGCAGCGGCGCAGCCGATGGACGTCGTGTGGCTGATCCGTAACATGTTCCGCCAGACGCCGGCCATTCCCGCGCCCGGCACCGGCATGCTGCCCGCCGAATGGCTCGATGGCGACCTCGTGGCGCGCGCCTTGCGCGACGTCAGCCGCCAGCCCGGCAGTTTGCTGCTCGGTTACGGCGCGCCGCAGGGTTTCCTGCCGCTGCGCCAGCAATTGCAGCTGAAGCTGGCGGGGCTGGAAATCGCCTGCCCGCCCGAGCAGATCGTCACCACGGTGGGCGTGATGCAGGCGCTGGACCTGGTGGCGCGCGAGTTTGCCCGTCCCGGCGACACCATTTTCGTCGACGACCCCGCGTACTGGCTGATGTTCGGCGCCTTTGCCGCCATGGGCGTGAATGTCATCGGCATCCCGCGCCTCGGTGACGGCCCCGATATCGCCGTGCTGGCCGAGCTGGCGGCCCTGCACCGACCCAAGCTGTACGTGATCAACTCGGTGCTGCATAATCCCAGTTCGACGTCGCTGTCGGCGGCCAAGGCGTTCCAGGTGCTGCGCCTGGCCGAGCAGCACGATTTCCTCGTCGTCGAAGACGATATCTATTGCGACATGCATCCCGGCGGCGAGGTGCAGCCGGCCACGCGCCTGGCCGCGCTGGACCAGCTGCGCCGCGTGATTTACCTGGGCGGCTTTTCCAAGAGCCTGGCGGCGAACCTGCGCGTGGGCTTCATCGCCACATCAAATGAGCGGGCGCAGCGCCTGGCCGACCGCAAGATGCTGGCCACCCTGACCACCAGCGACATCGGCGAAAGGGTTGTTTATAAAATCCTCTCGCAGGGGCTGTACCGCAAGCATGCGGAGCGCCTGCGCGCGCGGCTCGACAAGGTGCGCGACGGTACGTACCGCAAGGTCGAACGGGCGGGCTTGCGCTTCGATCCCGCGCCGGCCGGCATGTTCGTGTGGGCCGATGCGGGCTGCGACACGAATGTCCTGGCCGAGAAGGCGCTGGCCGAGGGGCTGGTGCTGGCGCCGGGCAGCCTGTTTTCCCCGCGCCAGCTGCCGTCGACCCGCATGCGCCTGAACCTGGCCACGGTGCAGGACGAGCGGGTGTGGGCGTTTTTCGCCCGTGCCCTGGGCTAGGCGCGACTTTCGGCGGCCGCTCTTGAAATCGCTGGCACCATCCCCAACTCCGTAGAATCCGTCCCATCCACAAGACTATGAGGTAAAAATGGCTGTCTCCGAAAAGCAAACCCTGGGTTTTCAGACCGAAGTGAAGCAAATGCTGCACCTGATGATCCATTCCCTGTACTCGAACAAGGAAATCTTCCTGCGCGAATTGATCTCGAACGCGTCCGACGCGGCCGACAAATTGCGCTTTGAAGCGATCGATAACGACGCCCTGTACGGCAACGATCACGAATTGAAGATCAAGGTCAGCTTCGACAAGGATGCGCGCACCATCACCATTTCCGACAACGGCATCGGCATGACCCGTGACGAGGCGATCTCGCACCTGGGTACCATCGCCAAGTCGGGCACCAAGGAATTCTTCGGCAAGCTGTCGGGCGACCAGCAGCAGGACGCGGCCCTGATCGGCCAGTTCGGCGTGGGCTTCTATTCGGGCTTCATCGTCGCCGACAAGATCACCGTTGAAACGCGCCGCGCCGGCGCGGACGCCTCCGAGGGCGTGCGGTGGGAGTCGGCCGGCGAAGGCGACTACAGCATCGAGACCATCGACAAACCCTCGCGCGGCACGGACATCATCCTGCACCTGCGCGAAGGCGAAGACGAATTGCTGTCGAGCTGGAAGCTCAAGTCCATCATCCGCAAATACTCGGACCATATCTCGCTGCCGATCGTGATGCAGAAAGAAGAGTGGGACGACGAGAAAAAAGAAACCGTCCTGAAAGACGAATTCGAAACCGTCAACCAGGCCAGCGCCCTGTGGGCCCGCAACAAGGCCGACATCACGCCGGAACAGTACGACGAATTCTACAAGCACGTGTCGCACGACTTCCAGTCGCCGCTCACGCATACGCACAACCGCGTGGAAGGCCGCAGCGAATACACGCAGCTGCTGTACATCCCGGCCAAGGCGCCATTCGACATGTGGGACCGCAACAAGCGCGGCGGCATCAAGCTGTACGTCAAGCGCGTCTTCATCATGGACGATGCCGAGCAGCTGATGCCGACCTATTTGCGCTTCGTGCGCGGGGTGATCGACTCGGCCGACCTGCCGCTGAACGTGTCGCGTGAAATCCTGCAGGAGTCGCGCGACGTCAAGGTGATCCGCGAAGGCTCGACCAAGCGCGTGCTGGGCATGCTGGAAGAACTGGCGAACGCGGACGAGCAGGACAAGAAGGACAAGTACGCCGTCTTCTGGAAGGAATTCGGCCAGGTGCTGAAAGAAGGCATCGGCGAAGATGCGGCCAACAAGGAACGCCTGGCCAAGCTGCTGCGCTTTGCCTCGACGGCCAACGACAGCGACGAACAAATCACCTCGTTCGCCGACTACGTGGCGCGCATGAAGGAAGGCCAGGACAAGATCTATTACGTCACGGCCGACAACTACGCCGCCGCCAAGAACAGCCCGCACCTGGAAATCTTCCGCAAGAAGGGCGCCGAAGTGCTGCTGCTGACGGACCGTGTCGACGAATGGATGCTGTCCTTCCTGCAGGACTTCGAAGGCAAGGAACTGGTCTCCGTCGCCAAGGGCGGCCTGGACCTGGGCGCGCTGGAAGACGAAGCGGAAAAGAAAGAGCACGAAGAAACGGAAACCTCGTACGCCGACCTGGTGGGCAAGATGAAGACCGTGCTGGCCGACAAGGCCAAGGACGTGCGCGTCACGTTCCGTCTGACCGATTCGCCAGCCTGCCTGGTGGCCGATGAAAACGAATTGTCGGGCAATCTGCTGCGCATGTTGAAGGCTGCTGGTCAGAGCGCACCGGAATCGAAGCCGATTTTGGAAATCAACCCGAACCACCCGCTGGTGACGCGCCTGAAATACGAAGACGCGGAAGGCGGCAAGTTCGGCGACTGGGCCAACATCCTGTTCGACCAGGCCATGCTGGCCGAAGGCGGCTCGCTGGCCGACCCTGCCAGTTTCGTGAAACGCCTCAACGAATTGCTGCTCAATTCGGCGAAGTAATTCCTTTGCCGTGGTACGTAGGTCGGATTAGCGTAAGCGTAATCCGACACGGCGGCTGATGCATCCAGGCCGGCCCTTTCCTCGTGAAAGGGCCGGCTTTTTTCATGGCAGATGTTCAGCGCCGCATGCGCGTGCCCCAAGCCCTGGCAGCGGCGACTTCAGGCATAATTGCCCCTTGTTGAATTTAATTCGTCAATGGCCGGCATGGCCGTTGGTGCAGGAGCCAGTCATGTCAGTGAGTACCCGCGACGCCCTATTGAAAAGCGCAGAGATCCACCTGCGTTCGAAAGGCTACGCCGCTTTCAGTTATGCCGATTTGTCGGAGGAGATCGGCATACGCAAGGCCAGCATCCACCATCATTTCCCTACCAAGGAAAACCTTGGCGTGGCCTTGATCACGCAATACATCGAGGTGTTTACGGAAAAGCTGCAAACGATCGATGCGGCGCATGCCGATCCGGTCGCACGCCTGCGCGAGTTCGGCGGGCTGTTCCAGGCCAGCGCCAACGATCATTTGCTGCCGCTGTGCGGCGCGCTCGCGGCCGAAATGGCGGCGCTGCCCGAATCGCTGCAGGCCCTGGGCCGGCAGCTGATGGCGCAGCAGCTGGATTGGATGGAAAACAATCTCGTGCAGGCGGCGCAGCTGCACGGCTGGACCTTGCGGAAAGCGCCGAAGGATTATGCCTTCATGCTGCTCAGCGCCTTGGAGGGCGCCAGCTTTATCGGCTGGGCCCTGGGGCCATCGACCGATCCGCTGGCCGCGTTTCATTACCTGCTCGACAATCTGGCGTAGCGCTGGCCAGCCCGCTCAGGCCAACAGGGCTGGCTTGGCGATCATCAGCGCGCAGATGGTCAAAAACACGGCCAGCTTGATGCACAGCCAGATTCCCAGTCTGGCGCCCGCCTGCGCGTATCCCTGTTCCACCTTCTCTTCCTCCTTGTCCGCCCAAAAATGGTCGATGGCTTGCGCGCCGATAAAAAGCGCGAGGGACAGCCGCATCCAGCCCATCTGCAGCCAGGCCCATTGTTGCTGGTACAGCAGGATCAGCCCGCCGAGAAGCAGCAGCCAGCCTGCGACGCCGATCTGCTGATGGAGTTTGTGTAATGTATCGCGGCCGGCGGGCTCGCGCATCAGGCCGAGCAGGCGCGGCGTCAGCATCATCGGGCCGATGAAGGCGATGGCTGCGACGATGTGCAATATCAGCAGGAATGTATAGGTGTTCATGGCGTTCTCGTATCGGCAAGGACAGTTGTTTGAGGAACGTTTAGAATAAGTTTTACTACCTACTTACGCTACTCGCATTCATGGCAAAAACTGCAGCGCATGCGGAGCCCCGCAAGCGGCCGTCCCAGGCCAGATCGGCCGCCACCGTCGCGGCGATGGTGGAGGCGGCTGCTCGCATTATTGAGGTGCGGGGCTGGGCTGCGTTGACGACGAATCATGTTGCCGAGCTCTCTGGCGTCAGCATCGGCTCCCTGTACCAGTACTTCCCGTCGAAAGAGGCGCTGCTGGCCGAACTGGTGCGCCGCGAACGCGCGATGCTGCTGCACGACGTGGGGCTAGCCATGGCGCTGGACGGAGAATTGCCGTACGCGATACAGCAAGGTGTGATGGCCGGCCTGGCGCACCAGTTCAGGCGCCCGGCGCTTGCGCTTGCGCTGGAATCGGCGCCGTCGTCGCCATCCTTGCAGCGTGAGGACGAGGCCTTGCGGCAGGCGCTTGCCGGCCAGCTCGCGGGGTTGCTGGCGCGTCATGGCGTCGCCGATCCTGATATTGCGGCCGCCGACGTGATGGCGCTATGCCGCGGCATCATCGACGCCGCGGCGCTGCGGGGAGAAACGGATATGGCGTCGCTTGCCCGGCGCCTGGGACGCGCGGTCCACGGCTACCTGGACACGGCGGCACCTGCCAGGGAAGCCGCCGCCAGCGCTTAAGGGAGGATGCAGCCGTCCAGGCCACACATCTCCCCGTCCGATGCGGCCAGGTTCTCTTGGGATTGCGCATGGAGGTTCTCCAGCGCCTGCCTGAAAACTTCTGGCGGCTGCGCGCCGGAAATGTGCGCCCCATTTCCGAAAACGAACAGCGGCACGCCGGAAGCGATGCGCGAGGCGCTGCGCTCATCGTCCTGCACTTGCTGGCGCAATTGCGGTGTCGACCAGGCGCGCTGCACCGCCTCGGCAGGCACGCCCGCCTGTGCCGCGAGCAGGGCGAGAGAATCGCGGTCGAACAGCGACTGGCCGTGCGAAATGCTCTGTGCATACAGCACTTCGGCCAGGCGCTGCTGCAATGCCGCGTCGCCGGCGGCCTTGACCAGCATGTGCGCGTCCATGGTGTCGCCAAACAGCATGCTGTCGAAGCGGTAGTCCAGGCCTTCCGCGGCCCCATGCGACTGCACCGAGTACAGCATGCCCTCGGCGGCCAGCGGATCGCGAAACTTTTTCAGCAAGGCCGCCTTGATCGGTTCCGCCGGATGGCCTGGCGCGATGCGGTAGGCGCGCAGCCTGACCTGCACGGCGTCTTTGTGCGCGAAAGCGGCCAGGGCTTTGTCGAAGCGGCGTTTGGCGATCCAGCACCAGGGGCAGACGAAATCGGACCAGATGTCGACGACCAGCGTTGGTGTGTTGTTTTTCATGGTTGCTCCTTGAATGGCCGGCCCGGCGTGCACGCATGCCAGGCCGGCTGATGCGGCGGTATCAAGCCTTGTCGAACGCGTCCAGCACGTGGGTGCTGTACACAAGGGCGGCGCCCGCATTGAGGTTGATCGCCACGCCGAGCGCCTCGGCAATTTCCTCGGTGGTGACGCCAAGTTTCTTGGCGGCGGCAGCGTGGAAGGCGATGCAGCCGTCGCAGCGCGTCGTGACGGCCACTGCCAGCGCAATCAGTTCCCGCGTTTTCGCATCGAGATGGTTGGTCTTGTCGCCGGCGCCGCCCAGTGCGGCGATGCCTTTCATGGTGTCGGGCGTCAATGCGTTCAATTGCAACGCACGCGTGTTGATGTCTTGCCGAGCTTGTTTCCAGTCTTCCATGTTTTCCTCGCTATGTAGGCGCTTGCGCGCGGGTTGGGTTGATTCCAGGGAGGGGAATCAGGCCTCGATAATTTCCAGGGTGGGCAGCATGCGGATGGCCTTCGAGAAATTGGCCAGGTTGACCGACGTTTTGGTGACGGCCTGGTGCAGCGCCTCGACGCGCTCGCGCGAGGCATCCGTGCGCAGCCGCACCACGTAGCTGACTTCGTCGTAGCCGGGATTGACGTTCTCGTCCAGGCCAAGGAAGCCGCGCAGGTCCAGCTTGCCATCCGTTTCGATTTCCAGGCTGTGCACGGTGATGCCCATGGTCGCCGCATTGGCCGCGTAACCGACTGACAGGCAGGCGTTGAGGGCAGCCATCAGCAGCTCTTGCGGATTGGGCGCCGTGTTTTGGCCCAGCAATTCATGCGGTTCGTCCGAGGCGATCTCGAAATGGCGCGCATGCTTTTCACCACCGAGCACATAGTGGCTGACGGTGGCCACGCTACGCGTCTGGTGTTGCCACCGGGTCTTGACGTTGAAACGCGCCTCGCCCTTGCCGGGATGCTCTGCCACGCCTTGCGCGAATTGCTGCAATGCTTGCACGTTGATGCCATTGAGCATGTTGGCACCGGCCGCCGCGCCATACGCGGGATAGTCGGTATAGCCATGGGACGGAGCGCCGCTGGCGCCGTAATAGGTCGAGCGGTCGCTGTCGGCCAGCGGCCAGTTGTTTTGCATGCGCTCCACCAGATCCGGGTTGGAGATGAACGGCATGCCGAAGGCGATCAGATCGAGGTCGCCCTTTTCCAGCTCGCTGCGCGCCAGTTCCTGCGTGAAGCCGCCCGCGCCGATCAGGGTGCCGTGATAAGCCTGGCGGAATTGCGCGCCAAAGCCGGGCGGCACTTGCGCCGCCGTGATGGTGGGCTGGTAGTTCAGGTGCACATAGGCCAGTTGCCTCGTATCGAGCGCCTGCGCCACGCTGCTCCACACCTGCGCTTCGTCCGCATAGGCGCGCATGTCGTACAGGCGGCCGAACGGCGAGATGCGCACGCCGACCTTGCCGCCGCCGATGGCGGCCGACAGGGCGTCTATGGTCTCGAGCAAAAAGCGCTGGCGGTTGGCGATGCTGCCGCCGTACTGGTCCGTGCGAGTATTGACGGCGCTGCTGAGGAACTGGTCGAACAGGAAGCCGTTGGCGGCCATGATCTCGATCCCGTCAAAGCCGGCTTCGATAGCGACTTTTGCCGCATGCACGAAGTCGGCGGTGACGCGCGCGATCTCGTCGACGGTCAGCGCGCGCGGCACGCTGGGCAGCACCGGTCCCGCCTTGCCCGGTTCGATCCAGGCATAGACGGTGGTGTTTTCCGCCGCCACGTCGCTGGGACCGACGGGCGCCGCGTTGCCAGGCTGGATAGACACATGCGACATGCGGCCCACGTGCCACAGCTGGGCGAAGATCTTGCCGCCCTTGGCATGCACGGCATCGGTGACCTGGCGCCAGCCCTGGCCCTGGGTGCTGCTGTAGATGCCCGGCGTGTACAAATAGCCGCGGCCTTCATCGGAGACGGGCAAGCCTTCGGTGACGATCAGGCCGGCCGAGGCGCGCTGGGCGTAATACAGGGCGGTGAGCGCGTCGGGATTGTTTTCGAGCGTGCGCGTGCGCGTCATCGGCGCCATGACGACGCGGTTGGCCAGGGAAATGCCGGACAGGTCATAGGGAGTGAACAGTTGATGCATGTAATGCCTCGCAAAGGATCGGATGCGCCGTGGCGCGGAAGGATTGCCGGGTGAAATACCGGGTGCGAAATGAGTCTACCATCTAGTAGGTAGGCAAGTCAACCGGCCGCAGCGCCGGCAAAATCGCTATGATGCGGCTTTGCACGGGACGATACGGAGGATGGCAATGAAGAAGCTCCTGATGGCGGGCCTGGGCGCGCATGCGCTGGGCTGCCTGCTGTTTATTGGGTTGAGCTGGCTGGGATTTTTCCTGTATACGCAGCTGTTCGGCAGCCTGGGCTCGCGCGGCGTGGCCGGCGGGCTGGCCCTGCTGCTCGTGTTTTACGTGTACGCGGGCACGAATCTGCTGCTGGCGCTGCTGCCGTCCGGCAGGTGGAAGCCCGTGCTGTGCGCCTTGCTGGGCGCGGCCGTGCTGGCCTATCTGCTGCCCCAGCATCCGCTGCGGGCGATCTACTTCAGCGTGCTGGCGGGTGGCTTGAGCTGGCTGGCCGTGCTGGCCAGCGCGCGTTTAAGCGGATACCTGCGCGGCTGACAGGCCCGTAATAAAAGCGGCGACGGCGACGGCGGCCGCTTCCGGCGCGGCCTGCAGCAGCATGTGCGGCGCGGCGATGTCGATCACTTGCGCGCCCGCTGCCTGCCGCCGTATCTGCGCGGCGTTTGCCGGCGGCACCAGGCGGTCGTGGCGGGCGCGCAGGTACAGAACAGGCAGGCTGCCGCGCGCGAAGGCGTGCGAGGCATCCGTTTCCAGCACGGCGCGCAGGCGCTGGCGCAGCGTTGCCGGCGGCACTTGCGCCAGCGCAGCGGCCAGTTCCGCCTGCAGTTGCGGCGTGGCGTAGGGCGCCAGCAGCGCCTGGCGCAGCGCGAAGCCGGGCAGGGCGCCAAAGGGCACGAGGCCCAGCAGGTGGCGCAGCGGCGCCAGCATGGGGCGCGGATTGCGCACGAATGAACAGCACAGGACCAGGGCGCGCATGCCGGGCGGCGGATCGGCGCGCAAAGCGGCCCCCAGCGGTCCTGAAAACGATTCGGCCAGCAGCACGAAAGGGCGGTCCCGCGGCAAGCGCTCGCGCACGTATGCTTCCAGCGCCGCATAGTCGAGTGGGGCGGCCGGATAGGCGATGGCCAGGGTGTCGATGGCGCCGTGCGCGCGCAAGGCGGCGTCGAAACGGTGGAACAGACTGGCCGTGCCATCCATGCCGGGCAGGAGGACAAGCAGGGGCGAGGCGTGGGTTGATGTCGTCATTGCGGCCATCATAACAGCCGCGCCGGCGCACCCGCCGTCCGCCAGCCGCGCCGCATGGGCGCTGGCGCCATGCTAGAATCGCCGGCGCGCCATGCGTGGCCGCAAGAGCGGCCAAATCCCCGACAGACAGAATCATGCATATCATTTTTTCGAATTACCGCACCCTGGGCGGCGCCTTGCTGGCGGCGGCCTGCATCCTTTCCCAGCCCGCCCGCGCCACTGCGGCGCCCTCGGCGCCAGCCGGGAAAAGCCTGTCCTCCCTGCTGGCAGGCGGTCCCTTGCCGCGCCTGAGCGACGATGCGCAAGTGCGCGCCGCCCTGTTCGATTTCTTCGGTTACGCGCGCGGCAGCTACACGGAAGACGATGAACTGCTGCTGGCGCAGGCGCTCGAAGCGATCAGCGAAAAGCGCGACGCCACGCGCACCGTGCTGGCCGATGGCCGCCAGCTGCTGGCGTCGATGAACGACCGCAAGCAGGGCCGCGAACGCGGTGCCATGCTGCTCGACAAGCGCGGCGCCATCATCGCCTTTGGCCTCGTCAATGGTCATTGCCGCCTGGAGGGCCAGCCGCTGGCGAAAGTCTGTAATCCCGATCCGAACGCCGTGCTGACCGTCTTTCACCGCAAGGGCATGCTGGTCGGCGACGCGGCGCCCTTGCTGGCCTGGGCCCGGCAATTGCCGCCCATGCTGGCGCTGATCGCGGCCGACAAGGAAGCGGGCGCCGGCGGGCAGAAGATCGCCAGCGTCGAATATGTGCTGGCCCAGCCGGCCCTGCCGGGCTGGAACCGCGCCCAGCTGCCGCCCGCGTATCCGCCGGCGCTGCTGCCGCTGCTGCTCGATAAATCGACGGTGCTGACGTCGGCCGGCGCGGGCGTGTTTGCCTATCCGCTCACCTTGAAGGGCAAGAAACAGAACAATGTGCTCGACCATGCGGAAGGCCGCCCGCCGCGCGACCTGGAAGTGGCGCTGCGCAGCTATGCCAGCTTCGACACGGTAGTCGAGCGCTACCGCCAGCTGGCCAAGGGCGCCCGGCTGCAGCGCAACGAGCGCACGGCCTACCTCGATGGCGACATGGGGCAGGGCAGCTACCGCGTCTATATCCGCAACACGGGCGCCGATGGCGTCATGATCGACGTGGCTTTGTGGCAGCGCAAGCTGGCCGCCAGCCGCTGATTTCAACAAGGGCCTGGCTGCTCGTAGCCCAGTTGCACCAGCTGCGCGGCGATGGCGTCGTCGCGGGTTTTGGTGCCCGTGCGCAGGCGCGCATGCGTGAGGGGCGCGGGCAAGCCATGCGCCAGCAAGGCGTCGATGTCGAGCATCGTTTCGGATGCCGACAGCTGGCGCAGGGCGGGCAAGGCGGCGAGGCCGGGCAGGCTGTCGAGCGTCTTGCAGGTGTGCAGGCTAAGGCGTTCGAGCACGGGATTGGGCCCCAGCGCGATCTGCCGCAGCTTGATCTGGTCTTCCACCCATAGCGCCTGCAGCAGCGGGAAACGGCCGATGTCGCCCAGGGTTTCCAGGCCGCGCACGCGTATCACTTCCAGTTTCCGCAACAGGGGCGCCTCGATGTGCGCGAGCGATTCGCGCCCGCCCAGCTGCAACAGCAGCCGGTCCAGGCGGGCCATCGCCGAAATGAAATCGAGCGGCACCTTGTTCTTGATGCGGTACAGCGACAGCTCGTGCAGCACCGGCAGGCCGGCCAGGGTGTCGATATGCTGGCTGTGGCCCTCGATGACCAGGCTGGCCAGCTGCGCGTAGTGGCGCAGCGGCGCCAGGTCGATATTGTTCTTCGCCGACTCGCCCAGGTGCAGGTAGTCGAGGCCGCGCAAATTATCGAGCTGCAGGATGTCGGCCTGCGCCAGCTGGTACACGCCCAGGCTCAGGCGCTTCAGGTGGCGCAGCTCGCCCAGGGTTTCCAGATGGATGGCTTGCCAGTGGCAGTCGATGGACAGGCTGGCCACATGCGGCAGAGCGCGCAGGATGCGGGCATCGAACACCCTCGGGTCGTAACCGTAGATGCGGATGGTCAGCGCCGTGCCGCAGGTGGCGGCCAGGGCGTCGAGGTCGGCCAGCAGCGGCTCCGGCTCGCCCAGGGTATCGAACTGCACCAGCACCTGCTGGCCGCCCGCGATGGCGGCGCGGATCGCCCGGGCGTCGATGCGACCGGGGTTCTGGATGCATAGCGGCTGTGTTGCCTGCGTCATGGTCACAGTCCTATCGGGTAGTCCACCTTTCTGGGGGGAGGGCAGCCTTCCGGCCCCGGAAACGTCTGCTTGCCCGTGTCGTCGTAGCGCTTGCCGCACTCCACGAGCACGCGCTTGCGGAAGGTGTAGATGCTGGCCACCTTGCCGTTCGGGTGGTAGCAGATATTGTCGCCATCGCGGTCGGTCGAAGCGTAGCTGATCATGGTCTCGCCGTTGACCGTGCGCGTGCTGTGGCCGCTGCGCGGCTCCGTGCATTTGAGCTGGCCGCTTTCGTAATAGACGTTCAAGACCGAGGTGTCGGCGGCGCGGTCGACCAGCAGTTCATCCTTGCGCTTGCCGTTCGGGTAGTTCGAATAGCCTTCCTGGCGCTGGCCGTACTGGAAGGCGTAGTAATACTGCGGCTTGCCGTCCGGGTAGTACATGTGGTGGTACTCGCATACGTCGTCGCGCGTGCTGCCGTATTCCTTGAAGGTGCAGCGGTGGATGTCGTTGAGCAGCTGGCCGTCCTCATAGTACTCGCGCAGGTGCGTGAGCAGGCGGCCCTGGTCGATGACGGCCAGGCGCTCCGGCTTGCCGCTCGGGTAGTAGCGCGCGTCCAGGCCCTGCTTCTTGCCCATCTCCCACATGGTATCGAGGCGCAGGATCTTGCCGCTGTCGTCGAACGCCTGTTCGCGCCCATCGAGCTGGCCGTTGCGGTAGGTGGCCGTGTAGACCGCGTATTCCCTGCCGGCCGGGCCCAGATAGCGCGTGCGGCTGCCTTCGAGCACGCCCGCCTGGTAATGGTCGCGCTGGCGCAGCGCGCCTTGCGCATCCGTGTCGATCGCTTCGCCCTGTTTTTTGCCTTTGACGAAAGTGACGCTTTGCGTGGCCTTGTCCTTGAGCTTGAGCTTCCACGGTCCGTCGCGCAAGCCTTCGATGAAGCTGCCGTCGCCGTCTTCCGTGATCCACGCGCCATGGCGCGAGCCGTTCACGTAGTTGCCGCGCGTTTGCAGCTTGCCGCCCATGCTGCGTTCGTGCGGGCCGTTCAGCTGGCCGCCCGCGTAGGTGTCGAAGCCCGTCACTTCCTCTGCATCGGCATAGTTGACGACTGTCCAGCGGCCTTCGCGCTTGCCGGCCCGGTACATGCCGCTCTCGCTCTGTCGGGGGTAATTGAAGTAC
The DNA here is from genome assembly GCF_900103595.1 of Janthinobacterium sp. OK676. NCBI lineage: Bacteria > Pseudomonadati > Pseudomonadota > Betaproteobacteria > Burkholderiales > Oxalobacteraceae > Janthinobacterium > Janthinobacterium sp. OK676. Next base: position 45,406 of record NZ_FNHA01000004.1, read on the forward strand.
CACATGCCTTCCTGCAGGCCGTCGACGAAATGGCCCTTTTCGCTGCCTTCGTGCATGCCGTCGCGCACCCACAGGCCCTGGCGCTTGCCTTTCGCGTACTGGCCCCGCTCGACCACCGAGCCGTCGTCCCAGGCCAGGCTGTAGATGACGGAAGGGCCTTCCTGGCTGCCCGTGAACTGCTTCGGCGCCGTTTCCCACGTTAGCTGCCACAGGCGGTAATTGCGCAGGATGCCGGCGCCCGCATCGCTGTACAGGGTGTAGCTGGCGGTGAGAAAACGGTCGCCTTTTTTCTCGAAGGTTTTCTTGTAGATGATGGCGTCCTGGCTGCCAGCCTCCACGGGCTTGCCCTCGTCGCTGTAGTAGCCGACGATGGTGCCCTGCGTATGGTCGATGGCGTCGAAGTCCGCATTGCCGCTCTTGCCGCGCGCGACGCTGTAGTCCATCGGCGCCAGCTTGGCCAGCGCCGCCTTGACCTGGCCCGCGTTGGGCGCGGCGCTTTGCGCCACGATGCGGTTCAATGCCGGCTGCAAGCCGTCGAGGCGCCGGTACTTGCCGGAACTGCGGTGGTAGCGGTAGGCGCGCAAGCCATTCCTGCCGTCCTGGCGGAACAACACCAGCATGGTTTGCACGCTGTCGTCCGACTCCTTGTCCAGCGAGGCATAGAAGACGGAACGGATGACGGCGTTGCCGAACTGGTCGAGCAAAATGGGTTTCGATCTGTCGCTCTTGCACTCGCAGTAATAGCCGTTGACGCCTTCTTTTTCCTTGAGAAAGGCGATGTCGAAGCCGCTGTCCTGCGAGGCGCTGATGGCGGGATGGGCGAGGGTCTTGCCTTCATAGAAGGGCGCGCCGTGGGCGAAGGCGGAGCAGAGCAGCAAGGGCAGAAGCAGACGTTTCATCGTGTGGCTGGCGCCGGGGCGCCGCAATGGAAAGGCCACGATTCTGCCTGCGTTCTTACTTGTGGGCAAATGGGCGCGCGTCTATCGTGTGCGTGTGCGCGCCCCGGGTCAGGGCTGGTGCGCGGCGCAGAAGTCCAGCAGCAGCTGTTCGCCTTCCGGCCAGGGACCGTAGCCGGCGTCGCCGTTGATATGGCCGGCGTCGCCGATCATGGTGAAATCGCTGCCCCAGGCGGCGGCAAACGCGCGCGCCCGCGCGAAGCTGACGTAGGGATCGTCGCCGCTGGCGACCACCAGGCTGGGAAACGGCAAGGCTTGCAGCGGCACCGGCGCAAAGCCCGTCGTGCCTGCGGGATAGGAGGGCGCTTCCACATCGCTGGGGGCGACGAGGACGGCGCCGGCGATCCTGTGCGGCGAGCCGCTGGCCGCCCAATGGGCCACCAGCGTGCAGGCCAGGCTGTGCGCGGCCAGCACGGGCGGGCGCTCGCAGGCGGCGATGGCGCGATCGAGTTCCGCCACCCATTCGTCCTTGTCCGGTGTCTGCCATTCCCGGTGCGGCACGCGCGACCATTGCGGGTGGCGCGCTTCCCAATGGGTTTGCCAATGCTGCGGCCCGGAATTCCACAGGCCGGCCAGGGTCAGGACGAGAGGCGACATCAAATCTCCTTTTGAAATTAGAGCTCCGTGCGTAAGGCAAAGAGCTCCGGGAACAATACCACGTCGAGCATCTTGCGCAAATAGCTGACGCCCGCCGTGCCGCCCGTGCCCGTCTTGAAGCCGATGATGCGCTCGACCGTCGTCACGTGGCGGAAGCGCCAGAAGCGGAAGGCCGTTTCCAGGTCGACCAGCTTTTCGGCCAGCTCATACAGGGCCCAGTGTTTCGACGGGTCGCGGTAGACTTCCAGCCATGCCGCTTTTACCGAAGCGTCGGCGGCGGTCGGCAGGGTCCAGTCGGCGTCCATGCGCTCGGGGGCGATAGGCAGGCCGCTGCGCGCCAGCAGCTTGATCGACTCGTCGTAGACGGACGGCGTGCGCAGGGCGGCGTCGAGCACCTTGTAGGTGTCGGGGGCCGTCGTGTGCACGTTGAGCAGGGCCGCGTTCTTGTTTCCCAGGATGAATTCGATCTCGCGGTACTGGAAGGACTGGAAACCGGACGAGGCGCCCAGGTAGGGACGGATGGCCGTGTATTCGGGCGGCGTCATGGTGGCCAGCACGTCCCAGGCATGGACCAGCTGGTCCATGATGCGCGCCACGCGAGCCAGCATCTTGAAAGCGGGCGCCAGGTCGCCGCTTTGCAGGTTGGCGCGCACGGCGTGCATTTCGTGCAGCATCAGCTTCATCCACAATTCGCTCGTCTGGTGCTGCACGATGAACAGCATCTCGTTGTGGTTCGGCGACAGCGGATGCTGGGCCGTGAGGATGCGGTCCAGCGCCAGGTAATTGCCGTAGCTCATCGATTCGCTGAAATCCATCTGCGCGCCATGCCACTGCGCATCCTGGCCGCCCGCATGCATGGGGCAGCCGCTCGTGTTTTCCTTGTTCATATTTTTTTCGTCGCTCATGGCATGGTTCAGGTGACGGCATCACGCTTGGCGGCGATGTCGTAGGCTAGTGTGTCGAGGATGTCGCGCAGGATTTCCACGGCATCCCACACGTCGGCAAAGCTCGTGTACAGGGGCGTGAAGCCGAAGCGCATGATGGCCGGTTCGCGGTAGTCGCCGATCACGCCGCGCGCGATCAGCGCCTGCATCACGGCATAGCCGTGCGGGTGCGTGAAGCTGACCTGGCTGCCGCGGCGTGCATGCTCGCGCGGCGTGACAAGGCCCAGCGGATGGCTGGCGCAGCGCTGTTCCACCAGCGCGATGAACAAGTCCGTCAGGGCCAGCGACTTGCGGCGGATGGCTTCCATGCTCGTTTGCGCAAAGATATCGAGGCCGCATTCGACGAGGGCCAGCGAAAGTATCGGCTGCGTGCCGCACAGGGCACTGGCGATGCCGTCGGCCGGCGTGTAGCCCGGGTCCATGGCGAACGGCGTGGCGTGGCCCCACCAGCCGGACAAGGGTTGGCGGAAGCGCGCCTGGTGTTTTTCCGGCACCCAGATGAAGGCGGGCGAACCGGGGCCGCCATTCAGGTACTTATAGGTGCAGCCGACGGCCAGGTCGGCGCCGGCGCCGTTCAGGTCCAGCGGCACGGCGCCGGCCGAATGGGCCAGGTCCCACAGGGCCAGGGCGCCCTGCGCATGGCAATGGCTGCTGATGGCGGCCATGTCGTGCTGGTAGCCGGTGCGGTAGTTGACGTGCGTGAGCATGGCGACGGCGCAATCGGCGGTGATGGCTTGATTCAGTTCTTCGGGACTGTCGACCAGGCGCAGCTGGTAGCCGCGGTCGAGCCAGGCGGCCAGGCCTTGTGCCATGTACAGGTCGGTGGGGAAATTGCTGCGTTCACTGACGATGATGCGCCGCGCGGCATGCGCGGCATGCGCGGGATCGCTGGCCTGCATCTGCAGGGCGGCGGCCAGGGCCTTGAACAGGTTGACCGAGGTGGTGTCGGTGATCACCACTTCGCCCGCGCCGGCGCCCAGCAGCGGCGCCAGGCGGTCGCCCAGGCGCTTGGGCAGGTCAAACCAGCCGGCCGTATTCCAGCTGCGGATCAGGTCCGTGCCCCATTCGGCCGTGATCACGTGCTGGGCGCGGGCCAGGGCCGCTGTCGGCCGCGCACCCAGGGAATTGCCGTCGAGGTAAATCACGCCTTGCGGCAGATCGAATTGCTGGCGCAGGGGCGCCAGGGGATCGTCGAGGTCGCGCGCGCTGCAGTCTTGTCGAGAAATCATGGTGGCTTTCATGTTGATACTTGGCTCAATGGCACGATATTACTTGAAGCTTAAAGTATCGTGCGGGAGCAGGCAGTGTAGCAAATTCACGCCGGAAAGAGGAATTTCCGCGCTGGATGCGTCCCGGAAAATGCGTGCCTGCGGGGCGTCAACGAAAAAAATCACGATTTTTAAAAATATTTTCAAATAACCCTAAAGTTTCGCCAGATGCCGCCGTCAACGTTTACATGAACGGTGTCAAACCGGCCGAAAAAGAATGCGGGTCTTTGAAATATTTTTCAAAAAAGCCCTAAAGTTCCTGCCAAGGCAGCCGTTATCTAGGTAGACAGGCTTGATTCCGATCAAGTTGTTGTAAAAAAGTGATATTTTTTACAGGCCAAAAGTCGGCTAAATCCGGCACAGAGCCAACCTCCCACATCCGCGCCGTTGCTGGCGCGCGACCATGATCGAGCAGTGTTTGTCAGACAAACACCTACGATCCAATCCGCCATTCCCCGACCAAAAATACAGCGCTACGCCTCTGTTGCATTTAATGTTGCTCCTGCAGAATGTATCTCACTGGCAACAAACAATGCCAGCAGAATTCAACGGATTGAGGAGATGGAAATGACTGCTAACGACATGATGGCTGAGATTCGCGACGCTAACCTGAGCTACCTGATGCTGGCCCAGCAAATGATTCGTGCAGACAAGGTAACGGCCATCTTCCGTTTGGGCATCGCCGCCGACATCGCCGAACTGATCGAAGGCATGAGCAATGCGCAGATCCTCAAGCTCGCTGGCGGCAACATGATGCTGGCCCGCTTCCGCTTCGACGACAGCGCCATCCTGGGTATGTTGACGAACTACAATAAGGACCGCTCGCTGGCCCAGTCGCACGCCGCCATCTTGATGGCTGGCCAGGGCGTCGAAGAAATCGCCTAAGCTTTTAAATTAGTACTCGTCAGTCGCGGAGCAAGCAGCATGGCCAAGAAAAGTGTCGTATCGGAAGCGCAGGAAATCCAGCTGGCCATCGAATTGATACAGCTGGGCGCGCGTTTGCAACTGCTGGAGACGGAAGTCTCGCTGTCGCGCGAACGCCTGCTGAATCTGTACAAGGAATTGAAGGGCGTCTCGCCGCCCAAGGGCATGCTGCCGTTTTCCACCGACTGGTTCCTCACCTGGCAACCGAATATCCATTCCTCGCTGTTCATCAACATCCACAAATTCCTCGTCGACCACGCCGGCGCCACGGGCATCGAAGCCGTGATGAAGGCGTACAAGCTGTACCTGGAGCAGATGCCGCCCGAAGCGGGCGAAGAGCCGCTGCTGTCGTTGACGCGGGCCTGGACCCTCGTGCGCTTTTTCAGCAGCAAGATGCTGGACATGGCGCCTTGCGGCAAGTGCGGCGGCAAGTTCGTCGTCAATTGCCTCGACCTGAACGCCGATTATGTGTGTGGCCTGTGCCACATGCCTTCGCGTGCCGGCAAGACCAAGAAGGCGCGCGATGAAGCGGCCGCCGTCGCGCCGGGCGTGGTTGCCTGAGCCGTAAATAGACAAGAGAGCAAGCCGGAGCCGGTCGCCTGACCGCACTCCGGCTTTTTCATGCCTGCATCGCTTACACTGGCGTTTTCCTCCTTTGATTACCCCATGCTGCAACAAATCCTGCGCGCGCCCGCGCTCAAGGCCATCCTGATCCAGGTGCTGGCCTTTCCCTTGATGTTGCTATTGGTATATGGCCTGGCGCGTGCCGGCGTGGCCATGTCGCTGCCGGTCGTGGCGCTGGCGCAGGGCGTGTTGGCGGCGCTCATTACCTGGCGGACGGGCCTGGCGCGCTGGTGGTGCGCCATCGGCCTGCTGTTTGCGCCCGCCTTGCTGGCAGCCAGCCTGCTCGATTTGCCGCCGGCCGTGTTCCTCGCGGCCTTTGTTTTCCTGCTGAGCCTGTATTGGTCCACCTTCCGCACGCAAGTGCCGTTTTATCCGTCGGGACCGAAGGTGTGGCAGGCGGTGGCCGAGCTGATCGCGGACCGTCCCGGCGTGCGCCTGATCGATATCGGCAGCGGCCTTGGCGGGCTGGTGCTGGACCTGGCGCGGCGCCGGCCCGACGGACAGTTTTCCGGCATCGAACTGGCGCCGCTGCCGTGGCTGGCAAGCCGCTTGCGGGCGAAGCTGGCGGGCAGTCGCGCGCGCTTCCTGCGCGGCGACTACGACGCGCTCGACTTCGGCCGCTACGATGTGGTGTTTGCCTACCTGTCGCCGGCGGCGATGGCGGCCTTGTGGAGCAAGGCGGAAAACGAGATGTTGCCCGGGAGCATGCTTCTTAGTTACGAATTCCAGATTACGGCACGCAAGCCCGATAAGACCATTGCCGCCACAGAGGGTGGTCCTTTGCTTTACATATGGTGCTTTTAAGCAATTGTCTGCGTTATTTGCTTGCCCGGAGGGCAATCTCACGTTATTGTAGTTCCACAGGGCATTTTCCCGGAATTGCATTGAAAAGCAGCACATTTCAATTAACTTCCGGTTACTTTTTTTGCCGCTGTCCTTGCCGGCGGCGCAGCCGTCAAAAGACGGGAACAGGTTTGAACATGCCGGGCATACAGTCCCGGCCATTATTGGGAGTCAGGGCACTTGTTAGTCATAATCGGATACATCATCGTCTGCGCCTCGGTCTTTGGCGGCTTCGCGCTGGCCGGCGGCCATCTGGCGGCGCTGTTCCAGCCGCTGGAGTTGCTGATGATCGGCGGCGCCGCCCTGGGCGCCTTCCTTGTTGGTAACAATAACAAGGCCATCAAGGCAACGATTGCCGCCTTGCCCAGCCTGTTCAAGGGCTCGCGCTATACCAAAGAGCTGTACATGGAATTGATGTCCCTGCTGTTCGAAGTGCTGAGCAAGGTACGCAAGGAAGGCTTGATGTCGATCGAAGGCGATATCGACAAGCCGGAAGAAAGCCCGCTGTTTTCCAAATATCCGGCCGTGCTGGCCGACCATCACATCGTCGAATTCATGACCGATTACCTGCGCCTGATGGTGTCGGGCAATATGGATGCGTTCCAGATCGAAAACCTGATGGACAATGAAATCGAGACGCACCATCACGAAGGCGCCGTGCCGGCCCACGTGATCGCCAAGGTGGGCGATGGCTTGCCCGCGTTCGGTATCGTCGCCGCCGTGATGGGCGTGGTGCACACGATGGAGTCGGTGGGCATTCCGCCGGCCGAGCTGGGCATGCTGATCGCGCACGCGCTGGTCGGCACCTTCCTCGGCATCTTGCTGGCCTATGGTTTCGTCGGCCCGCTGGCCAGCCTGCTCGAGCAGAAGCTGGAAGAGTCGAGCAAGATGTTCCAGTGCGTGAAAGTGACCCTGCTGGCCAGCCTGAACGGCTACGCGCCGGCGCTGGCCGTGGAGTTCGGCCGCAAGGTGCTGTTCTCGACCGAGCGTCCGACGTTCAACGAGCTGGAAGACCACATCAAGAAATCGAAAACGAAGTAAGCAGTGAATATACGCCTGGACACCATGAGTCATTTGCAGCACACGGAAGGGGGACGCCATGGCCGATGAAGGCATGCGCCCGATTATCGTCAAGCGTATCAAGAAGACGGCTGGCGGGCACCATGGCGGGGCGTGGAAAATCGCCTACGCCGACTTTGTCACGGCCATGATGGCCTTCTTCCTGCTGATGTGGCTGCTGGGCTCCACCTCGAAGGGCGACTTGAACGGCATTTCCGAATTTTTCAAGACACCCTTGAAAGTGGCGATGGCGGGCGGCTCGGGCAGCGGCGAAAGCAATTCCGTGATCCAGGGCGGCGGCCAGGACCTGTCGCGCCAGGATGGGCAAGTGCGCAAGGCGCAGGAAGAGCAGCAGCGCAAATCGTTCGACCTCAATTCCGCCAAGGCCGCGCTCGAACGCGAGGAAGGCAAGCGCCTGCAGGCCCTCAAGGCCCGCATCGAAGCGACCATCGACGCCAATCCCCTGCTGAAAAAATACAAGAACCAGTTGCTGCTCGATATCACCAGTGAAGGCTTGCGCATCCAGATCGTCGACGAGCAGAACCGTCCGATGTTTGCGCTCGCCAATGCGAACCTGCAACCGTACACCAAGGAAATCCTGCACGCGATCGGCTCCGTGCTCAACGAAGTGCCGAACCGCATCGGCCTGTCCGGCCATACGGATTCGACGCCGTACATGAGCGATGCCGGCTACAGCAACTGGGAATTGTCGGCCGACCGCGCGAATGCGTCGCGGCGCGAGCTGGTGATCGGCGGCATGAAGGAAGAAAAAGTCTTGCGCGTGGTGGGCCTGGGTTCGGCCGCCCACCTGGACAAGCTCGATCCTTTCAACCCGATCAACCGGCGCATCAGCATCATCGTCATGAACAAGCGCACGGAAGAAAACGTCCTGCGCGACGGCGCGGCGATCGAATTGCCCGTGACCGATGCCGCTTCCGCCGCTGTCGCTTCAGGGCTGGCGGCCGGTGCGCCGTCCGCGGCGGCGCCAGTTCCTGCTTCGGCCGCGGCGAAAAAATAACACGCAAGGCTGTCACGCGTGATGTATTGAAACAATGAGACCTTTATGACAAGAAAGAAAATACTTGGCTCGCATGTAAAGCGCCTGTTGTCTGGCGTGTCGGACCATGGCCGCAAGCACTTGACGGAGGTGGAAACCGACCTGGTGCAGACCGGCATCTTGCTGGAAGAGGCGATCGAGAAGCTGTCCTTCAATTTCATGGCGATACACGCAGCCGTCGCTGCGCAGCAGGACACCATCGCCCTGTTGCTCGACGGCGGCATTCCGGCCGAGGAGCAGCGGGAAAAACTGCTGGCGCTGCAGGATGAGGTGGGGGGCTACGTGAATGCCGCCATCACCAGCATGCAGTTCCAGGATATGACCAGCCAGCTGATCGAGCGTACCTTGAAGCGCGTGACGGGCTTGCGCGAGTTCCTCGGGACCCTGGGTTCGCATGGCGCGGAGATGTTGCCGGAGAGCGACAATGAAGAAATTGTCGCCTTGCTGGGGCGGGTCAGCATGGCGCTGGCGATTCAAAGCCTGGAGTTGCGCAGCGTGCTGCGCAAGGCTGTCAGTCAACAGCATTTGGAAAGTGGCGACATCGAGCTGTTCTAGCATGCCAGTGCGGAGCGCTTGTGGTTGCATGGATTGATTAATCAAATACTCGGGCAGGATGCCCGGAATAAGTGGGAGCAAAGATGGCCAAAACGATACTTGCAGTGGACGATTCCAGCTCATTGCGCCAGATGGTGGCGTTCAGCCTGAAAGCCGCCGGTTACCAGGTGGTGGAGGCCGTCGACGGCCAGGACGGACTGGAAAAAGCCAAGCTGCAAACCGTGGACCTGGTGTTGACGGACCAGAACATGCCGCGCATGGATGGCCTGGAGCTGATCAAGCTGCTGCGTGAACTGCCGACCTACCAGAAAGTGCCCATCCTGATGCTGACGACGGAGTCGTCGGACGAGATGAAGTCGAAGGGACGTGCCGCCGGTGCCAATGGCTGGCTGGTCAAGCCCTTCGATCCGCAACGCCTGATCGAAGTGGTCAAGAAGGTGATCGGCTGATGCCAGCCGCGCAGTGCAACGATGCAATTGACGGAGTCACCCTATGACCATCGATATTAGCCAGTTTTTTCAGGTCTTTTTCGATGAGGCCGAAGAACTGCTGGCTGAAAAGGAACGGCTGCTGCTGGCCGTCGATATTGCGGCGCCCGACGCCGAAGACCTGAATGCCATTTTCCGCACCGCCCACTCGATCAAGGGCGGCGCTTCGACGTTCGGTCTCTCCGACATGAGCGAGGTGACGCACATCCTCGAGTCGCTGCTCGACCGCATCCGTCAGGGCCAGATGGCCCTGACGGCGGAGCACGTCGACGCCTTCCTGGCGGCCAAGGATATCCTCAAGATGCAGCTCGATGGCCATCGCCTGGGCAGCGCCGTCGACCAGGATGCCGTGGCCAATGTGCGCATGATGCTGCAGTCGTTTTCGCAGGACGTGCCCGTGGCCGCGCTCACGCCCGTCGCGCCGGCCTTCCATACGGCGGAAAAAGCCGCCGTCAGCCATGCCGGCGGCCATCGCATCCGCCTGGAACTGCCAGCCATGGAGCAGCGCGAAGTCGATGCGCTGGCGGCCGAACTGGGCTTGATGGGCGACGTCGCCGTGTCCAGCTTGCCCGACGCGCGCAAGGTGCTGGAAGTGACGACGCATGAAAGCCTGGACGATATCCTGGCCATCTGCTCGTTCGTGCTCAATCCCGACGACATGGTGATCACGCAGGCGCCGCCTTTGGCGCCAGGCGAAGCCGAAGCGGCCCGCGCGGCGCAGGAAAAAGCCCAGGGCTACGGTTTCTTCGATCCGCTGCCGGGCGCGCCTGCCGCACAGGGCGCGGCCGATCCTGGCTATGGCTTCTTCCAGCCGCTCGAGGACATCCGCGCCGCCGCCGGCGTGCAGAGCGACGCCGAACAGGGCTACGGTTTCTTCCAGCCCCTCGAACAGATACGCGCCGACGCGGCCAGGGCGGGCAGCGCCAGCGCTGCCGCCGCGCCTGCCGTGGCCAGCGCCGCGGCCGAAGCGGAACAGGAAAAGAAACCGGCCAAGAAAGAGGGCGACAAGGCCGGCGCCGAATCGTCGTCGATCCGCGTCTCGATCGAAAAAGTCGACCAGCTGATCAACCTGGTGGGTGAACTGGTGATCACGCAGGCGATGATCGAGCAGCGCGCCAGCGCGCTCGACCCGATGCTGCATGAAAAACTGCTCGACAGCGTCAGCCACCTGACGCGCAATACGCGCGACTTGCAGGAAGCGGTGATGTCGATCCGCATGATGCCGATGGATTTCGTCTTCTCGCGCTTCCCGCGCATGGTGCGCGACCTGGCCACGAAACTGGGCAAGAAGGTCGATTTCATCACGAATGGCGCCGCCACGGAACTGGACAAGGGCCTCATCGAGCGCATCGTCGATCCGCTCACGCACCTGGTGCGCAACAGCATCGACCACGGCGTGGAAATGCCGGCCGCCCGCGTGGCCGCCGGCAAGACCGAGGCGGGCCGCCTGTTCCTTTCGGCCAGCCACCAGGGCGGCAACATCATCATCGAAGTATCCGACGATGGCGCGGGCCTGAACCGCGAGCGCATCCTGGCCAAGGCGGCGCAGCAGGGACTGGACGTATCCGAGACGATGAGCGACGCCGACGTGTGGCAGCTGATTTTCGCACCCGGTTTTTCCACCGCCGAAGCCGTCACCGACGTGTCGGGCCGCGGCGTGGGCATGGATGTCGTCAAGCGCAATATCAGCGCCATGGGCGGCGTCGTCGACATCCGCTCGGCCAAGGGTTTCGGCACGACGATTTCCATCTCGCTGCCGCTGACCCTGGCCATCCTCGACGGCATGTCGATCAGGGTCGGCGACGAAGTCTATATTTTGCCGCTGGGCTTTGTCATCGAATCCTTGCAGCCGGCCGTTGAGGATATCAAGGACATCAGTGGCAAGGGGCAGGTGGTGAAAGTGCGCGGCGAATACCTGCCATTGATCCCGCTGTACCAGATGTTCGACATCGCGCCGCGCTTTACCAGCCCGTCGGAAGGCATCTGCGTGATCCTCGAGACGGAAGGGCGCAAGGCGGCCCTGTTTGTCGACGACCTGGTCGGGCAGCAGCAAGTCGTGGTGAAGAACCTCGAATCGAATTACCGCAAGGTGGTGGGCATTTCCGGCGCCACCATCCTGGGCGATGGCGGCGTGTCGCTGATTCTCGATGTCGCCGCCCTGATCCGTTCCTCGCGCCAGCTGGCTGACGAGTCCATTTTTTCGTAGTACCGATAGATAAAGATAGGAAAACGCACCATGTCAGATACTCAACAAACATCCGGAAGCAATGCGGGCGACGGCAAGGACATCGCCGGTCGTGAATTCCTGGCCTTCACCCTGGGCTCCGAAGAGTACGGCATCGATATCCTGAAGGTCCAGGAAATCCGCGGTTACGAAGCGGTCACCCGCATCGCCAACGCGCCTGAATTCATCAAGGGCGTGATCAACCTGCGCGGCATCATCATTCCCGTGGTCGACATGCGCATCAAGTTCAACCTGGGCACGCCCGTGTACGACCAGTTCACGGTGGTGATCATCCTGAACATCGGCGGCCGTATCGTCGGCATGGTGGTCGACAGCGTTTCCGACGTCACCACCCTGACGCCTGAACAGGTGAAACCGGCGCCGGAAATGGGCACCGCCTTCTCGACCGATTACATGATCGGCCTGGGCACCATCGACGAGCGCATGCTGATCCTGGTCGACATCGACAAGCTGATGTCGAGCAGCGAGATGGGCCTGATCGACAAGCTGGCGGCGTAAGCGGCGGCAAGGCGGCGCCCGGTGCGCCGCCGTTTTAGCACGCAAAGAATCACTACAGATATGCATGTACCGGCGCGGCCAGAGGCGCGCCGGCAGGCTGCAAGGTCCGACAGAGACCAGGCCACAACACGGCGCCGTCCGGTTGAACGGGCGCCGTTCACATAAATATTGGAGACTGTAATGAGTTTGCGCGATTTCAAGATAGGCACCCGGCTGGGGATAGGTTTTGGCAGCATCCTCGCCATCCTGGTGGTGGTGATCGTTTCGGCGAATGCACTGAATTACCGTAACAAGGCCCAGCTGCTCGCGGGCCTGGAGCTGGCAAGTGAAAAGAATACGCAGGCGTCGCTGATGAAAAGCGCGATGCTGGAAACCGGTATCGCCATGCGCAATATCGGCTTGCAGGGCGATGTGGCCCTGATGCAGGCGGAAGAAGGCAAGGTGCGCGAGCAGCGCAAGCTGTACGACGGCGCGCGCGGCAAGCTGTCCACCCTGGGCCTGTCCGATGGTGAAAAGGCGCTGCTGGCCAATATCGCCAAGGTCGACGGCGAAGTCGATGCCGCCTTCAAGGAAGCGATGGGGCAGGTGCTGGCGTTTAACAGCGAGGGCGCGGCCAAGGTGATCGCCACCCGCATCGATCCCTTGAACAAGACGACCCTGGCCGATATCAACAAGCTGCTCGACTTGCAGCACGTGGCGCAGCAAAGCTTCATGGACGACTCGCTGGCGGCCGATGCGCGGCTGATGACGGTACTGTTCATCCTGGGCGGTGCGGCGGTGGCGATCGGCGCCTGGTGCGCCATCTTCATCACGCGCTCGATCACGGTGCCGCTGTCCGGCGCACTGGCCGTGGCGCAGAAAGTGGCGGCGGGCGAACTGACGTCGCGCGTGGTGGTCGAAGGCAAGGATGAAACGAGCGCGCTGCAGCAGGCATTGAAGGACATGAACGAGAGCCTGGTGCAGACGGTCAGCGACGTGCGCAATGGAACGGACACCATCACCGTGGCCTCGCGCGAGATCGCCAGCGGCAATGCCGACCTGTCGGCGCGCACGGAAACGCAGGCCAGTTCGCTCGAAGAGACGGCGTCGTCGATGGAAGAGCTGACGTCGACCGTGAAGCAGAACGCGGACAACGCGCGCCAGGCCAATCAGCTGGCCGTGTCGGCGTCGTCGGTGGCGGAGCAGGGCGGCAACGTGGTGGCGCAAGTGGTCGATACGATGGGTTCCATCAAGGACAGTTCGCGCAAGATCGTCGACATCATCGGCGTCATCGACGGCATCGCGTTCCAGACGAATATCCTGGCGTTGAATGCGGCCGTCGAGGCGGCGCGCGCAGGCGAGCAGGGACGCGGTTTTGCGGTGGTGGCGTCGGAGGTGCGCAACCTGGCGCAACGCTCGGCCGGCGCGGCGAAAGAGATCAAGGGCCTGATCGGGGACTCGGTCGACAAGGTCGATGCGGGCAGCCGCCTGGTGGACGAGGCGGGGCAGACCATGGGCCTGATCGTCACGTCGATCCGGCAGGTGGCCGACATCATGGGCGAGATCACGGCGGCGACGCAGGAACAGAGCCATGGCATCGAGGAAGTGAACCAGGCCATCGCGCAGATGGACCAGATGACGCAGCAGAACGCGGCGCTGGTCGAGGAAGCGGCGGCGGCCGCCGAAAGCATGCAGGAACAGGCGCAGAAACTGGCCGACGCCGTCAGCATCTTCAAGCTCGATGGCGAGAGCGCGGCGCAGGCGGCCATGCCCGCGTCCGCGCCGGTAGTCAAGGCGGCGGCACGGCCGGCACCGAGTGTGGCGGCAAATACACGGCGGTTGGCAAAGACGGCGCAAGCCGGCTCGCCACCGCCCGCGAAAAAGCTGGCGGCAGCCGGCGGCGACGATTGGGAAGAGTTCTGACGCCAACCCGGTCCCGCTAGTTATACTTGCAAAGGCATTGGTCAGAGTAGTCATAGAGAGGTAAAAACAAATGCCGCAAACTAAAACGGATTCGGTCAAAGAATTTGATTTCACTGGCAAGGACTTCGAACGGGTCCGCGCCATGATTTACAAGCGGGCCGGCATCGCGCTGGCCGACAGCAAGCAGGAAATGGTCTACAGCCGCCTGGCCAGGCGATTGCGCGCGACCGGCATTTCCTCGTTCGTCCGTTACCTGGACGACCTGGAAGCGGGCCGCATGGGCGACGAGTGGGAGGCGTTCACGAATGCGCTGACGACCAACCTGACGTCGTTCTTCCGCGAGGCGCATCACTTCCCGCTGCTGGCCGAGCACGTGAAAAAACTGAGCGGGCCGATCACCATCTGGTGTTCGGCCAGTTCCACCGGCGAAGAGCCGTATTCGATCGCCATGACGGTGTGCGAGGCGTTCAATACGCTCACGCCGCCCGTCACCATCATCGCCACGGACATCGACACGAACGTGCTGGCCACGGCCGCCAATGGCGTCTACAACCTGGACCGCCTCGACAAGATGCCGGCCGACCGCGCGCGGCGCTTTTTCTTGCGCGGCAAGGGCGACCGCGAAGGGCAGGTGCGGGTACGCCCGGAACTGCGCCAGATGATCACCTTCAAGCCGCTCAACCTGCTGGCCGACAGCTGGCCGGTGACGGGGCAGTTCGACGTCATCTTTTGCCGTAACGTGATGATCTATTTTGACAAGGCGACGCAGCGCAAGATCCTGTCGCGCTTTGTGCCCTTGATGAAGCCCGATGCCCTGCTGTTTGCAGGCCATTCGGAGAATTTTCTGTACGTGTCGGATTCATTGAAGCTGCGCGGTAAAACAGTCTATGAGCTCGACCAGCCCCGGGGCGCCGCGCCCAAGGCAACGTCGCATCGTACATGAGAGTGAAATATGAGCCTGGAATCCAAAGAGCAATTCGCCACTAACGTCTATTACGACAGGACGTTCAATTGTGACGCCGCCAAGATCTTGCCTGGTGAGTATTACTTTACCAACAAGGACATGCTGATCGTCACCGTGCTCGGCTCCTGCGTCTCGGCCTGCATCCGCGACCGCGTCACGGGCCTGGGCGGCATGAACCATTTCATGCTGCCCGATGGCGGCAGCGATCCGAACAGCCCGATTTCCGCATCGATGCGCTATGGCACCTACGCCA
The DNA here is from genome assembly GCF_900103595.1 of Janthinobacterium sp. OK676. NCBI lineage: Bacteria > Pseudomonadati > Pseudomonadota > Betaproteobacteria > Burkholderiales > Oxalobacteraceae > Janthinobacterium > Janthinobacterium sp. OK676. Next base: position 60,583 of record NZ_FNHA01000004.1, read on the forward strand.
TGGAAATCCTGATCAACGATCTGCTGAAGGCGGGCGCGCGGCGCGAGAACATGGAAGCGAAAGTGTTCGGCGGCGGCGCCGTGCTGCGCGGCTTCACGGCGATCAACGTGGGCGAACGCAATGCGGCCTTCGTCATCAATTACCTGAAGGCCGAAAAGATGCGCGTGGTGGCCGAAGACCTGAACGACATCCACCCGCGCAAGGTGTACTTCTTCCCCCGCAGCGGCAAGGTGCTGGTGAAAAAACTGATGCAGACGCATAACGACACCCTGGTGCGCCGCGAACTCGATTACGCCAGCCGCCTCAAGGTCGCGCCGGTCGGTGGCGAGGTCGAACTGTTCTAGTAGCACCAGGCCAAACCTGCCGCGCCGCGCCATGCGGCTTGCGGCGGTTTGTCCGGTGGACTAATTTAATAAGGAATAAGGGCCGCAAGGCCTGGAAGGATAACTATGAAGATCAAAGTATTGATCGTGGACGACTCGGCGCTGATCCGCAGCGTCATGACGGAAATCGTGAACAGCCAGCCCGACATGGAAGTGGTGGGTGCGGCGCCCGATCCGCTGGTGGCGCGCGAGATGATCAAGCAGACCAACCCCGACGTGCTGACCCTCGACGTCGAGATGCCGAAGATGGATGGTCTGGACTTCCTGGAAAAGCTGATGCGCTTGCGCCCCATGCCGGTATTGATGGTGTCGTCCCTGACCGAGCGCGGTTCGGAAATCACCATGCGCGCGCTGGAGCTGGGCGCCGTCGATTTCGTCACCAAGCCGAAGATCTCGATTCAGAGCGGCATGCGCGAGTACACGGACATGATCGCCGACAAGATCCGCGCCGCCTCGAAGGCGCGCATCCGTGCGCGCACCCTGCCGTCGGCAGGCGACAAGACGGCCGCGCCGCTGCCCGCCCTGCGCAGCCCGTTGACGTCGAGCGAAAAGCTGATCATCGTGGGCGCCTCGACGGGCGGTACGGAAGCGATCCGCGAATTTCTCATGCAGATGCCGTCCGATTGCCCCGGCATCCTGATCACGCAGCACATGCCGGAAGGCTTTACGCGCTCGTTTGCGCGCCGCCTCGATTCCCTGTGCAAGATATCGGTGCAGGAAGCGGCGGGCGGCGAACGCGTGCTGCCCGGCCACGCCTACATCGCGCCCGGCCATTCGCACCTGACCCTGACGCGCAGCGGCGCCAACTACATGACCAAGATCGACCAGGGCGAGCCGGTGAACCGCCACCGCCCGTCCGTCGACGTGCTGTTCCGTTCGGCCGCGCAATCGGCAGGTAAAAATGCCGTCGGCGTGATCCTCACCGGCATGGGCAAGGATGGCGCACAAGGCATGTTGGAAATGAAGGCCGCAGGGGCGTATAATTTTGCACAGGATGAGGCCAGTTGCGTGGTGTTCGGCATGCCGCGCGAGGCGATCGCCGTCGGTGCTACGCATGAGGTTGGCGCTCTGACGGCGCTGCCTGGCATGGTGCTGGGACACCTGGCGGCACATGGCATGCGTGCTTTGCGCGTGTAAGCCACGTTTTATATGATCTGAGGCAAGTTTGTTCGCCTAAAAGCAACGAAAATGCTATCCTACAACTTGCTGCCGTAGTGTCGACCATAATGTCGGCATTCATGTCGATATTATTAACAAACCGCTACAGAAACAACGGAGTTATTCATGGCTGATCCAAAGATGAAATTTTTAGTCGTTGACGATTTTTCGACGATGCGCCGCATTGTCCGGAATCTGTTGAAGGAACTGGGTTATGCCAACGTCGATGAGGCGGAAGACGGCGTGATGGGCCTGGCCAAGCTGCGCGCGGAATCGTTCGATTTCGTCGTCTCGGACTGGAACATGCCAAACATGGATGGCCTGACGATGCTGCAGCATATCCGCGCCGATCCCGCACTGGCCAAGCTGCCCGTGCTGATGGTCACGGCCGAAGCGAAAAAAGAAAACATCATCGCCGCCGCCCAGGCTGGCGCCAGCGGTTATGTCGTCAAGCCGTTCACGGCCGCGACCCTCGATGAAAAGCTGAACAAGATTTTCGAGAAGCTGGAAAAAGCGGGCGCCTGATTCAGGTTTGACCGTTATCAAGAAAAACGCTGCCCGTGCAAACCGGCAGCGTTTTTTTTGTCCGCAAGAATATCAGACCAGCCCGCCATTCGCGCGCAGGGTTTGTCCGTTGATCCAGCGGCCATCCGGCCCTGCCAGGAAGGCCACGGCGGCGGCGATATCGTCCGGCGTGCCCAGGCGCTCCAGGGGCGCCATCTTGCCCATGCGCTCTATCGTTTCTTGCGTCTTGCCGTTCAAGAACAGGGCCGTGGCCGTAGGGCCGGGGGCGATGGCGTTGACGGTGATGTTCTTGCCACGCAGCTCCTTGGCGAAGATATTCGTCATCGTCTCGATGGCCGCCTTGGTGGCGCCGTAGACGCTGTAGCCGGGCAGGGCCAGACCAATCACGCTGGTCGAGAAATTGACGACACTGCCACCGTGGCGCAAGCGCGCCGCCGCCTGGCGCATCGTGTTGAAGCTGCCCTTGACGTTGATGGCGAACAGGCTGTCGAAAGTGGTGTCGTCCGTGTCTGCCAGGGCGGGGAGCGCGGGCGGCATGATGCCGGCGTTGTTGACGAGTACGTCGATGCCGCCAAAGGCCGCCTCTGCCGCATCGAACAGCGCCTGCACGTCGCTTGCCTCTGCCACGTTGGCCTTGACCGCGATGGCGGCGCCGCCGTCGGCCACGATGGCCGCCACCAGCTGCTCCGCCTCCACCTTGCCGCTGGCGTAATTGACGACGACGTGCATGCCGTCGCGCGCCAGGCGGCGGGCGATGGCCGCGCCGATGCCGCGCGAAGCGCCCGTGATGATGGCGACCTTGGCCGGGGTGGATGGTGTGTCCATGGGTGTTCTCCTGTCGTGGTGGGAGGCGCGGAATGCCGGGCCAGTGCAGTCATTGTGATCTTTATCGATGCATGGATAAAGGTGGCTCTATTAGTTTCAACGTGCAAAAAATATCAATAATCCTTGTCCAGCCGCCTGATGCAAAAGAAACAATCTCCCGCTGCCCGCAAGAAATTGCGCAAAGGAATTAAATATTTCCCAAAGTTAACTTTACACGTCAAATAATTTGGCCCATGATCGCTGCAGTATTTCCCTTTGTCCCCGACCCCGACAAGAAGGAGCGCATGATGCGCCGAGCACCCGTATTATTTTTCGCCCTGAGCACGGCCCTGTTGACGGCCTGTGGCGTGAGCCTGGAACAAACCGCCGTCGCGCCTCTTGCCTCTGTCGAAATGCAGGAGCCGGTCGTGCAAGCGCCTGCCGAAGCCGATGGCCGGCATGCCTATCTGCACCGCGTGGGCAGCCAGGATTATGTCAGCCTGAGCCAGACCGGCCCCGAGGGCGGCTTGCCGATATTGACGGGCACGCAGCGCCATGCGCGCGCCATCCGCCTGCTGGCAGCCGATCCGGCCCAGGCGCGGGCCATCTTGCGCAGCCTGAGGCTGCCTGCGAACCAGCGCAAGCTGTGGGCGGGAGAGGAAATCGTGCTCGATGCGGCCAGCTACGACATGCTGCAGGCGGCGCGCGGCAGCGACAAGCCGCTGTTTGCCGAACTGAAACTGGTAGGGATGGAGAAGTAGAGAAAGAAACGGGGCCGAATGGCCCCGTTGTGATGATGCTTAAATTTCGAGGTTGTCGATCAACCTCGTTTGACCCAGCTTGGCGGCGGCCAGCACCACCAGCGGTTCGCCGGCGGCCAGTTCAGCGGCGCTCGGCGCTTGCAGGTTGGCACGCTTGCGCACGGCGATGTAGTCCGATTTCCAGCCCCGGCTGTTCAACAGCTGCATGCTGGCCTGTTCCAGTTCGCCCACGGCCAGGTTGCCCTTGCGCACTTCTTCAGCCACAAAATTGAGACCCTTGTACAGCTCCGGCGCTTCCGCGCGCTCGCTTTCCGACAGATACATATTGCGCGACGACAAAGCCAGGCCATCGTCCGCGCGGTACGTTTCCGCAGCGATGATTTCCGTCGGCAGCGCGAACTGGCGCGCCATGTTGCGGATGATCATCAGCTGCTGGTAATCCTTCTTGCCGAACACGGCGACTCGTGGGCCCACGCACGAGAACAGCTTGGTGACGACCGTGCACACGCCTTCGAAGAAGCCGGGGCGGAATTCGCCTTCCAGCGTATTGCCCAGGTCATCGGGCGGGCGCACGCGGTATTCCTGCGGTTCCGGGTACAGTTCCTTTTCCGTCGGGGCGAACAGCACGTACACGCCTTCCTTTTCCAGCTTGGCGATGTCGGCCGCCATGGTGCGCGGATATTTCTCGAAGTCTTCGTTCGGGCCGAATTGCAGGCGGTTCACGAAGATCGAGGCGACGACGGGGTCGCCATGCTTGCGCGCCAGGCGCATCAGCGACAGATGGCCTTCATGCAGGTTGCCCATGGTGGGGACGAACGCCGTGCGCAGCTGTCCGCTGAGCTGGTCGCGCAATTCTTCGATGTCGGAAATAATTTTCATGGATTGCTTTCGCTAAAACCCCGTTGTACGGTGGTCAGTGACAAAGGGTAGGGGTCAGGCGGGCGAATAGGCCAGCCGGACGTAGATGGGGGCAAACGGTTCTGCCTGGGTGATTTCGATCAGGGTTTCCTTGGCCAGTTCCAGCAGGGCCACGAAGTTGACCACCACCACGGGCACGCCGCCGGCAATGTCGAACAGCTCGCTGAACTCGACGAAGCGCGACGACTGCAGATGGCGCAGGATGCTCGACATGTGTTCGCGCACGGACAGTTCCTGGCGGCTGATGCGGTGATGCTGGGTCAGCTTGGCCCGCTTCAGCACGTCGAGCCAGGCCTGCTGCAAGTCCACCGGTTCCACGTCGGGCCAGGTGGGCGTCAGGCTTTGCTCGATGAAAATCTGCGTGCGCACGAAATCGCGCTCGAACTGGGGGATGGCGTTCAGGTCGTAGGCGGCCAGCTTGATCTGCTCGTACTCGAGCAGGCGGCGCACCAGTTCGGCACGGGGGTCGCCGCCATCTTCCTCGACGTCGCTCTTGCGCGAAGGCAAGAGCATGCGCGACTTGATCTCGATCAGCATGGCCGCCATCAACAGATACTCGGCGGCCAGCTCCAGGTTGCGCACGCGGATCTGGTCGACATATTTCAGATATTGCAGGGTCACCTGCGCCATCGGAATATCAAGAATGTTGAAGTTTTGCTTGCGGATCAGGTAGAGCAGCAAGTCGAGCGGGCCTTCGAAGGCTTCGAGGAAGATTTCCAGCGCGTCCGGCGGAATGTACAAATCCGTCGGCATGCGCATCATCGGTTCGCCATACAGGCGGGCGATGCCCAGCGGGTCGGCGGCGGGTGCCGCGTCCGTGGTTGCAGATGCTGCAGGGGCGCCGCTGCCGTCGCCTTCGGCGACAGGTGGAGGCGACTCGATGACTGCGCCGGCACCGGAAGCGTCGGCTTCCGGCGTGACTGCAGACTCTTCAGGCAACATCGTGCCGGTTCCAGATCTTAGTTCTTGTTCTGGTAAACGTAAGCCTGTTGCTTGACGGCCGACGCCAGTTGGCGTTCCTGCTCATCGATGCTGACGGCCGGCTTGTCCCACAGCAGGGCGCGGCCCGCTTGCTGGCCCGCTTCCATGCCAGGATTCTTGGCCTTCAGTTCGGCGATGAACAAGGTGTGGTCGGATACGTAGTTGGTGTGTTTTGCAGGCAGTTTCATATTCTCTTCTGAGTGTCTTATGGGTAAGGTCAGCCGGCCGTATTTTACCGCGCCGTGCCGCTTGGCGGGTTGTTGTATCGGCAAGTCAGGGTGAAATTGCTAAAAATCAATAGCGCAGCAAACGCCGCATCACCATCGGTGCCGGTTCGGCGGGGTTGGCGTGCGAATATTCCAGTTCTTCGGCCAGCTCGAATTCGAAGGCCGCATAAAAATCGATCAGCTTGCGCTGGTCGCGCCGCACGGCCAGGCGCAGCTCTTCCGCCTGGCACGACAGGCCGTGATGAATGATGGCTTCCAGCAAGTGCTGCGAGACGTTGCTGCCCCGGTAGGCGGGCAGCACGCCCATGCGAGAAATCTTCCAGATGGCGGGGTCGCTGTCGAGCGGCATCCAGCGCAGCGAACCGGCTGGAATGTCGTCGATCAGCAACAGAAAACCGCCGCCGTGGCGCAATTGCTCCGCCACTTGCTCGGCCGTCTCGTGGTGTCCACTGGACGAGGCTGCCACCTTGCCGGCCCATGCGGCGCGGGTCAGCTCGGCCATCAGCTGTGCATCGGCATTTGTTGCTTCGCGCACCACGATATTCATCATCGGTCCTTGTGGCGGCTTAGCGGATGCGCATGCCAGGTTCGGCGCCCGGCCACGGGTTCAGGATGTAGATGCCCGGATTTGCCTTCTCGTCGGCGCTGGAGGCGGCCATGACCATGCCTTCGGAAATGCCGAACTTCATCTTGCGCGGCGCCAGGTTGGCCACCAGCACCGTCAGCTTGCCGACCAGCTCTTCCGGCTGGTAGGCCGAGCGGATGCCCGAGAACACGTTGCGCAGGCGGCCTTCGCCCGCATCCAGGGTCAGGCGCAGCAGCTTGTCGGAGCCGTCGACCAGTTCGCAGTTGACAATCTTGGCGATGCGCAGATCGACCTTGAGGAAGTCGTCGATCTTGATCTCGGGCGCCAGTTCTTCGATGGCGCTGGCCGGGGTGGCGGCCACGTCGCTGGCGGCATCGGCGGCCGGTACGGCCGCTGCCGCTTGCGGCGCGTCGAACAGCGCTTCGATCATCTTGGCATCCATGCGCGTCATCAAATGGCTGTAGCTGCCGATGGTGCGGCCCAGCATGCTGCTCGAGACGACATCGACTTGCGTATCGGCCCAGCTGAACTCGGCATCGCTGAGGAAGCCGGCCACGTTCTTGGCCACGCCCGGCAACACCGGCGACAGCAGGATCGTCAACTGGCGGAACAGGATCAGGGCCGTGGTGCACACTTCGTGCAGTTCGGTCGTCTTTTCCGCATCCTTGGCGAGGATCCACGGCTTGTTTTCATCGACATACTGGTTGGTGATGTCGGCGATTTCCATGATCTCGCGCAAAGCCTTGCCGAATTCGCGGTTTTCGTAATGGGCCGCGATGCTGGCCTGACGTTCCTTGCTCAGCACTTCGTCGCCGGACTGTACCTTGGTCGTGAGCGCGCGCCAGATGTAGCCCTGAGCGTTCGGCGACAGGCTGGTGGCCAGCTTGCCGTCGAATTTCTTGGCGATGAAGCCGGCGCAGCGGCTGGCGATATTCACGTACTTGCCGATCAGGTCGCTGTTCACGCGGGCGACAAAATCTTCGCCGTTGAAGTCCAGGTCTTCCACTTTCGAGTTCAGCTTGAAGGCGATATAGTAGCGCAGCCATTCCGGGTTCATGCCCAGGTCCAGGTAGCGCAGCGGGGAGATGCCCGTGCCGCGCGACTTCGACATTTTTTCATTGTTGACCGTCAGGAAGCCGTGTACGTTGACTTTCAGTTTGTCGATCACCGGGTGATTGGCGAACTTCAGCATGGCGGGCCAGAACAGCAAATGGAAGGAAACGATGTCCTTGCCGATGAAGTGGATCTGTTCCGTCGACGGGTCATTCAGGAAGGCGTCGAAATCGATGCCTTTCTTGTCGCAATAGTTTTTCAGGCTGGCCAGGTAGCCGACGGGCGCGTCCATCCACACATAGAAGAACTTGCCCGGCGCATCGGGAATCGGGATGCCGAAGTAGGGCGCATCGCGCGAGATATCCCAGTCGGCCAGCTTTTCACCCGCTTCACCCAGCCATTCGCTGACCTTGTTGACCATTTCAGGCTGCAAGCGGCCTGGCGTGTTGAGCCAATCCTTGAGAAATTCGAAGCAGCGCGGGTCGGACAGCTTGAAGAAATACTGTTCCGACGGCTTCATCACGGGCGTCGCGTTGGTAAACACGGAGAACGGGTTGACCAGGTCGGTCGGCTGGTAGGCCGCGCCGCACACTTCGCAATTGTCGCCGTACTGGTTCTTGGCGCCGCATTTCGGGCATTCGCCCTTGATGTTGCGGTCGGCCAGGAACATGCCCTTGACCGGGTCGAAGAAGCGGTCGACGGTTTTCGTGACGATCAGGCCCGTATCGCGCAGCTTGCGGTAGATCGATTGCGACAGGTCGACGTTTTCCGGCGAATCGGTCGAATACCAGTTGTCGAAGGCAATATGGAAGCCATCGAGGTACTGGGCGCGGCCGGCCGCGATGTTGGCGACGAATTGCTGCGGCGTGATGCCTTCCTTCTCGGCGGCGATCATGATGGGCGTGCCATGCGTATCGTCGGCGCCCACAAAGTGCACTTCACGGCCGGCTTCGCCATCGCGTTGCATTCGCTGGAACCGGACCCAGATATCGGCCTGGATGTATTCCATGATGTGGCCAATGTGAAAAGCGGCGTTTGCGTAAGGCAGGGCAGTGGTGACGAACAGCTTGCGAGTCATGATTGATGCACTTTTGGGATGGATAATAGGACATTTTAACAGCGGAAAGGCAATATGAGCAGATGCAGCGCCGGCAAGTGATGCTTTTGCCTCCATCGCGCATGGCGATTTTGCGCTAGACTGCGCGTATTGCATACGGAGATAGTCATGAGCATCACAGTAGAAGACGTCAAGGCCGCACTGGCCCAGGTTATTGATCCAAATACACATAAAGATTTCGTTTCCAGTAAAACCGTCAAGAATCTGAAGGTCGACGGCGATGATATTTCCCTCGACATCGAGCTCGGCTACCCCGCCAAAAGCCAGATCGACCTGATCCGCAAATCCGTGCTGGCCGCCTTGCGCGTGCTGCCTGGCGTGGGCAACGTCAGCGTGGGCGTGTCGTCGAAAATCATTTCGCACACGGTGCAGCGCGGCTTGAAGCCGATGAGCAACGTGAAAAACATCATTGCCGTCGCTTCCGGCAAGGGTGGTGTTGGCAAGTCGACCACGGCCGTCAACCTGGCCCTGGCCCTGGCGGCCGAAGGCGCCACCGTCGGCATGCTGGACGCCGATATCTATGGCCCGTCGCAGCCGATGATGCTGGGCATCAGCGGCCAGCCGAAGACGCTCGATGGCAAGAGCATGGAGCCGATGGAAAACCACGGCCTGCAAGTGTCCTCGATCGGCTTCATGATCGATCCGGACGAACCGATGGTGTGGCGCGGCCCCATGGTCACGCAAGCCTTGCAGCAATTGCTGGACCAGACCAATTGGCGCGACCTTGACTACCTGATCGTCGACATGCCGCCAGGCACGGGCGACATCCAGCTGACCCTGTCGCAGAAAGTGCCCGTCACGGGCGCCGTCATCGTCACGACGCCGCAGGACATCGCGCTGCTCGACGCGCGCAAGGGCTTGAAAATGTTCGAGAAAGTCGGCATTCCTATTCTGGGCGTGGTGGAAAACATGAGCACGCACATCTGCTCGAACTGCGGCCATGCGGAAGAAATCTTCGGCGCCGGCGGCGGCGCGAAAATGTGCGCGGACTTCGGCGTGGAATTCCTCGGCGCCTTGCCGCTGACCATGGCGATCCGCCAGCAGACGGATTCGGGCACGCCCACCGTCGTGGCCGAGCCGGAAGGCCCCGTCGCCGTGATCTACAAGCAGATCGCCCGCACCATCGCGATCAAGGTGGCGGAAAAGGCGAAGGACATGACGAGCAAGTTCCCAAGCATCGTCATCAAGAACGACTGATGTAACCCAAGGCAGAGACTGGGGTCGAACCCTCAGGGTTCGACCCCGGCCCTTCATGGGTTAACAATCCTGCGCCAAGGTCAGCAGGAATATGGTTTCATGCAGTCCGTGTTGTTATTTAACAAGAGGAGACATCATGCAATTGAGCACCGTATTCCTGCGCCAGGCCGCAGTCCTGGTTGCCGGCAGCCTGCTGGCCGCCAGCGCGTTCGCGCAATCCGTTTCGTTCGTCGAGCCAGCCGATGGCGCGACTGTGACGAGTCCGTTCAAGGTCAAGTTCGCCGTCAGTGGCATGGACGTCAAGCCGGCCGGCGACATGACGGCCAAGACGGGCCACCACCATCTGCTCATCAATACCGGGCCGATGAAGGCGGGCGAGATGATACCCATGGATGACAAGCATTTGCATTTCGGCAAAGGACAAACGGAAACGGACGTCACCTTGCCGCCGGGCCAGTACACCCTGACCATGCAGTTTGCCAATGGCGCACACCAGTCGTATGGGCCGGAGTTGAGCAAAAGCATCAAGGTGACGGTCAAGTAAGTCAGGCAGATTGTCTGTTGCGGCAAAGGCCGGGTTCCAGCGATGGAGCCTGGCCTTTTTTATATTGTTGCCTCTTGTCATTATTGTGTCATATAGTCGGCGTATGCTGGCCGGTGGCCTAACTTTTGATGAGCGGATATGACGAAACATTTCTCCCTTTCCCGGCAGCTGGCGCAGGCGCTGCTGCTGGCCGCTGGCGTGGCGGCGTGCCAGGCGCATGCGGCCAAGGCGGTTCCTGCTGTTGCCTCTGCGGCGCAGCCCAAGCTGGTCGTCGTGCTGGTCGTGGACGGCTTGCCGCAAGAGCAGGTGACGCGCTACCGCGACCAGTTCGGCCAGGGCGGCTTCCGCCGCCTGCTGGAACAGGGCGCGTGGTTCAGCGATGCGCACCAGGCGCACGGCATCACGGTCACCGCCATCGGCCACTCGGCCGTGCTGTCGGGCGCCTATCCTTACCAGCATGGCGTGATCGGCAATAACTGGATCGATCCCGTCACGAAAAAATCCGTGTACTGTACCGAGGATGGCAATTTCCATTACATCGGCGAAGACACGCAGCCCGATGACGGCACGGCGCCGACCAGGCTGCGCGTGAGCACCCTGGGCGACGAACTGCGTTACTCGACGGGCGACAAGGCCAAGGTCGTCACCGTGTCGGGCAAGGACCGCGGCGCCATCCTGCTGGCCGGGAAAACGGGCACGGCCTATATGTACATGGAAAAGACGGGCAATTTCGCCAGCAGCACCTACTATATGCAGCAGCACCCGCAATGGGTGCAGCGCTACCAGGCGGCGAAACCGCAGGACCGCTATTACGGCAAGAGCTGGACGCCGCTGCTGGCCGACTCGGCCTACGTCAATGACGCCCGCGATGACCTCGTGCCTGCCAAGCCGGGCACGCGCAACACCTTCCCGTTCGCCTACTACAGCGACAGCGGCAAGCTCGATGGCGAGTATTACAGCCGCCTGAAGTCCGGCCCCTTCCTCGACGAGCTGACCCTGGAATTCGCCCGCGCCGCCATCGATGGCGAAAACCTGGGCCGCAACCCGGCCGGCGTGCCCGACATCCTCGGCGTGAGCCTGTCCGCGCACGATTACGTCAACCATGCCTACGGCCCGGAAAGCAAGATGTCGCACGACCACCTGCAGCGCCTGGACCGCATGCTGGCCGGCTTCTTTCTTGATCTCGATAAAAAAGTCGGCATGGACAACGTGCTCGTGGTGCTGACGGCCGACCATGGCTTTGCCAACGTGCCGGAGTTTTCCGAAACGCGGGGCATCTCCGCCAGGCGCATCGACGGCGCCAAACTGGTCGATGCGCTGAACCAGCACCTGGCCGCCACCCTGGGCATCGACAAGCTGGTGACGACATCGTCGCTGCCGAATATCTATCTCGATTACGCGCTGGCGGAAAAGAGCGGCATCCATCGCACCGCCCTGGAAGATGCGGCGGCCCGCTTCCTGCTGCAGCAGGACGGGCTGGCGCAAGTCTACACGCGCACGCAGATGGAAACGGGAGCCGTCGCCACGCGCATGGACACCCTGATGCGCCGCGCCTGGAACCGCCAGCTGTCGGGCGACCTGATGGTCGTCACCAAGCCGGCCTGGTATTTCGGCAAGGGCGTTGGCGGCACCTCGCACGGCACGCCGTACACGTATGACACCAACGTGCCGCTGATGGTCTTCGGTCCTCGCTGGATCAAGCCGGGCGCCTATGGCCAGTATGCGGAAGTGGTCGACATCGCGCCTACGCTCGCTCACTTGCTGCGCATACGCCAGCCGTCGGCGTCGGAAGGGCGGATTTTGACGGAAGCGGTGCGCTAAGGCGCTTGGACTGTGGTGTTGTCGGCTCACGCGCTGCGCGCTAAGCCGACCTACATTGGCCTTGTGGTGGGCATAGAGCGTAGGTCGGATTAGCGGGGCAAAGCCCCGCGTAATCCGACGACATCGTTGGCATAAGCGGTTACAACAGCCAGTCGATCGGCAGCACCGACAGAATCGCCACCCCCATGCGCTTCCACACGCTGGTGCCCGGTTCCGTGTCGTAGTGCGTGGTGGCGCCGCTGGCGTCGCGCGCGATCCAGTACAGCGCGCCGTCGGTGCCCAGCATGACTTGGTAGGCGCGCTGCGGGATCGTGGTGCGCATGGCCAGACCCAGCTGGCTGGCCAGCGCGGGGCTGTCGATGACGAGGCCCATTTCCGTATTCAGCTCGATGGAGCGCGGGTCGAAATTGAACGAGCCGACGAAGACGCGCTGGTCGTCGACGGCAAAGGTCTTCGCATGCAGGCTCGATGCGGAGCTGCCGAAGCGGCCCGTCTGTTCGCGCGCATCGCTCTGTCCCCACGAGCGGCGCGACTCGTACAGCAGCACGCCCGCTTCCAGCAAGGGTTTGCGCCATTTCGCATAGCCGGCATGCACAGCCGCCACGTCGGTCGCTTCCAGCGCATTCGTCAGGATGCGCACGCCCACGCCTTTTTTCGCCAGGTCGGCAAAGGCTTGCGTGCCGGCTTTGCCGGGCACGAAATACGGCGACACCAGGTCCACTTCCTTTTCCGGCACGCCGAGCAGGTTTCGCAGGTTTTCCGCCACGCCCGTGCCGGGCCTGGCCTTGTCCAGCACCTTGGCCGGGTCGTCGCTGACCATGCGCGTCCTGGCCCATTCGAAGGGCAGGGAGCGTTCCATCATCTGCTTGACGAAGGGCGAGGTGCGCAGCGCCTGCACGTATTCCTCTGCCGCCTTGGTGTCGTCGATGCGGTCCGCTTCGGCGGCGATGGTGGCCGCGTCGCCTTCGACAGGGCTGGTCAGCAGCAGCCTGGCCGGGTAGGCCGAGGCGCTGTTCCAGTAGCGGTCGAAATCGTGCGAGACCTCGCCGACGACGGGGCCGATGGCCAGCACGTCCAGGTCGGCGAACAGCACGTCGCCGGCTGCGCCAAAATATTCATCGCCCACATTGCGTCCGCCGACGATGGTGGCCTGGTTATCGGCCGTGAACGACTTGTTGTGCATGCGCCGGTTGAGGCGGGAAAAATCCGTGGCAAAGGCGAGCGCGCGCGGGGAACGGGGCAGGAAGGGATTGAACAGGCGGATTTCGATATTCGTTTGCTTGCCCAGCATCGTCAGGGTCTGGTCCAGACCCGCCGTATTGTTATCGTCGAGCAGCAGGCGCACGCGCACGCCCCGTTCTGCCGCCTGGCGCAAGGCGTCGAACAGCAGGGTGCCCGTGATGTCCTTGTGCCAGATGTAGTACTGCACGTCCAGGCTGCGCTGGGCCGCGGCGGCCAGCAGGGCGCGCGCGGCAAACGCGTCGCGCCCGTCGGCCAGCGGGTAAATGCCGGACACGCCCGGATGCTGCGCCACCATGGGTGCAATGGCCGTGGCCAGTTGCGTCTGCGCCGTATCGGTGATGACGTGGGAAGGAATGCGGCCGTCCAGCGCCGGCAGCGAGGCGCAGCCGGCGAGGAGGGCGGACAGCAGCAGGGGCAGCAGAGGCAGCAGCCGGCTGGCGCTGCGCGAGGGGAGTGCGGGAACGGGCATGGCAGGCTTTCATCGAGTTGCCCCGATGTTAGCAGATGCGCATGCCCGCACGCGGCGCGCCGTTGAAACCGCTTAGAGTTGTTCCAGCGCGATCAGTTCGGCCACCGTCTGGCGGCGGCGGATCAAATGGGATTGATCCCCATCGACCAGGTATTCGGCCGCATGGGGGCGGCTGTTGTAGTTCGACGACATCGACGCGCCATATGCGCCCGCGCCTTCGAACACCACGTAGTCGCCCACCTGCGCAGCCGGCAGCAAGCGGGTTTCCACCACGCCGCCATCGCGCTGGGTGAACACGTCGCCCGATTCGCACAGGGGGCCGCCGACGACGGTGGCGCGTGCGGCGCTGGCGTCCAGTGCGCGGCCGTCATGCGCGATCACCGACATTTCATGGTAGCTGCCGTACATGGCAGGGCGCATCAGTTCATTGAAGCCCGTGTCGAGCAGGGTGAAATGGTTGCCGCCCATTTGCTTGGTGGCGCGCACTTCGGCCACCAGCAGGCCCGCATCGGCCACGAGGAAGCGGCCCGGTTCGATTTCCAGGTGCACGGGATGGCCCAGGTGCGCCTCGATCTGCTTGCGCGCCGCATCCCACAGCTGGAAGTAGTGGTTGGTGTCGACGGGCTGCTCGCCTTCGCGGTAAGGCACGGACAGGCCGCCGCCCGTGGAAATGGCTTCGATGTCGTGTCCCATGTTCTTGACCAGGTCGACCATGGTGCCGCAGACGGTTTCCAGGTGGCTGTAGTCGACGCCCGAGCCGATGTGCATGTGCAGGCCCACCAGGTGCAAGCCATGCGCGCGGATGACGGCCAGCGCCTCCGGCAGTTCTTCGTGCCAGATGCCGTGCTTGCTGTTTTCGCCGCCCGTATTGGTCTTGTTGCTGTGGCCATGGCCATAACCGGGATTGATGCGCAGCCAGACGCGGTGGCCGGGCGACACGGGGCCCAGCTGGCGCAGCATGTCGACGGAGCCGCAATTGACTTCGATTTTTGCCGCCGCCACGCGCGCCAGGGTGGCGCGGTCGAACAGGTCGCAGGTGAACACCACGCCGGCGGCGCCATTCCTTTGCGCCGGTGTGTAGCCCGCCTGCAGCGCGCGCTCGATCTCGCCCAGCGAGACGGCGTCCACGTGCACGCCCGCTTCGCGCATCAACGTCAGCAGGTGGATGTTCGAATTGGCCTTTTGCGCGAAACGCACGGTGTCGAACTGCGCCAGCTGGGCGATGCGCGCGCGGATGGTGGCCGCGTCGTACACCCACAATGGCGTGCCGTGTTCCTGGGCGAGTTGGGCGAGGGTGGCGTCTGGCACTGGTTTCATGGTGGTTGTCTTTGTCATGTTTTAGGGGGGTGTCGGATTACGCGGGCTTTGCCCGCTAATCCGACCTACGATGCCGCTGATGATGCCGCTTTTTAGGATAAACATAAAATATCCATTTAAGCTGACCTTATTCATTTATGATATGGGCATGACTATCTCTTTGCGCCATATCGAGGTCTTTCGCGCCATCATGACGACGGGCAGCGTGACGGCCGCCGCCGCCATGCTGCATACATCGCAGCCCACCGTCAGCCGCGAGCTGGCGCGCCTCGAGCATTTGACGGGTTTGACCCTGTTCGAGCGCGAGCGGGGGCGGCTGCGCCCGACGGCCCAGGCGCTGCAGCTGTTCGAGGAAGTGCAGCGCGCGTATTTCGGCCTGGAGCGCATCGTCAGCACGGCGGCGGCCTTGCGCCAGTTCGACCAGGGGCAGTTGTCGATCGCCTGCCTGCCCGTGTTTTCACAGTCCTTGCTGCCGCAGGCGTGCAAGCGCTTCGTCGCCGACTTTCCCAAGGTGAGCATCAGCATCACGCCGCAGGAGTCGCCGCTGCTGGAAGAGTGGCTGTCGGCGCAGCGCCACGATATCGGCTTGACGGAAGTGGGCAATGCGCCGCCGGGCACCGCGCTCGCCACCCTGATGTCCGTTGATGAAGTGTGCGTGCTGCCCGATGGCCATCCATTGGCAGGCAAGATGACCTTGGCGCCGGCAGACTTCGCAGGCCAGCCTTTCATCAGCCTGGCCGCCGTCGACCCTTACCGCCAGCAGATCGATGCCATCTTCGCGCAGGCCGGCGTGGAGCGGCGCATGGCGCTCGACACGCACAGCGCCGCCTCCGTGTGCGCCATGGTGCGCGAAGGCGTGGGGCTGGCCATCGTCAATCCGCTCACGGCCCTCGATTATGCGGGGCAGGGCTTGCAGATTCGCCGCTTTGCCGTGTCCTTGCCGTTCACCGTGAATCTGGTCAAGCCCCTGCACCGGCCCTTGTCGCAACTGGTGGCCCTGTTCGAGCAGGCGCTGCATGCGCAGGCGGACGAGGTGAAAAGGCGGCTGCTGGCACTATAAGACAAGCCCCTTGAAGGACCGGGGTCAGACCCTCAGGGGAAATGGGGCCCAGTGGGCCCCATTTCGATCACGAAGTGACTGACCCCGGGGTTTGCCTTAGGGCTTTGCTTAGGTAGTAAAATGGCGTTTTACTTATTCAAGCCTGATTACTTCGATGACCACAACCGCTACTCCCGTCCGTACCCGTTTCGCTCCCAGCCCGACCGGCTATCTGCACCTGGGCGGCGCCCGCACCGCCTTATACAGCTGGGCGTATGCCCGCCACTTCGGCGGCACCTTCGTGCTGCGCATCGAAGACACGGACGTGGAGCGTTCCACGCCGGAAGCCGTGCAAGCCATCATCGAAGGCATGAAGTGGCTGGGCCTGGACCACGACGAAGGCCCGTTCTACCAGATGGCCCGCATGGACCGCTACCGCGAAGTCGTGGCGCAGATGCTGCTTGAGGGCACGGCATATCACTGCTACTCGTCGCCGGAAGAAGTCGAAGCGATGCGCGAACGCATGCGCGCCGCTGGCGAAAAGCCGCGCTACGACGGCACCTGGCGCCCGGAGCCGGGCAAGAC
Source organism: Janthinobacterium sp. OK676 (assembly GCF_900103595.1). Lineage (NCBI taxonomy): Bacteria > Pseudomonadati > Pseudomonadota > Betaproteobacteria > Burkholderiales > Oxalobacteraceae > Janthinobacterium > Janthinobacterium sp. OK676. The sequence goes on from NZ_FNHA01000004.1 coordinate 77,310, forward strand.
CCTGCCGGCCATTCCTGCTGACCGCAAGCCCGTCGTGCGTTTCAAGAATCCGCTCGATGGCGACGTGAGCTGGGACGACGTGGTCAAGGGCACGATCACGATTTCGAACCGCGAGCTGGACGACCTGGTGATCGCGCGTCCGGACGGCACGCCGACGTACAACTTCTGCGTGGCAGTCGATGACTGGGACATGCGGATCACCCACGTGATCCGCGGCGACGACCATGTCAACAACACCCCGCGCCAGATCAACATCCTGCGCGCCATCGGCGCACCGCTGCCGCTGTACGGCCACCTGCCGATGATCTTGGGTGCGGACGGCGAAAAGCTGTCGAAGCGCCACGGCGCCGTCAGCGTGATGGATTACCCGGCGCAGGGCTTCCTGCCGGAAGCGATGCTGAACTACCTGGCGCGCCTGGGCTGGAGCCATGGCGATGATGAAGTGTTCTCGACCGAGCAGTTCTGCGAGTGGTTCAACCTGAATCACCTGTCCAAGTCCGCCGCCCAGTTCAACAATGAAAAACTGGCCTGGCTGAACAATCACTATATCAAGCAGGCAGACAACACGCGCCTGGCCGACCTGGCCCGTCCGCAAATGGTCGCCGCCGGCGCCGTCTTCGAAGGCGCGCCGGACCTGGCGCAAGTGCTGGGCATGATGAAAGAGCGCGCCAACACGGTCAATGAACTGGCCGCCGCCTCGATGCTGTTCTTCCGCGAGCCGCAACCGGAAGCGGCATTGGTGGCGCAGCACATCACGGATGCCATCAAGCCCGTGCTGGCGCAGTTCGCCGAGCGCATCGCCACGGTGGAGTGGAGCAAGGAAGCCGTGGCTGCCATGATCAAGGAAGTGCTGGCCGCCAACACCATCAAGATGCCGCTGCTGGCCATGCCTTTGCGCCTGATTTTGACGGGCCAGTTGCAGACCCCTGCCATCGATCAGGTGGTGGTGATCTTCGGCCGCGACACCGTGCTGGCGCGCCTGGCAAAGTGGCTGTAATCGCCGCGCTTAAATACGCGTAAAAATACGGTGCGGAAACCGTCTCTATGAAAAGTTGCTCATAGACGAAAAAGGGTATTTGCAGAGTGAAACTTCTTTGCTATACTCTTGTTTCTGCACCAACGGGGGTATAGCTCAGCTGGGAGAGCGCTTGCATGGCATGCAAGAGGTCAGCGGTTCGATCCCGCTTACCTCCACCAGCAGCAAAATCGCAGTTAGGTTTTGTTAGTCGTTGAAGTGGTGCAGATGTTGTTTGGAAGTTCCGCGGTCCCCATCGTCTAGAGGCCTAGGACATCACCCTTTCACGGTGAGTACAGGGGTTCGAATCCCCTTGGGGACGCCAGGTAGTTGTGGTATAGTAGTGGCAGTTGTTTGTACTGATTGTTGTAAGTTCAGGTCCGTAAAAAACGGAATCTGGATGGAAAGCAAGTAGTGGAACAAAGTCGCCAAGTGCGACTTTTATTATTTCTGCGCCCGGGGGGTATAGCTCAGCTGGGAGAGCGCTTGCATGGCATGCAAGAGGTCAGCGGTTCGATCCCGCTTACCTCCACCAACAGCGC
>NZ_FNHA01000004.1:80236-452312 GCF_900103595.1 Janthinobacterium sp. OK676
TTTCTGTCCCCATCGTCTAGAGGCCTAGGACATCACCCTTTCACGGTGAGTACAGGGGTTCGAATCCCCTTGGGGACGCCAGACCGGCTGAATCAGCCAACAAAAAAGCCGCCTGGTAACAGTGCGGCTTTTTTGTTATGGGCCGCCATGTCACGTTTTTCTCTTCTCCTTTGAATATGCCATTAGCTACCGATCGCGCGCCATCCCTGGCCATTTTCTGCAAAGTCGTCGACAACTACGGCGATATCGGCATTTGCTGGCGCCTCGCGCGGCAGTTGAGCGGCGAGCACGGCGTGGCCGTCGCCCTGTGGGTCGACGATCTTGTCAGCTTTCAGCGCATTTGCCCCGCGATCGACGTGGCAGCCGAAGCGCAGCAGGTGTCCGGCGTCACGATACGCCACTGGCGCGGCCAGGATGGCGTGTTTGCGCCTGCCGATATCGCCGATATCGTCATCGAGTTCTTTGCCTGCGACATTCCGCCCGGCTATATCGCCGCCATGGCGCAGTGTTCGCCGCAGCCCGTGTGGCTGAACCTGGAAGGCTTGACGGCGGAAGAGTGGGTCGAGGGTTGCCATGCGCTGACGTCGCCGCGCCACGGCATGATCAAGCATTTCTTCTTCCCCGGCTTCACGGATAAAACGGGTGGCTTGCTGCGCGAAGCGGCGCTCGACGAGCGGCGGCTGGCGTTCCAGTCCGATGCCGCCGCCATGGCGGCATTCCTCGGGCAATTCGGCGTGACGGCGGCGGACATGCGCGCCTTGAAAGTGTCGCTGTTCTGCTATCCATCGGCTCCCGTCGCCGAGCTGTTTGCTGCCTGGCAGGCGGGCAGCGAGCCCATCACGTGCCTGGTGCCGGAAGGCGTCGCGTTCGATGCCGTTCAGGCGTTTATCGGCGACGATGCGGCGGTGCCCGGTGCGACGCGCACGCGCGGCGCGCTTACCGTGCGCGTGCTGCCTTTCGTGCCGCAGGACGATTACGACCGCCTGTTGTGGGCTTGCGACGTGAACCTGGTGCGCGGCGAGGACTCGTTCGTGCGCGCGCAATGGGCGGGCCAGCCCTTTCTCTGGCATATCTATTTGCAGGATGAAAACTTGCATCACGTGAAATTGCGCGCCTTCCTGCAACGCTATGCGGCGGATGCGGACGGCCCCATCGACAGCCTGGTGCAGGCGGCGCTGGCCTGGAATGGCGCCAGCGCGGACGCCTTGCCGTGGGCGCAGCTGTGGCCCGCATTGCAGGCCGATCTGCCGCGCATCCGGGCGCGCGCGCACGACTGGCAGCGGCAGATGCAGGCTAATGGCGATCTGGCAAGTAACCTGCTGGCGTTCGCTGGCGCGACGAGATAGGCGCTTGCCCAAAATTAAGGTAAAATGCCCGGTTATTTCTAACGTATTTTTAACCGATCAAACGCAAGCTTGCGGCGCTGATGGCGCACAGGCGGCAGATGGTCTTCATGCAACCCACTTTTTACGTACATTCCTATGAAACCCGCAAAAGAAATTCGTGTTGGCAATATCATCATGGTCGACAGCAAGCCAATGATCGTGTTGCGTTCTGATGTCAACGGTTCGAGCCGCACGGGCTTCACCTACAAATGGAAGATGAAAAATCTTCTGACGAACACCCCGATGGAAAACGTGTTCCGCGGCGACGACAAGTTCGACGTTGTTGTTCTGGATAAAAAGCCAGTGACGTATTCGTACTTCGCCGACCCGCTGTTCGTGTTCATGGACACCGAGTACAACCAGTACGAAATCGAAGAAGAAAACCTGGGCGAAGCGCTGAACTACCTGAAAGATGGCATGGAATGCGAAGCCATTTTCTACGACGGCAAAGCGATCTCCGTTGAACTGCCGACGACCATCGCCCGTCAAGTGGTGTACTCGGAGCCAGCGGTCAAGGGCAACACCTCGGGCAACGTCCTGAAAGAAGCCAAGATCGAAAACGCCATCGACGCGCACCGCCACACCGTGCAAGTGCCGCTGTTCGTGGCACAGGACGACGTCATCGAAATCGACACCCGCACCAACGAATACAAGCGTGTCGTACGCAACTGATTTGCTTCAGTGCCGGACCGCCAAGAAACGCTGCCTTCGGGCAGCGTTTTTTTTTGCTTGGAAAATAATTCCTTATCACAACTATTAGCTTGCAAGGACTGCTATGCTACGGCTAGCACATTATTGCGTTAGAAACATTGAGGTTTCCTGGAGATACGATGCAGCGCAGTCAGATGTTACGCAGTGGCGCGTCCCGGAGCGTGTCGCGCCCCGTACTGGCCCGTGCCACGGCGCCGGCCAGCCCCATGGCCCATCTGCTCGACGCCGGCGTCTTGCCGCAACAGCAGATGATGCAGGCAGGCAAACTCAGTTCCCATGCGCTGACGTCGCAATACCTGGCCCGCATCCGCTCCCTGTGCAGCATTGGCGCGCGCGCCTATCCCGGTATTGAAATCAACCCCGACGCCTTGAAAATTGCCCTGGAAATGGACCGCGAGCGGCAAGTGCGCAAGGTGCGCGGCCCCTTGCACGGCATCCCCATCGTCTTGCGCGACAATATCGCCACGGGCGACCGCATGAAGACGCGCACGCAGGCACCCCTGGCCATGCATGCCAGCTGCGATTCCTTCGTGGCGGCCCGCTTGCGCGCGGCCGGCGCCGTCATCATCGGCAAAAGCAATCTGCGCCAGTGGGCCGCCGTCAGCGTGCCGCATGCCAGTGCCAGCTGGGCCGGACTCACCATCCTGGCCGTTGACAGCGCGGCGGACGGCGCCATCGTCGCGCCGGCTTCAAACTGCGGCCTGGTCGCCATCAAGCCCACGGGCAGGGCCGCTGGCGGGCAGGGCGGCGAACCAGCCATTGCCGGACCGATGGCGCCCAGCGTGCGCGAGGCGGCCTGGCTGTTCGCGGCCTTGAGCGGCGAGCGCCTGGCCGATGGCGTGGTGTTGGACGCCGCCGGCTTGCACGGGCGCCACATCGGCGTGGCGCGCAGCCTGTTCGGCCTGTGTGCCGGCACCGATGCCGTGATTGGGCAGGCGCTGCTGGTGTTGCGCGAACAGGGCGCCGAACTGGTCGAGCTGCCGTGCGCCACCGGGCCTGGCGGCATCGACGCGCTGCTGCGCCTGCATGGACTCGATGCGCTGGTGGGCCCGACCTGCCACGGCGTAGCACAGCCGCAGTCCGACTTGCCGCATATCACGGTACCTGCCGGCGTGGTCGGGGGCTTGCCGGTTGGCTTGTCCTTCATCGGCCCTGCCCACGGCGACATGCCGCTCATCGCGATGGCGTATGCCTACGAGCAGGCGACTTTGCACCGGCGCACGCCCGCACTGCCATCGAGCATCACCCTGGCGCTGGGCCGACCATGACGATTCCTTTGTTTTCTATCGATAAACTATGCTTGCAACCTTGCTGCTGAGTGCGGCCGTGGCCGCCACCCCGACTCCTTTCGATGCCGAACAGCTGTCCGGCAGCTGGTCCGACAGCGTCAATACGAATAGTGTGTGCGAAGAAGCGCGCCACTTCACGCGCATGCAGCTGTCCGACGATCACCAGCGGCTGGCGATCTTCAACGACCGTACGTGGAAAAGCAAGCTGGGCGAAACCAACCGCTTTGCCGCGACGGTCGTGGCGGAAACGGAGCGCAGCCTGACGTTACGCTATGACAATGAAACCCGCCTCAATGCCGCCGGCAAGCTGGTGGAATGGCAATTGATCATCGTCGCGCCCGGCGTGTACCGCTGGCGCGAGACGGGCTGGCCGGAAGGCAAGGTCAACGGCGTGGTCGGCATCCGCTGTTCTCCCTGAGGCGCGCGCACAAGCATGCCATTCTGCTATGCTGCCCGCATTACACGATGCTTTTAGGAGATTGCATGTCCGTACGTTTGCTCTTGCCCCTGTTCCTGGGCGCCGCCGTGGCGCTGGCCGCCACGCCGGCGCAAGCGCGTACGCCCAAACTGTCGCTGATCGAGCAGGCGCAAAGTTGCGACGGCGGCGCTACCTGTCCGTATTTTCCCGACGTCTACAAGGCGGACTACGCCTTTCGCAAGGCTTTTAATGTCGGCTTGAAAAAGGCGGGCCTGAAGCGGCAGCGCTGGGTGCCCGATGGCGTGGCCAGCCCGCTCAAGCCGGTCGAGATCGACGGCAAGGCGCGCCTGCTGAGCAGCGTCTGCGAACCGCACAATTGCGGCCACCGCTATTCGATTTTGTACGACCCGGCCGCGCGCAGCATGACGGGCGTGTACATGGGCAGCGATGGCAAGGGCGGCGTGCGCACCGTCTACTTCGGCGAGCCCAGCATCGCGGAAGCCGAACTGCTGTACAAGAACTGATGCACGCGCCACTGCACATTTCCAGCGAGCGCGACGCACTGGACGTGCCCATGATCCACCGCTACCTGAGCGAGCAGTCGTACTGGAAGCGTGGCGTGGCGCTGGAAACCGTGCGCAAGGGGATCGCCAACGCCCTGTGTTTCGGCGGCTATGTGGATGGACAGCAAGTGGCATTCGCCAGGGTCATTACCGACTACACGGATTTTGCCTACCTGCGCGACGTGTTCGTTCTGCCTGCCTTCCAGGGCAGGGGATATGGCAAGCAGATGGTGGCCGCCGTGCTCGATGATGCGCGCTTGCGCGATGTCGCCTGGATGCTGGGCACCGACGATGCGCACGGCTTATATGCAAGCTTTGGGTTTGCGCCGCTGGAGGCGCCGCAAAAGTACATGCGCCGCCCGCGTCAGGAGGATTATCAAAAAAATAGTTAATTCCGCGATAACCATTAATATTGTTGCATGAGATTAATATTGCCTTGATAATGACAATATGTCATTATGCGCGCTCTGCTGCAGTTGCGCAGCCGTACTTTGCTGGTGTTTTGCCTTGCCATCGCCATACGGCGAGGGCGAGCTCAATGAGCGGTCTGACTGGTCGTCCCCTGGGTACGTTTTTTTGACAATGTAAAGGAATACATCATGAAACAATATGGCGCCGAATTTCTCGGCACGTTCTGGCTGGTACTGGGCGGTTGCGGCAGCGCCGTGCTGGCCGCCGCTTTTCCCGGCCTTGGCATCGGCTTTGTCGGCGTGGCGCTGGCGTTTGGCCTGACGGTGCTGACCATGGCTTACGCCATCGGGCACATCTCGGGTTGCCACCTGAATCCCGCCGTCTCGATCGGCCTGTGGGCCGGCGGCCGTTTCCCTGCCAACCAGTTGCTGCCATATATCATCGCGCAAGTGCTGGGCGCCATCGTGGCCGGCGGCGTGCTGTACGTGATCGCCAGCGGCCAGGCCGGTTTCGATGTCAGCAAGGGCTTTGCCTCGAACGGCTTCGGCGCCCATTCGCCGGGCGGCTATTCGATGCTGTCGGCGCTGGTCATTGAAATCGTGCTGACGATGTTCTTCCTGATCGTCATCCTGGGCGCCACCGACAAGCGCGCCCCGGCCGGCTTCGCCCCGCTGCCGATCGGCCTCGCGCTGACCCTGATCCATTTGATCAGCATCCCCGTCACCAACACTTCCGTCAACCCGGCCCGCAGCACGGGCGTGGCCCTGTACGTGGGCGACTGGGCGACGAGCCAGCTGTGGCTGTTCTGGCTGGCACCGATCATCGGCGCCTTGCTGGGTGCGCTGGCCTACCGCCTGATCGCCGGCGAGAAGGAATAAGCGTAGGTCGGCTTGGCCCGCAGGGCGCAAGCCGACATTGCTGGCAGACGATTTGACGAAAGCAGCCTGCGGGCTGCTTTTTTCGTTTACTCCGCAGCGCGCCACTCGCTCAGGTAGTGCTGCGGTGTGCGGCCCAGGATGCGGCGGAACATGGCGCTGAAGGCGCTGGGGCTGGCGTAGCCCAGCGCATAGGCGATGGCCGCCACGCCTTCGCCCCGGTCCAGGCGGCAGAAGGCCTCGGCCAGGTGCACTTGCTGCAGCCATTGGCGGTAGTGCAGACCGGTTTCCTTGGGAAATAAACGGATCAGGGTACGCGCGCTGGCGCCCGCATCCTGCGCCCAGTCCTCGATGCTGCGCCTGCTGCCGGGCGCGTCCATGATGGCCGAGCACACGGCCACCAGGCGGCGGTCGCGGGGCCACGGTATGGCGAGGGGCACGGTATCGGCCGCCGCCAGTTCCGACAGGATCAGGTGCGCCAGCCAGTCGCCGCGCCCCGCCAGCGCATATTCGACCGGTTCGGCCAGCAAGGCCAGGATCAGCTCGCGCAGCAGCCGGCTCACTTCCAGCACCTTGCAATCGTCGCCATATTGGGCCGCCACTTGCGCATCGATGTACACGGTGCGCATGCTCAGTTCGCTCAAGATGTGGACTTCATGCACGATGCCCACGGGGATCAGCAGGGCGCGCCGTGGCGGCAACATCCACACGCCATGCTCGGTGGACACGCGCATCACGCCTTCCGTCGCATACAGCAGTTGCGCCCGCACATGGCTGTGCGGGGCCGTATATTCGCCCGCCGCATATTGCCGGGACATGGCCGTCACGGGGCGCGGCACATGCTGGTAGTCGTGCGAGCTGGTGCTGCGGCTGAACGGCACGCCATCGGGATGGGTCTGGACGAGTGCTTGGGTGTACATGCTGGGGTTCACTTGGTTGTCACTTGGGCGACGATTATTGGAAGTTATCAGTTCAGTGACCATACTATACTGGCTTCTTTGCCGGGCCGCCCGCCGTGCCCGATTATTGCGGATGACACATGCACACAACTACAACTGCCCCAGCATTGGCCAAGTCCGTGCCGGCGGCTCCCTCGCTTCATAGTTCCCAACAACAATCCGGTCTGGCCATGCACATCCTGGGCGCCGTCGCCTTCGTGCATTTGCTCAATGACTTGATCCAGGCATTATTGCCGTCGATTTATCCGATGCTGAAAGCCGAGTTTTCACTCAGTTTTACCCAGGTCGGCCTCATTACCCTGACGTTCCAGTGCACGGCCTCGTTGCTGCAGCCCTGGATCGGCTTGTACACGGACCGCCGTCCGCTGCCATTCCTGCTGCCCGTCGGCATGTGCTTTACCCTGGCCGGCGTGCTGATGCTGTCCGTCGTCTCGACCTTCCCGACCCTGCTGATCGCCGCTGGCCTGATCGGCGTCGGCTCGTCGACCTTCCACCCGGAAGCGTCGCGCGTGGCGCGCATGGCGTCGGGCGGGCGCTATGGCTTTGCCCAGTCGCTGTTCCAGGTGGGCGGCAACGTCGGTTCCGCCCTGGGTCCGTTGCTGGCGGCCGCCGTCATCGTGAACCGCGGCCACGGCAATGTCGCCTGGTTCGGCCTGCTGGCCGTGCTGGCCATCGGCGTGCTGTACAAGGTCAGCCACTGGTACAGCGGCCACCTGGCCAGCTTCAAGCCGAAGACGGGCGGCCTTGGACCGAACCTGTCGCGCAACAAGGTAATGGGCGCGCTGGGCGTGCTGGCTCTGCTGGTGTTCTCGAAATACATCTACATGGCCAGCCTGTCGAGCTACTACACGTTCTACCTGATCGACAAGTTCCACCTGTCGCTCGGCGATGCCCAGTTGTACCTGTTCCTGTTCCTCGCCGCCGTGGCGGCCGGCACCTTCATGGGCGGCCCCATCGGCGACCGCATCGGCCGCAAGCGCGTGATCTGGATTTCCATCCTGGGCGCCGCGCCCTTTACCCTGCTGCTGCCCTACGTCGACCTGTTCTGGACGGCCGTGCTGACGGTGATCATCGGCTTCGTGATTTCATCCGCGTTTTCCGCCATCGTCGTCTTCGCGCAGGAACTGGTGCCGGGCAAGGTGGGCATGATCGCGGGGATATTCTTTGGCCTGATGTTCGGCGTGTCGGGCATCGCGGCCGCCGCCATGGGCCATCTGGCTGACGTGGCGGGCATCGCCTATGTGTACAAAATCTGCTCCTACCTGCCGCTGCTGGGCATATTGACGGTGCTGCTGCCGCATATCGAGCAGGCGAAAAAGTAAGCTGGCGTCGCGGGTGGGCTTGACGGCCCGCCCGCGCGCATGCGATATTGTCTCCATGATCTCCTCCATCCTCCATCCAGTCCTTGCACGCCGCGCCGCTGCTGCGCTGTGTCCGTGTACCTGGCTTCGCGAGGATGCGGCCCGGCGCCGTTAAACTTTTCATTCCTCATTCCGATGGCCACAGCGTTGAAAAACCTGTGGCCATTTTCTTTTTCCGCAACGCGCATGAAAGTCCCGCATGACACTACATTTGTACGACACGTATAGCCGCAGCCTGCGGCCCTTCGAAACCATCGCCCCGGGGCAGGCGGGCCTGTACGCCTGCGGTCCCACCGTCTACGATTACGCGCATATCGGCAACCTGCGCACCTATCTGTTCGTCGACGGCTTGCGCCGCGCGCTCGAATTCAACGGCTTGCAGGTGCGCCACGTGATGAACATCACGGACGTCGGCCATCTGACGTCGGATGCGGACAGCGGCGACGACAAGATCGCGGCGCGCAGCGCCCGCAGCGGCAAGTCGGCCTGGGATATCACCACTGAATTTACCCGCGCGTTCGAGGGCGATCTGCGCCAGCTCAATATCCTGCCGCCCACCGTCTGGTGCCGCGCCACGGACCACATCGCGGAGCAGATCGCCTTCATCCTCGACCTGGAAGCGAAGGGCTATACCTACCGCACGGATGACGGCATCTATTTCGACACGACGCGCCAGGACAGTTATGGCAAACTGGCGCGCCTGAACCGCGACGGCCTGCAGGCGGGCAAAAGGGTGGACCTGGGCGAGAAGCGCGACATCTGCGACTTCGCGCTGTGGAAGTTCAGCGGCGTGCCGGGACAGCGGCAAATGGAGTGGGACAGCCCGTGGGGCCTGGGTTTCCCCGGCTGGCACATCGAATGCTCGGCCATGGCGGAAAAGCACCTGGGGACATATTTCGACATCCATTGCGGCGGGGAAGACCACGTGGCCGTCCACCACAGCAACGAGATTGCGCAAACGGAAGCGCGCCATGGCACGCGCTTGGCCAACTTCTGGCTGCACGGCGCCTTCCTGAAAACACAGGATGCGAAGATGTCGAAATCGTCGGGCGATTTTTTACGCTTGCACAGCCTGGTGGAGCAGGGCGTCGATCCGCTGGCCTACCGCTACCTGTGCCTGGGCGCCCACTACCGCAGCAGCCTCAATTTCACGGAGGAAGCGCTGCGTGCCGCCGCCAGCGGTTTGGCGCGCCTGCGCGTCGCCGTGCATGGCCTCGGCGACGCGCAGGGTGAGGCCGATTCCGTGTGGCTGGCGCGCTTTGCGGCGCAGGTCAACGATGACCTGAACTATCCGCGCGCGCTGGCCGTGGCCTGGGAGCTGCTGAAAAGCGGGCTGCCGGACGCCGTCAAAAAGGCCACCATGGTCCGTTTCGATGCGGCCCTGGGGCTCGATCTGCTGGCCTGGCGGCCGGTGCAGGTGGAAGTGCCGCAGCCGGTGCAGGCGTGGATGGCGGAACGGGCCATCGCCCGCGCGCAGCGCCAGTGGGCCGAGGCGGACCGCCTGCGCGCACTGGCGCGTGCGGCCGGCTATGACATCGACGATACGCCGCAGGGGCAACAGGCGCGGCCTTTGTGAAGATGTCCGGCATAATGGCCGCCTGATTAAACTGGAGATGCCGTGAAGCGCCGTTTGCTGCTACTGAGTTGTTGCCTTGCCTTTTCTGCCGCGCAGGCGGCCAGCGAGTGTCCGGGCTTTCCCGCGCTGGCCACCTCCGGCGAGACGCTGCTGGCGCAAGTGCGCGCGCTGCCGCCCGTCGGCATCGACCGCGAACGGCAGGCGTGCGCGCCGGCGACCGTCATCGATTTCGCCTACAGCGGCGGGGTGCTGTGCAGTTTTGGCGCGGGCAAGGAAGCCGTGGAGGCGGCGACATCCGCCGTCACGCGCCTGGCCGAAGGCGGTGAACTGGTCGAATACCTGTATCTGTTCCCGTATGCGCCGGCCACGCATGCGCGATTGCTGGCGCTGCTGGCCGCGCGTTTCACGCCAGTGGACAAGGTAGCCTGGCCCGCCTTCCTGCAAGCCGCCAGGCCGGGCAAGGAAACCACGGCGCTGTTCACGCATGGTGGCTTTTATATTTCGCTAGGCAAGCCCACCGAAGGCGATCCTGCCGCATGGTATTCGAATGTGATCTTTGAAAAGAGGGACAAGCCCGCGCTGGGTGTGCGCAAGGTTTGCCGGGAAGGGCGCGATGGCTGAAGCGGATGCCTTTCCGGCGGCACTGGCCGGCACGGTGGCGCAGCTGTTGCCTGCGCTGGCAGATGGCCAGTTGCATGCGCCCGTTTGGTCATTTTCGGTATGCCAGGAAGGGGAAGCCTTGCGCATCCCCTCGCGCACATATTATGACAGCGAGCAGCTGCTGGCCTGTGCCCGGCTGCCCGGCGACGCAGGCGTGATCGCCCTGTGCCTGGGCGCGCGCCACCATGACGGCCATGTGCGCGAAGCGTGTGCAAGGCGGCTGCTGCTGCAGGAGCGGGCGTGGACGGTGCCGTTCGTTGTGCACCTGTGCGGCGAATACGTGCTGGAGATTGTCGAGGCAATTGGCGCGGCGCTGCCGGCCTGGAATACGCAGGCGCTGGCGCGCTACCTGCGGGAGAACCCCGCGTATGTGGACACGCTGGAGCGGCGCAGCATCAGCTACTGGAGCTGCTACTATCGCCGGCGTTACCCCGTGTGGGAGGACTATCCGGGACGCAGGACCATGGCGGCCCTGCGTGTCTTGCAGCAGCTTACGCCTCGATAAAGCGCATCTTGAAGCTGCGGCCCTTGATGTTGCCGAAGTCGCGGCCCAGGGAGTTACCGGCGTTGAGGCGCTTGAAGGCCGCTTCGGCCACCTTGCGGTCCAGCGCCACGTAGGTCATGAACTCGAACACGTTGATCTTGCCCACCTGCTCCTTGGTGAGGCCGGCGTCGCCCGTCAGCGCGCCCAGCAAGTCGCCCGGGCGCAGCTTGTCCTTCTTGCCGCCCATGATGCACAGGGTGACCATCGGCGCCGGCAGCGCCTCCATGCCGTCATCTTCCGCCAGTTCCTTCAGGTCGTGCCATTCGGCGGCGCTGTTCTGGTATTGCTCGATCAGCTTGACCCATTTTTTCTCGTTCGGCGCGCACAGCGACAGGGCCAGGCCCTTCTTGCTGCCGCGGCCCGTGCGGCCGATGCGGTGGATGTGCACTTCCGTGTCCTTCGACACATCGACGTTGATCACGGCGCCCAGGTCGGAAATATCGAGGCCGCGCGCGGCGACGTCGGTGGCCACCAGCACGGAGCAGCTGCGGTTGGCGAACAGCACGAGGATTTCATCGCGCTCGCGCTGTTCCAGCTCGCCGTACAGGGCCAGCGCGGAAAAGCCTTGCTGGCGCAGTTCGTCGGCCAGTTCGCGGCAATGCACCTTGGTGTTGCAGAAGGCCAGCGTGGATTCCGGCTTGAAGTGTTTCAACAGCTTGCCGACGGCGCCATTGCGCTCGTCAAAGCCGATCTCATAGAAGCGCTGCTCGATCTTGTCGTTGTCGTGCTGCGCCTCGACCGTTACTTCCAGCGGATTGACGAGGAAGGACGCCGTGGCGCGGCGGATGTCTTCCGGATACGTGGCCGAGAACAGCAAGGTCTGGCGGCGCACGGGGCAGGCGCTGACGATGCCGGCGATTTCTTCATAAAAACCCATGTCCGTCATGCGGTCCGCTTCATCGAGCACCAGGGTTTGCACGTGATTCAAATTGATGGTGCCGCGGCCCAGGTGGTCGCGCAAACGGCCCGGCGTGCCGACGACGATGTGGGCACCGTGTTCCAGCGAGGCGATTTGCGGGCGCATGGGCGCGCCGCCCGTCAGGGTCAGGATCTTGATGTTGCCGGCCGCGCGGGCCAGGCGGCGCAGCTCATTGGCCACCTGGTCTGCCAGTTCGCGCGTGGGACACAGCACCAGGCCCTGCACGGCAAACCAGGCCGGATTGAGCTTGTGCAGGATGCCGATGCCGAAGGCGGCCGTCTTGCCGCTGCCCGTTTTCGCCTGGGCGATCAGGTCGCGGCCATCGAGCACCGCCGGCAGGCTTTGCGCCTGGATGGTGGTCATCTCGTGGTAGCCGAGCGAGTCCAGGTTGGCCAAAAAGGCTGGCGTCAGCGGCAGGCTGGAAAAAGAAGTGGTAGTGGCAGTGGTGGTGTTCATAGGGGCGGGAACCGGTAAAAAGCGGGTGGATGGGCACAGTCTACAGGCTTACGCCCTTGTGCGGATGGTTGTGGAAGCCGGCGGCAAACGGCCGCCGGCACGGGGTTAATTATCGGGCGCCCAGATGGGCAAGCCGGTCAGATCGAGGCCGGCGTCGCGCGTCCAGACGGGCAGGCCCGTGGCGTCGGTCGGCTCCAGCAACTCAAGCTGCACCTGCTTCAGCGCCACCTTGCGCGCGCGCGTGCGGCGTTGCGGTTCCGGCGCCGGCTCTGGCGCCTCGTGCGCTGGCGGCGGGCCGAAACCGGGCAAGTCGATGGTGGCGTTGTCTTTTTTATCTCTCATTTCTGAACCTCTGGTCCCTGGCCGCGAAAACATGGCGCCGGGGAGCGGGCAAAAAGCTGTCCGCGATGTGAATACTCTGTACGCTTCGTCCACAAAACAAAAGCCCGGCTACTGGAGTCGGGCTCATTGTTGGAACAACCGTCAGGAATACCTGTCCTGCGGATTTAAGTGCGGCACGCAGTGTATCACAGGCGTGCCGCATTGTGGGTGGCTTAGCGGAAGCTCAGAGCGCCCGTCAGGTCGCCCGGCGGCAGCGCGCCGCGCGACGCAAAGGCGTCGTTGCGCACTTTCAGGCCTTCGAGCAGGGGCAGGTCGTGCAGGCGCGTGATCAGGCGCAGGATCGACGTCGTGTCATAAAAACTGTGGTCGACGGCGCCTTTCTTCGCGTACGGCGAGACGACGATGGCGGGAATGCGCGTGCCCGGGCCCCAGCGGTCGCCTTTCGGCGGCGCCACGTGGTCCCACCAGCCGCCGTTTTCGTCAAACGTGATCACGACGATCATGTCCTTCCACTGCGGCGATTCCTTCAAGTGCTGGATGACGTTGGCCACGTGCTGGTCGCCCGATTCGATGTCCGAATAGCCGGCGTGCAGGTTCAGATTGCCCTGCGGCTTGTAGAAGGTCACGGCCGGCAGCTTGCCCGCCACGGCGGCGGCGAGGAATTTGTTCGAGATCGGGCTGTCGCCCGTGCCGCCGTCGCGCAGGTGTTCGGCGCGCGCGGCCGTGCCAGGGGCGAACTGCTTGAAATAGTTCAGCGGCTGGTGGTGGAACTGGAAGTTCGGCTTGCTGCCGCCGCCCTTGTGGTCGAGCGCCGCTTGCCAGCCGCCGCCATACCACGCCCAGCTGACGCCCTTGCGCGACAGCAGGTCGCCGATGGTGTCATAGGTTTGCGGCGGCAGGGTGTTCGCGTCCGCCGGATCGGCATGCAGCGGGTCGCCGTCGAAGGCGGGGCGGATATAGCTCGGTTGATATGGCGGCGCCATGGTGTTGACGGCATAGCCGTCCGGCGTGATGGCGCCGTCGTTCACGTATTTGGGCTTGCCGTCGAGCGCCGAGGCGGGGCAGTCGGGCGAAATCGCCAGGCGCACGCCTTGCGGGCCGTCGGACAGCACGGCGATCTTTTTCTTTGCCGCCGTATCAGGCGCGTTGAAGTATTCGTTGGCGCGGCCCGTCACGAGGAACTGGTGGTTCATGTAGGAGCCGCCGAAGGCTGCCATGAAGAAGTTGTCGCACAGGGTGTACTGCTCGGCGATCTGCCACAGGTTCAGGTTTTTCGACGTTTCGCCGTAATGGCCCATCACCAGGCCGCCACTGTCGGCCCACGCGGCAAAGCCGTCGTTCTTGCCGCCGTTGATCTGCATCTGGTTGTTATAGAAGCGGTGCACGAGGTCGCGCGTGATGATGCTCTCGGGCAGGGGCTTGCCGGCCGCGTCGCTCAGTTTGTAGGGAGCGTTGGGCAGGCCGGAAATCTGGTCTTCCTTGATCAGGTAATCGGTGCCGCCGATATTTTGCTGGTTCGGCACGAGGCCGCCCCAGATCTTCGGCAGGGTGGCCAGCGGCTTGCCGTCGCGGTCCAGCTGCTGCGCCTGTTCCGCCGTGACGGCGGACAGGGGCGCGCTGGTGCCGGGGAAGTTGGCGAACAGGTTGTTGAAGCTGCGGTTTTCCAGGTAGATCACGACCACGTTCTTGACGTGCGCCTTGAGTTTCGCGTCGAGCGAACCCTTGGCGATGGTTTTTTTGGCGGGCGCGGCGTCGGCCAGCGCCGGCAGGCTGGCGGCCAGGCCGACTGCGGAAGCAGCCTGGAAAATGCGCCGGCGCGAGGGATTGGCGGGTTGGTCGGCCGGATCGGCTGGCAGGGCGGGGGCGAGGTCCTTCACACATTCTCCTTGGGTGTCTCTATGGGCACGGGCGTTGGCGGCAATGGCCGGCAACGCCCGTGAAGCGGGAAAATTGTATCACCGGCCCTGCGCCGGTGCGAAATACTAGAACTGGTAACGCACGCTCAGCGCCACCTTGCGCGCCGGACCATACATGCCCGAGTACCACCAGTCCGACACGGAAGCCGTGTACTGCTTGTCGAACAGGTTGGCCACGTTGACGGTGGCCGACAGCTTGTCGTTGACGTCGTAGCGCGCCATCAGGCTGGCCACCGAGTACGCCTTCTGTTCCCAGTGCAGGGTACTGTTGATCTGCCACGCCTCGATATCGGAATACACGCGGCTTTGCCAGTTCATGCCGCCGCCCACCGTCAGGCGATTGAGCTCGCCGGGCAGGCGGTAAGTGGTCCACAGCTTGACGAGATGGCGCGGGAAGGTGGTCTGGATCGCCTTGCCGGTATTGTTTTCCGTCTGGCTGTACGACCACGAGGCCGAGATGTTCCAGCTTGGCGTGATGGCGCCCGTCGCTTCCAGGTCGATGCCCTTGGTATCGGCGCCCTTGATGGTGCGGAACGCCGGATCGTTGGAGCCGGGCAGGGTATAGCCGGGATCCGATTCGGCCAGGTTTTTCTGGCGGATCAGATACAGCGCGGCGGACGTGTTCAGGCGGCCGTCGAACCAGCCGCTCTTGATGCCCGCTTCAAAGGTCTTGCCCTCGCGCGGCGCCAGCAGCTTGCCGTAGCGGTCTTGCGAGGCTTGCGGCTGGTAGATGGTGGAGTAGCTGGCGTAGGCGCTGTGCGTGCCATCGATGTCGAACACGAGGCCGCCGTACGGCGTGAAGACGTTGCTGTCCGATGCCGGGGACGCGCTATAAAATGGCACGGTGGGCGCGTCCGAGATGTAGTTTTCGCTGTAGCGCAGCACCTTTGCGCCGGCGATCAGTTTCAGGCGTTCGGACAGCGTAAAGCGGCTGGCCGCGTAGGCGCTGGCCTGGCGGCGCGTACTGTCGTAGGTGACGAAGGTGTCGCCAAACACGGGCGTTGCCGTGCGATTCCAGCGGTACAGGTTGACGGGCTGGCCCTGGATGTTCTTGTCGAAGCGGCCATCCGTCGTACTTTGAAATTCGTTGTAGTCCATGCCCAGCACCAGTTCGTGCTGGCGGCCGAATGCGCTGAACGGGCTGCGTACGTTGACGTCCACGCTGTTGACCTGCAACTGGTAATCGCGGTAGTCGGCGCTCATGCGCAGGCCATCTCCCGTGGCTTGGTCGGGAAAGGCGCTACTCACGTTCATGAACACGGAGCGCTCTTCCTGCGAGGACTGCACGCGGTTGGCCGAGATTTTCAGCTTCCAGTCGTTCGTCAGCGCGTGTTCCACGGTGACGAAGAGGTCGGTCGAATTGCTGCCGAAGCGGTTCGACTTGGCGGCCGGGCTGAAAGAGCGTGGCAGGTCCGTCATTGCGCCATTGCTGTAGAACAGGGGGAAGCCCAGGTAGGACAAGGATCCGTTCGAGCGCTTGCGCTGGTGCGTGACGCCGGCCGTCAGCTTCGTGTCGCGTGACAGGTCCGCCTCGACCACGCCATACACGACTTTTTTATCGTGGCTGTAGTTGTCGATGATGCTGTCGCCTTCCTCGTGCAGCGCGACGAGGCGGCCGCGCACGCTGCCTGCCTCGTTGAGCGGGCCGGCAATGTCGGCCATGCCGCGCCGTTCGTTACGGGAGGCCAGCTCGCCCTCGACGGACGCCTGAAACTGCGCCGTCGGTTTCTTGCGCACCATGTTGATGGCGCCCGAGGCGTCGCCCGCACCCGTCATCAGGCCCGAGGCGCCGCGTAGCACTTCGATGCGGTCGTACAGCGCCATGTCGGCCAGGCTTTGCGACGGTATCGCATTGAGGCCCAGGTTTTTCGAATGCGTGCTGACGCCATCGAGCTGGTAATTGGTGATCGCATAGCCGCGCGACGTAAAGCCGGAGCGCTCGCTGCCCAGCGAGAACAGGGTGATGCCCGGCGCTTGCGCCATCACTTGCGCGATGGTGTTCAAGCCCTGGTCCTGCATGCGCTGCTGCGTGATGACGCTGACCGACTGCGGCGTTTCCCTGACCGACAGGCCCAGCGGCGTTGCCGTGGCGATCGGCAGCGTGGAGACATACGCGCCCGAGCCTTCCGTCGCATCCTGCTGCGCCTTGACCGACACTTCCGGCATCATCGCCAGTGCTTCAGCAACCGCCGCCGCATCGGCCGGGCGCAGCACATAGCTGCCGTTGGCGCTGCGTTCGGCCTTCAGGCCCGTGCCGCGCAGTACGCCGTTCAGGGCGGCCAGCACCTCGTGGCGGCCGCTCAAGCCGGCCGACGTCTTGCCGCGCGTCTGTTCCGGCGTGAAGCTGAGGATGACGCGCGCCTGGCTGGCGACCTGGCGCAGCGCGGCCGACAGGTCGCCGGCCGGCACCTGGAAGTCGAGAGTGGCCGCGGCGGCGGCCGTGCTTTCCTGCGCCAGGGCTGGCGCCTGGACGTTCAGCAGCAGGGCCGAACCGAGGAAGACGAGCTGAATGGCATACGCCATGGGTTTGATGCGCGGCTTGGAATGAATGGCGGGAGACATGGTTACCTTGTGTTGTAGTCGTCAAAAGAACTTTCCGTACACAGGTCACGCGAGAATCGAAAGTGGGTACTTTTTTTTGCGCCGGCGTCAAAATATATTTTCAGCGCGGCTGGCGCGCCTCGACCTGTACCCAGTAGCGCGTGCGCAGGCGCACGTCCACGGGAAGGGAATCGGGCAGCGACAGCAGCACGGCGTCCAGGTCGGCCAGCGGGAAGACGCCGGAGATGCGCAGGCCGGCGACGGCATCGTCGCAGCCCAGCAAGCCGTGGCGGTAGCGGCTCAGCTCATGCAGGAAGTCGCGCAGCGGCATGGCGTCGGCCAGCAGCAAGCCCTGGCGCCAGGCCCAGACGTCGGGCGAGACGGCGTGCGCGGGCAGGGTGCCCTGTGCCGTCATGCCGCCGCCCTGGCCCGCGCGTATCACGGGGTTGGCGTCGCCATGGCGCGGCGTCAGCCGGACGGCGCCTTCCTCGACGGCGACCAGGGTGCTGCCATCGGCCTGGCGCACCGAGTAGCGCGTGCCCAGCGCCTGCGCCTGGCCTTGCGCCGTTTCGACGAGGAAAGGGCGGTAGGGCATGCCCGTTTCGCGGGCGGTGGCGATGAACACTTCGCCCCGCACCAGCTGCAACAGGCGCTGCGTGCCCGTGTAGCGGATGTTGACGGCGCTGCCGCTGTTCAGGTGCAGACGGCTGCCGTCGGGCAGGGTCAGCTCGCGGCGTTCGCCCACGCCGGTGGACAGGTCGGCCAGCGCGGCGCGGGCCATGTCGGGCGCGTATTCCGAGCGCGCGCCGAACCAGCCCGTGAGGCCGATGGCCGATACCCACGCCAGCAACTGCAGGCTGCGGCGGCGCGAGATGGTCGAGGCAGGGCGGGAGCGCTGTGTCAACGCCGTGCGGCTGGCCTGCGCATCGAGTTCGCGCAAGCCGCCGCTGGCGCTTTCGATGTGTTGCCATGCCCGCTCATGGTCGGGGTGCGCCTGGCGCCACTGCTGCCAGGCTGTTGTTTCCGCCGCCGTCGTTTCGCCGCTCATCAGGGTGGCCAGCCATTCGGCTGCCTGCATGGCGATGGCCAGGTCGATGGGCTGGCCCTGTGCGTAGACGGTGGTGCCGCGCATGTCAGGATGCGGCAAAATCGGGCACGGCAAAAAAACACAGCAGATTGGCCTTGCTCAGGTATTTTTTGACGGAATGCGTGGTGGTGCCCAGTTCGGCGGCGATCTCGGCGTAGGTCATGCCGTCCAGGTGGGCCAGCAGGAAGGCGGCCCTGGCCTTGGCGGACAGCTGGTCCAGCGCGCGGTCGACCAGCTGCAGCGATTCGAGCAGGATGGACATCGCTTCCGGCGACGGTGTGCTCGCCTGCGGCTGGTGCAGCAGGGCGTCGAGGTAGGCCCGTTCCAGCTCTTCGCGCCGGCAGTGGTTGGCCAGCAGGCGCTTGGCGATGGTGGCCAGGAAAGGGCGCGGCTGCGCGATCCCGGCACTGCTGCGCGCAACGAAGATCTTGATGAAGGTATCCTGCGCCAGGTCGCCGGCCAGCCCCGCATCGTGCAGGCGGCGCTTCAGCCAGTGCAGCAGCCACGAGTGGTGCTGGGCATACAGGGCCTGGAAATCGGATGGCGGGGAAGGGGCGGACAGCATGGCAGGTGGAATGCAGCTTAATCTAAATGAGAATTGTTCTCATTATAGCGCAGCGGCGCACGCCAGGCAATCAGGAAAACGTGGCGTTGCTGAAATGCGACTGCCCGCCCGGGCCGCGCGGCGCCGGATTTGCGCTGCCGCACGGCAGATGTAAAAGTTTCCTTGGCGCAAGCTTTCATGTGAGAAAATGCGGGCTGTCGATGTGGCGCGGAGCGGAGCGAAAAATGATGTGGATGGTTGGAGGTGCCCTGGTTCTCCTGGTCGCCCGATTTGTATGGCTGGCCTATTTTCACCGGGTCAACGCGATGTCGCGCCAGGCGGAATTGATGAACTGGCTCGACATCGGCCGGGTGTCGAACGCCGATGGCGGCAAGGATATTTTGCTGGCGAGAAACGAGCGCGGCGCCCGGATCGACTGGCGCACGGGCGAAGTCTGGCTGATGAACCCGAAGGTGGCCGAGCCGTTTGCCGATTTCCTCGCCGTCGAGCGCTGGCTGACCTTGCGCGACATGGCGCCTGTCGCCAAGCCGCCCGCAGCCGCGCCTGCGCCCGTGGAGCCGGAAGCGGAAGCGGCGCCTGAGCCCGGCCCCGTGCGCGATACCTTGCCGGCCTTCCAGCAAAAAGTCGATGCCTGCCTGGCCAAGGCCGAAGGCGGCCAGGAACTGCTGGAAACCAAACAGGCATTCGAGGCGGGCAGCGAGCCCTATCTCGAGGCGTCGACGGAACTGAGCAAGACGGCGCTGGAGCTTGAAGTGTCGCCGGCCATGGTGGCCACGTTTCATATCAGCGCCTTTGCCGCCCTGGCCGAAACGGCGGGCGCCGACAAGCTGGAAAGAGTAGCGGCCAGCCTGCACGCGGCGGCCAGGCAGATCAGGGCCAGCGTCGCCGTGTAAAAAGTGCCAGACCCGCAATGAAAAAACCGCTGATGCCCTTGCAGGTATCAGCGGTTTTTATGTATTGGTTGCGGGGACAGGATTTGAACCTGTGACCTTCGGGTTATGAGCCCGACGAGCTGCCAGACTGCTCCACCCCGCAGGCGAATTATAACCGAGTTTGTTGCATTGCGAAAGAGCGCATTGCAGGGGAGGGCAATGCGCTTGCACGAGGGGAGTGGACATACTGCGGCACAATGGAAAAAGCCGCCGATCCCTTTGCAGGAATCAGCGGCTTTTATAGATTGGTTGCGGGGACAGGATTTGAACCTGTGACCTTCGGGTTATGAGCCCGACGAGCTGCCAGACTGCTCCACCCCGCAGGCGAATTATAGCGGGGTTTGCTGCAATGCGCAATGGCCGGGTTTCAGACCCCCGATTACGCCGCCGCCAGGCGCCACAGCGAGGTGACTTCCTTCGAGCGGGCCGCATGCAGGCTGTCCGTGGCGTCCTGTGCGCGCGGGTGCGTCGGTTTCACGTCCAGGCGGTCGACGACCTTCAAGCCCGCTTGCGCTATCCACTCGAGCAATTGCGCGCGCGGGCGCAGGCCCAGGTGCTCGGCCAGGTCCGACAGAATCAGCCAGCCTTCGCCGGCTGGCTCCAGGTGGTCGGCCAGGCCGGCGAGGAAACCGCGCAGCATGCGGCTGTCCGGATCGTAGACGGCGTATTCGATCGGCGAGCTGGGGCGGGCCGGCAGCCAGGGCGGATTGCACACGACGAGCGGCGCGCGGCCGGTGGGGAACAGGTCGGCCTGCACCACCTCGACCTTGTCGATCACATCGAGGCGGGCCAGGTTTTCGCGCGCGCAGGACAGGGCACGCGGGTCCTGGTCGGTGGCGACGATGCGCTGCACGCCGCGTTGCGCCAGCACGGCGGCCAGCACGCCCGTGCCGGTGCCGATGTCGAAGGCCAGGCTGGCGCGCGCGGGCAGCGGCGCTTCCGCCACCAGGCCCACGTATTCGCCGCGGATCGGCGCGAACACGCCGTAATGCGGATGGATGCGCTGGCCCAGGGCCGGCAGTTCCACGCCCGTGCGGCGCCATTCGTGCGCGCCGATCAGGCCCAGCAGTTCGCGCAAGGAGGCGATAAACGGTTCTTCGCCGCGGCCATACGCTTCATTGCACGCCAGTTTCACGTCCGGCGCGCGGCGCAGCGGGATCGTGTAGTCGGCGTCGAAAGGCAGCAGCAGCATGGCCAGGGTGCGGGCGCGTTGCGACTGGGCCTGGCGGTGCAAATGGAAGGCTTCCGTGGCGGACGGTTCCGGCTTGGCCAGCTTGGCGGCCTTGGCCTTTTTGCTCGGTTTGTCGTTCTTGTGGTCGGCGCGCCGCGCCAGCGCCTGCAGCAGCTGGCGCGCGTTCTGGAAGTCGCCGCGCCACAGCATGGCCGTGCCTTCGCAGGCCAGGCGGTAAGCCTGGTCGGCCGTCGTGCGGTCATCGGCGATGACGACGCGCTTGGGCGGCGGCATGCCGCTTTCCGAGCGCCAGCGGGCCGCGTGTTCGGCGCCGTTTTCGCTCCAGTGGATCTGCGGATGAACGGTAGGTGAAGAGGTGTCGGACATGGGTTTCAATCGATAGAAGGGGGCGCGCGGCATGGTCGCCTGCGCAGGCCGTCTTCCATTATACGTTGCTGGCCGTGCCGTCTGTGCTGCCGGCGCTGTCCGTGCCATAGGCGAGCTCCAGCGCGCGGGCGCGCGCCTGCTCTTCCGGCGTGGCTGCCACGGTTTTCTTGCCGGTGTCGGCCACCGCGTCCGGCTGCACCAGCTTGAGCAAGCGCAGGCTCAGGCTGCCCGCCAGGTCGCCATCGTTGCCGCTGGCGCTGGTGCCGTCGGACAGGCCCTGATAGAGATTGCTTTGCAATTGCTGGCCCAGCAGCTTGAACAGATCGTGCAGATTGCCGCCGAAATGCGTGTCGGGCAACTGTTTGGAGGGCAGGGCGCCGTCATCGGATGCCGGGGCCTGCGGCGTTGCGCCCTGGGTTTGCTCGAGCATGCCCGCGCTGATGTTCGATTGATATTGCACTTCCACTTCGAAGTCGAAGGTCTGGCCGTCGGCCGTCGTGATCTTGCCCTTGCCGATGAAATGCGCGTTTTCATCGAGGCTGAAGGCGGCCGCGCGGCTGCTGCCATTGGCGCCCGCAACGCTGGTGCTGCCGCTGCTGAAGCTGGACCCGGCCTGCAGGTCGACGGAATCGAAGGAGATCTTGGCGCCATCGCCGAACATCTGGCGCGTCATGGTGGACAAAAAATCCTGCGCCACGTCGACGGTGGCGTTGCCCAGCGCATCGGTGCGTTGCGACAGTCCCTTTGCCGACAGGTCCAGGCCATTTTTCGACAGGGCCACCACGTCTTGCGCCGTGCGCTGCATCAGCGGCGAAGCCGCCAGCCCCGTGGCGCCGCTGCCCGTGCGGGACGGCTGCTGGCCAGCCAGCGTATTCGAGGCGGGTTGACGGCTGGCGAGGGCGGGAAGCTGGGACATGGTCGGTTCAAATGGGGAAGATATGCGAATTAACGGCAGTATCTCCCCATTCTTTAACCATCAGTGGTGGTGCGACCAGCTACCGTCCGCCGATTCCAGGTAGGACTTGACGGCATCGGCCTGGCCCGTGGCGTGACGCTTGAGTTCGCCGCATGCGCAAATGCCCTGATACGGCTGGATATGCGAGCAGGCGGAGACTTTTTGCAGGTAGACCTGCATGGATTTGTGACATTTGACGCACTTGAAGGTGAGGCTGCGGGCGGCTTTCATGGGGTTCCTTGAACTGTTGCGGGGCGCAGGCGGTCGCTGCGCGAAGGCGGCGATTTTAACGCACTCCGGCCATCGTTACACGTTGTTGCAACTGCGCCACGCTGAAGTCAACTGAATCCGGTCTATCACGTTGAGACACTACGGAGGCCATCTGGCATCCATTGAAGAGGTAGCACCATGGACAAGCAAGACAAGGAACAGCGCCAGCAACCTGGCAAGGAATTGGTCAGGAAGTGGCTGAAAGCGGAGCTGGAACAGCGCCGGCCCCCGCCCGACCCCGATCAGATCCGCCGCGAACTGGGCTGGGATATGCTCAGGCTGTGCCGGGAGCCGGCCAGCCGCTAGCGACCTAACGTACCGTCACCACGCTCTTGCCGCCGGAGCCGGGCTGCACGAGGATGCGGGTGGCGATGCGCTCCGTCATTTCCTGTACGTGCGAGATGACGCCCACCTTGCGGCCCATCGCTTGCAAGCCGTCGAGCGCATCCATGGCCACGCGCAGGGTTTCCGTGTCCAGGCTGCCGAAGCCTTCGTCGATGAACAGCGATTCCACGCGCACGCGGTTCGAGGACAGCGAGGCCAGGCCGAGCGCCAGCGCCAGCGAGACGAGGAACGATTCGCCGCCCGACAGCGAGTGCACGGAGCGCAGCTCGCCGCCCATGTCCTGGTCGCGCACCATCAGGCCCAGCGAGGGATTGTTCGGGTTGTCGATGCGTTCCAATTGGTAGCGGCGCGCCAGGTGCTGCAAATGCGCGTTGGCATAGCCGAGCAGCACTTCCAGGGTGAATTGCTGCGCGTAATTGCGGAATTTCTTGCCGTCGGCCGAGCCGATCAATTCATTCAGGCTGGCCCAGCGCCGCTCGATGACGGCTTGCGCCTCGATCTGCGCCAGCATCGCTTGCGCGCTGTGGCGCCTGGCGTCGTCCTGCGCGATGGCCAGGCGCAAGCGCGTCGCTTCCTCGTTGGCGGCCTGGCGTTCCAGCAGCAGGGCGTCCAGCGCCGCCTGCAGCGCGGCCACGTCCATTTCCAGCGCCTCGGGCGGCTGCTGTACGTGCGCGGCCAGCTGCCGCCTGCGTTCGGCCAGCACGGAAACGGCCGCCGTGTGGCGGTCGGCGATCACTTGCAGGGCGTCGCGTTCGGCGCGCATGGCGTCCGGCGCGATGGCCAGGCGCGCGCGCAGCTCGTCCGGCGTGGCGGGCGCGTGGGCGGGGTGTAGCTGCTGGAACTGGCGCAGCCAGTCGTGCAGGGCGGCCGTGGCGCCGTGTTCCTGTTCCCGCAAGGCGGCCAGGCGCTGCGCCAGCTGCGCGCACGCTTCGTCGACGCGCGCGCGCTCCTGGCTGGCCGACTGCGCCGCCGTCTGCTGCCGCGCCAGCAGCTCCCTCGTTGCCGTGATGGCGCCCGCCAGCGCGCGCTCGACTTCGGCCACGCCCTGGCCTTGCCATAGCGCGTTGCGCTGCGCCTGCAGTGCCGTCAACTGTTTGTCGGCGGCGGCAAAGGCGGCGTGGGCTTGCAGCGCCGCTTGCTGCGCCTTGCCGGCGGCCAGCAGCGCCGCTTCCAGTTGCGCGGCCAGGGTGGCCAGCGCGTGGCCGCGGTCGTCCTGGTCCGCCTGCTGTTTCAGCCATTGCCGGCTTTCCGATTCACGCGCGGCGCGGAAGTCGGCCGGGCCGGCGCGCCAGCTGTCTTTCCACCCTTCGGCGCCATCGGCGTCGGCAAATGCGCCATCGAGCTGCGCCAGCAGGGTATCGAGCGCGGCGCGCGCCAACTCGCCCTTGTCGGCATTGCCCGCTTGCTGCGCCTGCAGCTGGGCCAGCCGCGCTTGCGCATCGGCGACGGCGCCGGTGCAGCGCGCGTGGTCGCTGGACGCCAGTTCGTGCGCTGCCTGCGCCTGCTCGCGCCGCGCACCGGCCTGGCGCAGCGCCGTTTCCTGTTGCGCCAGCGCCTGCAAGCCGGCCGCATTGGCCGCCAGCTGCCGCGCGAACCAGTCCGCGCGCGCGTCTTCCGGTGGCAGCTGCAAGGTCTCCGCATGCGGCTGCCACTGTGCGTTCAAGCTGTCGATGACGGATGGCAGGGCCGCCAGTTCGGCATCCGTTTGCGCCTGTTCGCGCGCCGTCGCGGCCAGTGCCGCCTTGTGCGTGGCGAGCCGCTCCAGATTGCCGCGCGCTTGCGTGCGGCAAGCCAGCACGTCATCCTGCAAGCTGGCCAGCATCGCCTGCAAGGCGTGGTCGGCGTGGCTGTACGGGTGTTCCAGCGCGCCGCAGACGGGGCACGGGAGGTCGTCCTGCAAGTTGGCCCGCAGCTGCTCCACGCTGGCCGCGCATGCCGCTTCGGCACCTTTCAACGATTTTTCGGCCTGCGCCAGGCGCGCTTCCAGCAACGCTGTTTGCGCCGCTTCCGCCGCCAATGCCGTGCTTTCCGTTTGCGCGGCCTGCTCCAGCTGGGCCGCCTTCGCTTGCCAGTGCGCCAGCGCCTGCTGCTGGCGTGCCAGTTCGCTCCAGGTTTTTTCCGCGCTGCTCAAGATGCGCGCGTGCGCCTCCAGCTGGCCGCGCTGTTCCTGCAGCCCCTGGCCATCGATGGCTTGCATGGCCGCCAGCGCCTCGCGCCGTTCGGCATCGCGCAGCGCCAGCGCGGCAGCGGCCCCGGCCAGCGCCGCTTGCGCCGCCTGCGTTGTGTCAAGGGCCTGACTTACCTGCCGTGCCGATGCGGCGATGCTGGCGTCGGCCGCATCGGCTTGCGCGGCCGCTTGCCCGGCCTGGGCAAACAATTGATCCCACAATTGCCACGATTGCGCCAGCGCCTGCCACTGCTGGTGCGCTGCCAGCCACTGGCGGCCCGCTTCCTGTTCCGCCTGCGCGGCGTGTTGGCGCTGCTGCAGCGCCAGCAGCGCGGCGCGCGCCGCCTCGTTGGCCTGGTCGGCACCTTGCGCCGCTTGCCTTGCCTGCTCATGCGCGGGCAAGTGGGCTGCGATGCCGGCGTCGAGCGCCTTGGCCTGGTCGAGCAGGGGCGCCGCGTCGTGCTGCGCCGCTTCCTTCGCCAGCAAGTCCGCTGCGGCCAGCTGCGCGGCCTGCGCCAGTTGCGCTTCGCTGGCCACGGCCTGCGCCGCCTGCGCGCGCGATGCTTCCAAGGCCGCGCCCGTGCTGGCGATGTCGTTCGCCAGACGCGCCACGTCGTCGACGAGGGGCCGCGCCGGCTGCAGCAATTCCCACTGCGCCAGCGCCGCGCGGCGCTCTTCGGCGGCGGCCCGTTCGGCATCCGCGCTGTCCAAAGCTTGCTGCGCTGCCGTCACCTGGGTTTGCAGCTTGTGCGTCTCCTGATGCCAGCGCTGCTGCAGTTCCAGCACGGCCTTGCGCACGTCGATGTGTTGCAGGGCCGCTTCGGCCGCTACACCCAGCGCTGCCGTCTCGGCCCGTTCTTCCGGCGACAGGGGACGCTGGTCGGCCAGTTTTTCGCCCAGGCGTTCGAGGATTTGTTTTTCCTTTTTCGCCCGCTCGAAGGCGCGCATGGAAATGTCCGTATAGATGCTGCTGCCGGTCAGGGTTTCCAGCAATTCGCCCCGTTCATTGTCTTCCGTCTTGAGGAAGGTGGAAAACTCGTTTTGCGCCAGCAGTACGGCGCGCGTAAACTGGTCGAACGACAGGCCGATGCGCTTTTCGATCTCTTCCTTGACTTCCGTCTTGGTGCCGCCGATGGGCTGCAGCGCGGGCAGCTGGTGCAAGCTCATGGCGGTCGCCTGCAGCGCGCCTTCCGCCTTGGTGCGCGAGCGGCGCACGCTCCAGCGCGCGCGGTAGCTTGCGCCGTCGTTGCCGACAAAGTCCACTTGCGCGTAACCGTCCGGCGTGCCGCGGCGCAGCAGGGTGCGCGTATCCTGGGCGCTGACGGTTTCCTTGCCCACGTCGGGCAGCGCGCTACCCCGTCCCAGCACTTTCAGCAAACGGGGCGTGGCGTCGTACAGGGCCAGGCACAGGGCGTCGAGCAGGGTGCTCTTGCCCGCGCCCGTGGGGCCGCTGATGGCGAACAGGCCGGAAGACGCCAGCGGCTCCTGCTGGAAGTCGACTTCAAATTCGCCGGCCAGCGAAGCCAGGTTCTTGCCGCTGATGTTCAGTATTTTCATGGTTCTTCAGTTGCGTTCACGCGCCGGGCAGCAGCAGTTCGGCCAGGGCCGACAGTTGTTCGGGTGGTGCTTCCTTGCCGTATTTTTGCAGGTACAGGCGGCGGAAGATGTCATCGGGCTGCAGCTGGCCTAGCTGGTCGAGCGTCAGGTTCTCGGGCGCGCTGCCGCGCGCGGCGCTCGACGTTTCTATCTTCGCCAGACGCACGGGCTTGCCGTCGAGCGCCGCTTCGATGCGCGTGCGCAGGCCAGGTTCCGGCGCGTCGAGGCGCACGCGCACTTCCAGGAAGGGTTGCGCTTCCGCTGGCGCATCGGGCACGTCGAGAGCGGCCAGCTGCGCCAGCACTTCGTGGATGGGCGCCGGCGTGGCGGGCACGCGCAGCAGGGGCACGGCGCGCGGCACTTCGATGGCGCGCACGGACTGCAGCGCCTCGCCGTCGATGTCGAGGCACAGCACCTGGTGGCGGTAGTGTACTTCCGCGAACGACAGGGGAATCGGGCTGCCGCAGTAGCGGATGCGTTCCTGGCCACCCACGGCCTGCGCCTTGTGCAGATGGCCCAGTGCCGCATAGGCGATGGCGGCATCGAAAATCCCCGACGGCAGCATCTCCGTGCCGCCGATGACGATGCGGCGCTCGGAATCGTTCGACATTTCGCCGCCCACCATGTGGCAGTGGCCCATGGCAAGGATGGCTTGCCCGGGCTGGCGGCGCGCCAGCGCCAGGTCCGCCAGCTGGCGGTACAGCAGGGCGATGCCGCCCAGGTAGGCGTCCTGCGTGTCGCCGGCCGGCAGTTTCGGCACGTCGCCGGGACGCAGAAAGGGCACGGCCAGGCACCATGCCTGCACTTGCCCGTCGCTGCCGGCGAGCGGCAGCAGCAGGCGTTCCAGGTCGATATTGCCTGCCTCGTCGCGCAGCAGATGGCCGATCACGTGCGTGCCGTGCGCGGCCAGCAGGGGGCCGGGCGCTTCGAGGCGTCCGGCCGAATCGTGGTTGCCGGCGACGACGACCAGTTGCAGCGCAGGCAGGCGCGCGCGCGCCTGCTGCAGGAACACGTACAACTGCTTTTGCGAGGCGGCCGACGGGTTGGCGTTGTCGAACACGTCGCCGGCGACGAGCAGCACGTCGGCCTGTTCGGCCACGAGCGTGTCGAGCAGCCAGTCGAGGAAGCGCTGGTGCTCGTAGCCCCTTTCAAAATTGTGCAGGGTCTGGCCCAGATGCCAGTCGGAAGTGTGCAGCAGGCGCATGGTGTGGCAACGGTAGGGAGGACAGGCGCCAATATAGCAGGAATGACGGCATGCGCCAGGGGCTAAATCAAGCCGTCAATGCGCCAGCTCTGTATGTATTGCGCCCATCCTGCTTGGCCTTGTACAGCAGCACGTCGGCCCGCTGCAGCAGTGCGGCGGGCGAGATGTCTTCGTCGCGGTAGAAGGCCAGGCCGATGCTGGCGGAAATGCGCACGGTGATGCCGTCGAGTTCGAACGGCTGCCGCATGGCGGTGACGATTTTTTCCGCCAGCACGGCCGCGTCGTCTGGCCGGGTGATCTGTTCCATGATGATGGTGAATTCGTCGCCGCCCAGGCGGGCGATGATGTCGGTGGCGCGCATGGTGTGCGTCAGGCGCTGGGCGAAGGCGCGCAGCAGGGCGTCGCCCGTGCCGTGGCCGTGCGTGTCGTTGACGGGCTTGAAGCGGTCGATATCCATGTACATGACGGCCATCAGGTGCTGCTGCTGGCGGCTCGCGTGCATGGCGTCGCTGAGTTTTTGCTGGAAACCGGCGCGGTTCGACAGGCCCGTGAGCGCATCGACCTGGGCCAGCTTCAGCAGGCGCTGTTTCTCGCGCTTTTGCACGGTGATATCCTGGCGCATCACGTGAAAGCCCACCACCTGCAGCTTGTCTTCGCCGATCTGCGGGATGTAGATCACTTCCATGCAGCGCTCGATGCCTTCCTTGTCGTCCTCTTCCTCGAAGCTGAGGGTTTCGCCGGCCAGCACTCTTTCGATATACGGCGCCACCGTGCGGTAGCGCGCCTCGCCCACTGTCTCGCGCACGCGCTTGCCCAGTGCATGGCGGCCCGTCAGGCCGAATTCGCGTTCATAGGCGATGTTCAGGAAGCGGTAGACCTGGTCGGCGTCGATGTAGGCGATCATGGCCGGCAAGGTGTCGGCGATGGTGCGCAGGCGCGCTTCGCTTTCCAGCAGCGCCACTTCCGATTCGCGCAAGGTGGTGATGTCGTCCAGGGTCCCCACGTAGCCTTCGATCTTGCCGTCGATGAGGATGGGGGCAATTTTGACGGAGACCCATACCAGCCTGCCGTCGCGCTGCAGGTAGCGCAGGGTGGACTGGAACGGCGCATGGCTGCGCGTGAGCTGTTCCAGCGCCACGTGCATCAGCGGATAGTCGTCCGGGTGCAGGGCGCTGGTCCAGCCGGCGCCCAGGGCGGCCGCGCGCGGCAGGCCCGTGATCGATTCGAAGGTGCGGTTGACGTAGGTGCAGCGGCGCTGGCGGTCCAGGCGCACCAGTCCCAGTGGCGAGGCATCGTTGACGGCGGCCAGCTCGGCCTGTTTCTGGCGCAGTTCCAGCTCCTGCTGGCGGCGCTGCGAGATATCCTCGGCGATGCACAGGATATGTTCGATCTGCTGGCGTTCGTCGAACACGGGCACGGAGACGGCGCGCAGGTAGCGCAGGCTGCCGTCCGCCAGGCGCAGCGGCTTTTCCGTATGGTCGATGACGCCATGCTCGGCCAGGATGGCGCGGTCGTCCTCGGCGTCGTGCAGGCCGAAGTCGGGCGGGAAGGCCTGGCAATCGGTCTTGCCGATGACGTCGGCGGCCAGGTGGCCGGTGATGTCCTCGGCCGCCTTGTTCCACACTTCCATCTGGCCGAAGTTTTCCGGGCGCGCGCTTTTCACGTAGACGAGCACGGGCAGATGGTCGATCAGCGACTGCAGGAAGCTGCGGTTGTCCTGCAGCGCCAGTTCGTCGTGCTTGCGCGCGCTGATGTCGCGCGAGGTGACGGCCACGCCGTCGGTGATCGGCACCACCTGGTGGCGCAGCCAGCGCGTGGCGCCCGAGGCCAGGGTCAGCTCGAATTCATCTTCCAGCGGCTGGCGCGTTTCCATCACCAGCACGAAGCGCTGGAAGAAACGCTCGCCGCGCAGCAGCGGCATGTGCTGCAGCACGCGCTGGCCCAGCAGTTCGGAGCGCGGCTTGCCCAGCATGTCGGCGGCCCGCTCGTTGATGTCGGCGAAAATGAAGTCTTCCACCGGTTTGCCCGGGGCGGGGCGCCAGGCTTTCAGCAGCAGCACCGAGTCGAGGCTGCCGTGGTGCGCCGCGCGCAGCAGCGCCTGCGTTTCCGTCGCCTGGCGGATGCTGCGGCGCAGGCGCGCGCTCTGGCGCATCAGCAGGGTCGTAAAGCCGGCAATGAGCACGCTGGCGGCGAGCAGCGCGCCCACATACAACAGGCGGCGGTGTTCGAAGCGGGCCAGGGCGGCGGCGCGGCTCACGCCCACCACCGCCAGCAGCGGATAGCGCGGCAGCTCGCGGTAGCTGTAGATGCGCGGCGTCGCGTCGACGGGCGGCTCGATCAGCAGTTCCTCGGCGGCGTGCTGCGGCGGACCCGGCATGCGGAAGTCGATGCGGTCGCTGAGGATCAGTTGCTCGCCGATGCGCCCCGCCGTCAGGCCGCTGTCGCGCGCCACCAGCATCAGCGCGCCCTGTTCATCGAGGTTCAGGCGGTCGTAGTCGTCGACAAAATACGTGGGGTCGACGTGGATGACGATGGCGCCGGCGAAGCGGCCGCGCGCATCGTTCAGGCGGCGCGCCAGGCGGATGGTCCAGCGCTTGCCCTCCGCGTCGAGCATCGGCGTATCGACCAGGACCGTGTCGGACGCATTGGCGGCCAGCGACTTGAAAAATGCCTGCGTGGCCAGGTTTTCCGGCAGATAGGCATGGGCGCTGTCGATGACGTTGCCCTGCGCGTCGACGAGGGCGATCGGCAGCTCCAGCTTCGATGGCAGCACGCTGTCGAGCAAGCCCTGGCGGCGCGTGAATTCATTGAGGCGCAGGCTGCCGCCCGTTTCCTCGTATTTGAGCTTGAACAGCTGCGTGGCGTGGTCCGTCTGGCGCAGGGTGAAACCGGTATGGTCGGCCAGGGTGCGCGCCAGCGACTGGCTGACGGCGACGGCGTCGCGCACGGCATTGGCGCGCTCCTGGCCCACCTGATAGTAGACGGCTGCCCACAGCGCCAGCAGCAGGATGAGCGCGGACAGGGGCACCAGACTGATGCGGTACAGGCGGCGGGCAAGGCGTTGCAGGGGTCTCGTTATCGCTATCACGGGCGCTTGCAGGCTGGATTCATGGAAAAAGGGAGGGGCGGCGTGGCGCGCATGATAGCCGAAATCGGCTGCCTTGCGCATAAGCCCGTCGCCGCCACGCCCATCGTCTGTTCGCGGTCTGTCGCTGGGCTTATTTTGCGTTAAATCAAGTAATTGTGGTGCCGCGCACGCTAAAAAAAGCACGCCGGCGGCGACAGGGGCGGGCGGCGTGGCAGAAAAAGTACAATTGCGCCCCCATCCTCATTAAAATGGATGCTTCTACCTCCCATATCGAAAGTTGTCATGCAGAGTAAAAAGCCCGATGCGGCACGGTTGGACAAGATCGTGGCCGAAGCGCGCCGCGCCGCCGACCAGCGCGAGAGCGGCTACCGCGAGCGTTCGCTGAAGATGTATCCGTGGGTGTGCGGCCGCTGCATGCGCGAATTTACGCGCGCCAACGTGCAGCAGCTGACGGTGCATCACCGCGACCATAACCACGACAACAATCCGCCCGATGGCAGCAACTGGGAACTGCTGTGCCTGTATTGCCACGATAATGAGCACTCGCGCTACCTGGAAGCGGACCGTGGCGCCGGCCTGCTGTCGGCCGAGGTGGCGCCGGCCACGCACAATCCGTTTGCCGCGCTGGCGGGCCTGATCAAGAAAAAGGACTGAGCGGGCCGCGCCGCTTTCCCATGCGCATCTTGCTGACCGAAGACGACCCGCAGCTGGGCCGCGCCACGCAGATCGGCCTGGAGCAGGGCGGCTACGCCGTCGACTGGGTCACGAGCGCCGAACACGCGCACACGGCCGTGCGCCTGCACGACTATGGCTGCATCCTGCTCGACCTGGGCTTGCCCGGGCAGGACGGCATGCAGGCGTTGGGCGTGCTGCGCGATAACGGCTACAGCGGCGCCGTACTGGTCGTCACGGCGCGCGACACGGTGGGCGAGCGCATCGCCGGGCTCGACGCGGGCGCCGACGACTTCATCGTGAAACCGTTCGACCTCGACGAGCTGGCCGCGCGCATCCGCAGCGCCTGCCGCCGCGCCGCCGGCCGCCTGCGCGAAAACCTCGTGCACGGCGACCTGGTGCTCGATATCGCGGACCGGCAGGTGACGCAAGGGGGCTTGCCCGTGATGCTGACGGTGAAGGAATTTCGCATCCTGCAACTGCTGCTGGAACACGGCGGCCGCGTGCTGAGCCGGGAACAGCTGGAGAAAAACCTGTACAGCTGGGGAGGCGAGGTGGAAAGCAATGCCGTGCAAGTGCATATCCATCACCTGCGCAAGAAGCTGGGGCGGGACTTGATACGTACCGTGCATGCGATCGGTTATTGCATCGACAAGCCGAAAGCGGCCTGACGAAAAAAAGGCGGCCCGCAGGCCGCCCCCTTGATCAGAAATCGACGGTGGCTGACAGCCACAGACGGCGTCCGTCCAGGCTGTTGACATAGCGGTTGGCGTAGGTCAATGCCGGCGCGCGGTACGGCTGGTAGTCGATGAAGTCCTTGTTGAGCAGGTTGTACACGGCCGCGTTCAGGGTGACGCGCTTGTTCAGCTGGTAGCTGCTGCCCAGGTGCAGCATGGTGTAGCCCTTGTAGTCGCCCAGCGCGGCCTTGGCGGCGCGCGTGGAAGCCGAGGTGCCCGGATCGCGGAAGCGCTCGCTGCGGTATTCGGCGCGCAGCCAGCCATTCCAGTCGCGCGAGATATCCCACGACAGGCGTGCATTGACGGCGTGCTTGGGCGTGTCGCTCAGGGGCTTGCCCGCGTTGCTGCCACTCTTCTGTTCGCTTTCCGTGTAGGTGTAGTTGGCGCTGGCCGACAAGGTCTTGCCCAGCGGGAAGCGCGTGTTCAGCTCGACGCCGCGTGTGACGGCCTCATCCACGTTGACCGACTGGCCAAACGCATCGACGTTGGGCCAGTTGCCGAAGCTGACGCAGCCGGGACGGTTCGGCGACGGGCGGTAGTCGCAGTTGACGAGGCCCGTGCCCGTCGTGATCTTGTCCTTGAATGCGTTGTTGAACACGGTGCCGCTGGCGGTCCAGCCGGCCAGGTTGTCGAAGTAGGCGCCGATTTCCGTGGTCGTGCTCGTTTCCGGCTTCAAGTCCGGGCTGCCGACGAGAGGGATCGTGCCCTGGCCGCCAAAACCGTTGATGCCGGGCGACAGTTGTTCCACGCGCGGCGTCTTGTAGCCCTTGCTGACGCCGCCCTTGACGGTCCAGCTCGGCGTCGCGTTCCACACGGCATACGCGCGGGGGCTGGTCTGGCCGCCGAAGATGCTGTGATCGTCATAGCGGGCGCCGAAGGTCAGCGCGACGTTCTCCAGCACTTGCCATTCGTCTTCCACGAACAGGGCTTTTTGCGTGAACTCGAATGTCTTTGGCGCCACGCCATCCGTCATTTCCGCCTTCCACCATTGCGCGCCGACGGTCGCCATGTGCTTGCCTAATGGCATGACCAGCTTGGTGTCGAACACCTGGCTTTCCACTTCCAGCGTGCGCGCGCTGCCGGCCACGGCGCCGGGCGTGCCTGGCGGAATCGTGCGGCCCAGGGTTTCCGTCTTGTTCACCATGTAGCTGCTGTCGAGGGTGCCGAAGCCGAAGCGGCCCGTGTGCGACAGGGTCCACTGGTCGCGCTTGTATTTCTGTTCCGGGCCGTAGCCGCCTTGCACAGTCTTGGTGCCGAGCTGGCCCTTCGAATTATCGTAGGTCTGGCGGCCTGCGTCGGCGTCGAGGATGACGGTGTGGTAGCGGTTTGGCGTAAAGGCCAGGCGCGCGCCGAAGTTTTCAATGTCCGCACGCACGGGGTTGGCGCCCATGCTGGCGGTCGTATTCCCGCCGGCCGCATTCGGGTAGCGGATATTGGCCGCGTCGCGGCGCTGCTTGCTGCCGCGCAGGGACAGGCCCAGCAGGTCGGTAGCGATGGGGCCACTCAGGTAGAAACGGCCGGCCTTGACGTCGCCGAAGTCCGATTCCTGCTGCGCGGTGTAGTCGGCCGAGACGGAGCCCATCCACTGCTTGCCCACCTTGCGCGTGATGATGTTGATGACGCCGCCCATGGCGTCCGAGCCGTACAGGGTCGACATGGGGCCGCGGATGATTTCGATGCGCTCGATGGCGGCCAGCGGCAGCATGAAGCTCGTCTGCGTGCCGCCGAAGCCGTTCGGCGTGACGTTGCCGGCCGCGTTCTGGCGGCGACCGTCGATCAGTACCAGCGTGTAGTCGCTGGGCATGCCGCGGATGCTGATGTTCATGCCGCCCGTCTTGTCGCCCGCCGCGCCCACGTCGATGCCTTCCACGCTTTCCAGCGCCTGCGTCAGGTTGCCGAAGCGCTCCTTCGACAGCTCTTCGCGCGTCAGCACCGTGATCGAGGCGGGCGCCTGCTTGATGTCCTGCTCGAAACCGGCGGCGGAAACGACCACTTCGGGCATGCTGGCAGGCGCGCCCGTCTGGGCGTGCGCGGGCAGGCAGGACAGGGCGGCCAAGGCCAGGGCCAGGGTGGTGGGGCGCGGCAGGCGCGCGCGGCGGGTACTGTTGGACATGCAAACTCCTGGGGGTTAATTAGTTATTGGTCTGTATTACCGATGTAATGGGAATCATGAAAGCAATAAGAATCATTTACAATTGCGGTCATGGCTATCCACAAAATATGTCGCTCCGGATCTTGCGCAGAAGTTCTTAAGAGATTCTTAACGGCTGGCGGCGGCGTGAAAACCTGGTCCTTGCGGCGTACCTTGCTGGCCGTGCTGCTGGGCCTGACTCTGTCCCTGTGGGTGGGCAGCGCCGCCATCGTGTACGTGGAAGCGCGCCGCGAAAGCCAGGAATTGTTCGACCAGTCGCTGACCGAAACGGGCCATCTGCTGCTGTCGCTGGTGGAAAAGGATGCGCGCGAACACGGCTTGACGGGGCCCATCGACCTGCCCCTGCGCGGCCAGCCGAATCCCCACCAGTATTTGCTGTTCAAGGTGCGCGACGCGCAGCAGCGCGTCCTGTACCGCAATGACGCGGCGTCCGACATCGCCCTGTCGCGCAGCGCGCCGGACGGCCTGTCCTGGACCAGCATCGGCGGCCAGCGCTGGCGGTTGTTTTCGCTGTGGGACCCGCAGCGCACTTTGCAACTGCTGGTGGCCGAGCCGACCAGCCACCGCGACGACATCAGCCGCGGCTTCTTTTACCGCATCGCGCTGTTTGGCCTGCTGCTGGTGGCGCTGGCCACGATTGCCATCTGGTGGAGCATCCACCGCGTGTTTCGCGTGCTGCAGGCGTGCGCCGATGAAGTGTCGGCGCGCACGCCCGATGAACTGGCCGACGTCAGGCTCGCGGGCGCGCCCGCCGAGCTGCATCCGCTGCTGCTGGAAATAAACCGCCTGTTCGGCAGGGTGCGGCAAAGCCGCGACAACGAGCAGCGCTTCACGGCCGATGCGGCGCACGAATTGCGCACGCCGCTGGCCGCCATCAAGACCAATCTGCAAGTGCTGCAGCGGGCCCGCAGCGCGGACGAACGCGAGGAATTCATCGCCGCCCTGGGCGCCAGCGTGGAGCGCGCCACGCGCCTCGTCAACCAGTTGCTGGCGCTGGCGCGGCTCGATCCGCAGTCGCAAGCGGAGACGGCGCTGGCGCCGGGCGACCTGACGCACCTGCTGGCGCAGCAGGGCGCGCAATGGCAGGCGCTGGCCGCGCCGTACGGGCTGTCGCTGAGCGTGAACATGGCGCCGGCGCCGTGCGCGCTGCACGCGGACAGCCTGCAGCTGCTGCTGCGCAACCTGGTCGACAATGCCCTGCGCTACACGCCGGCACCGGGCTTTGTGGCCGTCAGCTGCGGCGTGGAGAATGGGCGCAGCTGCCTGCGCGTGGCCGATACGGGACCGGGCATCGCTCAGGAATGGCACGAGCGCGCGTTCGAGCGCTTCGTGCGCCTGGGTGGCGGGCAGTTGCCGGGCAGCGGCCTGGGACTGTCCATCGTGCGCCGCATCGCCGAGCGGCATGGGGCGCACATCGTGCTTGGCACGGGCTTGCAGGGCAGGGGGCTGGCGGTGACGCTCGTGTTTCCCGCGCCTGGCGTGGCCAACGGCTGCGCGATCCGATAGCGATAAAACGCACAAGACGGATGCGGAATGCGGTATCTTTCTGTTATGCACAGCCCACACCAGCACACGCCTCCCGACATCCCTTCCTTATCCCTGGCCGCCGCGCGCGCCTTGCACCTGGCCGCGCAGGGCCTGCTGCAGGCGCGCCGCAAGAAAGCCGTGAAGGCCGACGTGCTGGCCGCCATCCGCCAGATGGGCGTGCTGCAGATCGACACCATCCACGTGGTGGCGCGCAGCCCGTATCTGGTGTTGTGGAGCCGGCTGGGCGACTATCCGCAGCCATGGCTCGAGCAATTGCTGGCCGAGGGTGCGCTGTTCGAATACTGGGCGCATGAAGCGTGCTTCGTGCCCATCGAAGACTATGGCTTGTACCGCCACCGCATGCTGGACCCGGCCGCCATGGGCTGGAAGTATTCCGTCAAATGGATGTCCGAGCAGGGCGACGCCGTCGCTTCCGTGCTCGAACATATCCGCGCCAACGGCGCTGCGCGCTCGGCCGATTTCGAGCGCACGGATGGCAAGGCAGGCGGCTGGTGGAGCTGGAAGCCGGAAAAGCGCTCGCTCGAAGTACTGTTCACGTCGGGCGTGCTGATGATCGCCAAGCGCCATCAGTTCCAGCGTTATTACGACCTGGCCGAACGTGTTTTGCCGGGCTGGCACGACGGCTTGCTGCCGACCGAAGAACAGGTGCGCCGGCGCCTGCTGCTGGCCAGCGTGAAGGCGCTGGGCCTGGCGCGGGCCAGCTGGATCAGTGACTACTTCCGCACGAAACAGCCACGCGCCAGCCTGACGCATGATTTGCAGGCGCTGGCGGATGAGGGCGCGCTGCTGCGCTGTACGGTCGACGGCTGGATGGACGCCGTGTACGTGCATGCCGGGCATGGGGAGTTGCTGCGCGACGCGGCTGCCGGCAAGCTGGCGCCCACCCTGACGACGATTTTATCTCCGTTCGACCCCGTCGTCTGGGACCGGCGCCGCGCGCTGGAATTGTTCGGCTTCGACTACCGGCTCGAGTGCTATACGCCCGCTGAAAAACGCCGCTATGGCTATTTCAGCTTGCCGATCTTGCGGCGCGGCGCGCTCGTGGGGCGGATGGACGCCAAGGCGCACCGCGCGCAGGGGCGCTTCGAGATCAAGTCGCTGGCGCTGGAGGACGGCGTGCGCGTCAGCCCCCGCCTGGTGCAGGACGTGGCCGGCGCCGTGCGGCGCCTGGCGCTGTGGCATGCCTGCCCGCAGGTCGAGATAGCCCAGGCGCAGCCGGCCGCTTTTGGCGCGCTGCTGGCCGAGGCGCTGCAAGACGGCGATGCCGCCGCAAGGCGGGCCGCATGATGCTGCCGCCGGCTCCCTCCCATCTGCTCGGCGCGGACGGCCAGCCATGTTTTGGCCGCTACACGGGCCAGCTGGACGCCTTCGACTGGGCCGCGCTGGCGCCGCCGCACGCGCGCGGCGCCTTGTGGCGGCTGTTCCACCACAAGCGCTGGCATTACGTGGCCCTGTCGACACCGGCCGTATTTTGCGGCGTGGCCATCGTCGACCTGGGCTGGACCAGCACGGCGTTCGCGTATGCCTTCGACCGCCACAAGGGCAAGATCGTGGCGACCTTTTCGCAGGATGGCATCCCTGGCCTGTGCGCGTCGGTGGCGCCGCATGCGGGCGCGAGCAGCCGTTTCCGTTTTTTGTCGCACAAGATCAGCATCGAGGCGCAGCCGCAGCAGCGCTGCCGTCTGCGGCTCGATTGCGGCCATTTCGGCATCGATGCGGAATGGGGCCCGCCCGTGGCGCCCACCTTGCTGGCCATCGGCCCCGTGGGCGAGGGCGGCAGCGTGCATGCGACGCAAAAGTCGGGCGGCTTGCCCTTGTGGGGCACCGTGCGCTGCGGCGCCGTCGGCTACAGTCTGGACGACGGCGTGGCCAGCTTCGATTATTCGAACGGGCTGCTGGCGCGCGAGACGGAATGGCGCTGGGCTTCGGCGCACGGCCTGGACCTGGGTTTCAACCTGCAGGCCGGCTATTTCGGCGCGCATGAAAATGCGCTGTGGCTCGATGGCCAGCTGTATCCGCTGGGCCGCGCGCATTTCGATTTCAATCCCGACAATCCGCTGGCGCCGTGGCATGTGTGGACGGACGACGATTTGCTCGACCTGCACTTCAAGCCGGAAGGCGCGCGGCGCGAAGACAAGAACCTGTGGATCGCCGCCAGCCGCTACATCCAGCCCATCGGCACGTTCAGCGGCTGGGTGCGCACCAGCGCGGAGTCTCCCAAGCGCATCGTGGCGCAGCTGGCGGGCGTGACGGAAAGCCACCGCTCGCGCTGGTGAGCATGCTTTTTCGCGAAACACATCGCAAGGTCAAATTTATTTGCCTGCGCATCCTTTACACTGGCGCACAGTCGCTCCGGCAAACCATGAGGCCAGAACATGAGTATCCGTAATCTCGACAAGCTGTTCAAGCCGGCCTCGGTGGCCCTGATCGGCGCCACGGCGCGCGAGCGCAAGCTGGGCGCCATCGCCCTGTACAACCTGCTGGGCGGCGGCTACCAAGGGGAAATCTGGCCCGTCAATCCCAAGTACGACGAGCTGATGGGCCTGAAATGCTACCGCAAGCTGGCGCACCTGCCCAAGGCGCCGGACCTGGCCATCATCTGCACGCCGCCCGCCACCATCACGGCCCTGATCCGCGAACTGGGCGCGCTGGGCACGCGCGCGGCCATCGTCATGACGTCGGGCC
Organism: Janthinobacterium sp. OK676; assembly: GCF_900103595.1. Taxonomy (NCBI): domain Bacteria; kingdom Pseudomonadati; phylum Pseudomonadota; class Betaproteobacteria; order Burkholderiales; family Oxalobacteraceae; genus Janthinobacterium; species Janthinobacterium sp. OK676. Next base: position 118,724 of record NZ_FNHA01000004.1, read on the forward strand.
TCGATCCCGTGCGCGAGCAGTCGCTGCGCCTGGCCATGCTGAAGGCGGCCAAGCCGCATTTGCTGCGCATTCTGGGGCCCAACAGCATGGGGCTGCTGGTGCCGAAACTGGGCTTGAACGCCAGCTTCGCCCATGTCGGCGCGACGAGCGGCAAGATCGCCTTCGTGTCGCAATCGGGCGCGCTCGTGTCGGGCGTGCTTGACTGGGCCAACGCGCACGGCGTGGGCTTTTCCAAGTTCATTTCGCTGGGCGCCAGCTACGACATCGATTTTGGCGACCTGCTCGACTACCTGGCCGGCGACATCGACACGGCCGCCATCCTGCTGTACATGGAAGACATCCAGGCCGCGCGCAAATTCATGTCGGCCGCGCGGGCGGCCGCGCGCAGCAAACCCGTCATCGTCCTGAAAGCGGGGCGCGAGGCGGAAGGCGCGGCCATGGCGGCCTGGCACACGGGCGCGCTGGCCGGTTCCGACGCCGTGTACGACGCCGCCATCCGCCGCGCCGGCATGCTGCGCGTGTATTCGGCCGAAGAGCTGTTCGACGCCGTGGAAACCTTGACGCATATCCGCTCGCAGCGCGGCGAGCGCCTGGCGATCCTGTGCAACGGCGGCGGCCTGGGCGTGATGGCGACCGACGCGCTGGTGGGCAGCGGCGGCAAGCTGGCCGAGCTGTCGCCCGATACCGTGATCGCGCTGGAAAAGGCGCTGCCACGCGGCTGGTCGCACGACAACCCCGTCGGCTTGCCCGGCGACGCGGCCGTGCAGCGCTATGCCGACGCCATCAAGCCGCTGCTCGACGAGCCGCAGGCGGACGCCTTGCTGCTGCTGCACGCGCCCACGGCCATGGTCTCGTCGATCGACATCGCCGAAGCCGTCACGCCGCTGATCAAGGCCACCTCGCGCACGGTGCTGTCATGCCTGCTGGGCGGTACCACGGTGGCGCCCGCGCGCCAGGTCTTCAACCGGGCCGGCATTCCCACCTACGACACGCCGGAAAAGGCCGTGCATGGCTTCATGCAGATCGTGCAGTACCGGCGCAACCAGGAAACCCTGATGCAGGTGCCGGCGCAGCTGCCCATGTCGGCCACGCCGCGCCGCGCGCGCGTGCGCGAAATCGTCGCCGCCGCGCTGGCGGCCGGCCAGACGGTGCTCGGCGAATGCCGCTCGAAAGAGATTCTGGCCGCCTACGGCATTCCCGTCGCCACCACGCGCATGGCGGCCGACGTGGAAGAGGCGCTGGCCGTGGCGGCCGACATCGGCTATCCAGTCGCGCTGAAGATCCATTCGCCCGACATCGCCCACAAATCCGACGTGGGCGGCGTGGCGCTCGACCTCGATACGCCCGACATCCTGCGCACGGCTGCCGCCGCCATGGAGAAGCGCGTGCGCCGCATGCGCCCCGACGCGCTGATCGACGGCTTCACGGTGCAGCAGATGGCGCGCCGGCCGCAATCGCATGAACTGATCGTCGGCGTCACGACGGACGCCGCGTTTGGTCCCGTCATATTGGTGGGGCAGGGCGGCATCGCCGTGGAAGTGACGGCCGATCACGCCATCGGCCTGCCGCCGCTGAACATGGTGCTGGCGCGCGACATGCTGGCGCGCACGCGCGTGTCGAAACTGCTGGCCGGCTACCGCAACCAGCCGCCGGCCGACATCGACGCCATCTGCTACACCTTGATCCAGGTGGCCGAACTGGTGGCCGATATCGGCGAACTGGCCGAACTCGACATCAACCCGCTGGTGGCCGACGCCGATGGCGTGATCGCCCTCGACGCGCGCATCCGCCTGCAGCCCGGGCAAAAGAGCGACCGCCTGGCCATCCGCCCGTATCCGCAGGAGCTGGAAGAGCAGGTGACGTGGATGGACCAAGCCATCCTGCTGCGCCCCATCCGTCCCGAGGACGCACCACAGCACATGGAGCTGTTCCACGCGCTGGACCCGGACGACGTGCGCCTGCGCTTTTTCACCTCCATGCGCGAGCTGCCCGTGTCGCAGCTGGCGCGCCTGACGCAGATCGACTACGACCGCGCCATGGCTTTTATTGCCACCCACACGGGCCCGGACGGCAAGCCGGAAACCCTGGGCGTGGTGCGCGCCGTGGCCGACCCGGACAATATCCACGCCGATTTCGCCATCGCCGTGCGCTCGGCCCTGAAGGGCAAGGGGCTGGGCCACATCCTGTTCGAGAAGCTCGTCGACTATTTCCGCAGCCGGGGCACGGAAGCGCTGGTGGGCGAGGCCATGGCGCGCAACAAGGGCATGCAGCGGCTCGTGAAAAGTTTTGGCGGCGAAGTCACGCCATCGGAAGAGCCCGGCGTCGTCAACCTGCATATCGGCCTGCGCGCGCCGTAAAAGAAAGCGCGCCTGGCCCGCCGCGGGTTTGTGCAGGATCAAGCCGGCCCCTGTCGGTAGTCTTTACACTTTCACTTCCAGGATGATATATCCGGCACGCTTTGGGAGTGAGTGCATGCTTACGGCAACATATATATTGGTGTCTCTGTCGGTGGAACAGTCCAGCATCCGCATGAGCCTGCTGGCCTTTCAGAAGTACATGCACGTGCAGCTGCGCCAGCAAAGCAGGCTGAGCCTGACGCAACTGCAGTATGCGGGCGACTGGCTGAACCGGCTGTACCAGGGCGGTTACTGGCGCAAGGTGGAGATGTATCTGATCCCGGCCATCCGCCAGGCCACGTCGCATGCGGACGGTTTGCTCAATGAGCTCAACGGCTTGAACCACGCGGCGCTGGAAAGCATCAATGTCGTGCAGCAGCGCGCGGGCGCCGTCCTCGACCATTCCGAATTGCAGGCCGAGCAGCTGTGCGCGGCCATTGACGCCTTTTGCGGGGCCTTGCTGCAACGCCTGGAAAAAGAAGAGCGCGAGCTGTTCGCGCTGGCGCGCAAGGTCATCGTGGGCGAAGCGTGGTTTGCCATCGCCTACCAGTTCCTCGCCCACGATGCGCGCGCGCAGGAAGCGCGCCGTGGCAAGGCGCAGGTGCTGCCCTTTGTTTTGCCGGCAGCCGGCGGCGCCGCAACGGCGGCGGATGCCGCAGAGTCCGCGTCTCGCGTGCCGCCACAGCCGCTGCGTGCGCAGGCTTGAACGGGTAGCGAGCGCACACCACGCCTGGCGGCATGTGCCTGGGCTGTGATGGCGGCTGGCACCGCTTCATAGGGAAAAGATACAGGGAAAGATTCGCTTTATCCATTTGATAACTTGTTCAGTCCTGTCCGATGCAATACCCCGGGCTTTGTTATGATGGTGGTTTTGATCCACGCGAAACCCGTCATGTTCGAATTTCTCTTCAAGCGTTCTGCCAGCAAGACTGCCGCTCCCGATCCTGTCGTGGCAGAACAGGCCGCCGCCTCGGCGCAGAGCGCATCGCGCCGCGCCGAACAGGTTGCGCGTGCCCATGCCGTGGCCGGTGACGAAACCGCCGCTGCCGATTTCATCATGTCCAGCGAATTTGCCGATGCCCGTCTGATCGCGGCCGAACACGTCCATGCCTTGCCCCTGCTGGAAAAAGTCCACCACGCCATGCGCAATACGGACCGTCGCGTGGCCAAGCTGATGCAGGGCCGCATCGACCTGATCCGTCACCAGGCCGCCGAGACGCAACGTGCCCAGGCCAGCATCGACACGGCCCAGCGCCTGTTGAACGATGAAAAACTGAGCCCGAACCAAGTAGCCGAGCTGGACCGCCAATGGCAAGTCATCAAGGCCACGCCCGAGCTGGCGACGGCGTTTGCCGCCGCGCGCGCCGCGCTGGCCGCCCGCCTGGAAGCGCAAGTGAAGCTGCAGCGCGCCGTGATCGACGCCGTTGCCGCCGCGCGCGCCTTGGCTGCCAGCGGCCAGTCCGCCGGCGAGCTGGCGCAGGCGCTGGCCCGCCTGGATGCGGAACATGCGCAGCATGCGCAATCGCCCGAGCGTGCTTCCTTGCCGAAACACCTGGAAACGGATTTCACGCAGGCGCGCGAGCACGCGCAGTCCGCCTTGCAAGCGCTGCAGCAGCACCAGGCCGTGTTCGACGCACGCCAGGCCGCGCTGGCAGAATGGCAGGCACAGGATGCTGCCAGCCTCGACGTGGATGTCTTGAAACGCGCCTGGCAAGCCCTGCCGCGACTGCCCGAGTCGCCCTTGTCGGACAGCCTGCAACAGCAATTCGCGGCCCTGCTGGCCAGCGCCCCTGCGCCCGTGCACGCGGCGCCAGAGGCCGCGGCGGCCCATGCCGAGCCTGTATCTATACCTGTATTGCGCAAGCCGCGCCAGGAACACGCGCCCGTGTCGAAGCAAGCGACGGAGCAATTCTTCAAGGTGCTCGACGCCATGGAAGCGGCACTGCAGGATGGCTTGCTGCACGTCGCTTCCGAGCACGACAAGACTTTGCGCGATACCAAACACGGCCGTTTGACGCCGGCGCAAGCGGACCGCCTGGCCCACGTGCGCGGCGAATTCAAGCGCCTGGCCGACTGGGCGCGCTGGGGCGGCAACGTGTCGCGCGAGGAACTGGTCAAGGCGGGCGAGGAATTGCCGGCGCTGGAACTCCCAATGGCCGAACTGGCCAAGAAAGTGGGCAGCCTGCGCGAGCGCTGGAAGTCGCTCGACACCCTGTCCGGCCCCGCGCCCAAGTCGCTGTGGGAACGTTTCGACGCGGCCTGCAGCGTGGCGTATGCGCCGGCGGCCCTGCATTTCAAGCAACTGGCCGAAGAGCGCCACGGCAATGCGGCCAAGGCCCAGGAATTGATCGCGGAAACGGCGGCCCTGGCGGCCGAAGAAAGTACCGACTGGAAACATGTTGCTTCCGCCTCGCAGCGCTTGCGCCAGGCATGGACGCGCCTGGGCACCATCGACCGCAAGGAAAAGAAACGCCTGGACGCGGAATTTGGCGCCGCGCTGGACGCCCTGTCGAAGCCGCTGGAAACGCAGCGCCAGATCGAGACGGCGCGCCGCGAACAATTGATCGTCGAAGTGGGCTTGCTGAAACCATCGGAGCGCAACACGGTCGACATGCTCAAAGCCTTGCAGGATAAGTGGCAGGAACTGGCGAAAGCCCTGCCGCTCGAGCGCCGCGCCGAACAGGCGCTGTGGCAGCGTTTCCGCGCCGCCTGCGACGATATCTTCGCCAGGCGCAAGGAAACAGCCCACGCTGCCGACCACGAGCGCCGCGAAAACCTGCATGCGCGCGAAGCGCTGTGCGCCGCGCTGGAAACGGCCGTCGTGCCCGAGGGCGACGACAGGGCCCGCACCGCCTTCATCCATCACTTGCTGCGCGACACGCGCGCCGCCTGGAACGCCACGGGTCCCGTGCCGCGCGCCAGCGAAGCGAAGATCGAACAGCGCTACCAGGCGGCCGTCGCTGGCGTGCAAGCGCAGGCGGACGCCATCGCCGAACGGGCAGGCGCGGCCCAGGCCAACGCCTTGCGCGACAAGCTGCGCCTGGTGCAATCGCTGGAAGCGGCACTGGCTGATGGTGGTGCCGGCGCCGACGCGCAGGCGTGGAGCGAGCGCTGGAGCGCCTTGCCGCCGCTCGACGCCCAATACGAACGCAGCCTGCAGCAGCGCTTTGCCGCAGCCCAAGGCGCGCTGGGCGAGGGCAGCGCCGCCTACGTCCAGCAATTGCAGGCCAACCAGGAGCGCTTGCTCCATGAAGTCTTGCGCCTGGAAATCGTCGCCGGCGTCGACAGCGGCACCGAATTTGCCCGCGACCGCTTGAAAATGCAGGTGGAAGTGCTGCAATCGTCGCTGAAATCTGGCCAGAAGCCGCTCACGCAAGCGTCGCAGCTGATGCAGCTGTGCGCGATCGCCGCCGCCACCGATGCGCGCACGGCCAGCCGCATCGAAACCTTGCTGCGCCGCATAGGAGGCAACGCCAAATGAGTACCACCGTCCGCGTCCAGCAAGCTGATTTTGACTTGAGTCAAGAAATCGCACAATTGCGTGCAGGCAACCCCAAGGTGGGCGCCGTCGTCGGCTTCGTCGGCACGGTGCGCGACATGAACGAAGGACTGGACGTGGCGGCCATGGAGCTCGAGCACTATCCGGGCATGACGGAAAAGTCCATCGAAACCATCGTCGAACAGGCACGGGGCCGCTGGCCCCTGTCCGGCGCGCTGGTGATCCACCGTGTAGGGCCCCTGCTGCCGCAGGAGCAGATCGTGCTGGTGGCGGTCTCGTCCGCCCACCGGGGCGAGGCCTTCGCGGCCTGCGAATTCATCATCGACTACCTGAAGACGGAAGCGCCATTCTGGAAGAAGGAAGATACGCCGGAAGGCGCGCGCTGGGTCGATGCGCGCGACAGCGACGAGACGGCACTGGACAAGTGGGCGGCAAAAGCAAGCGCCATTTGAATCGTACGGGCCCCGCACCGTAGCTTTTGCCCAAATGCATCGGTTTTCTGCTTTGTGTATGCTTGAAAAGTACTGCCTCACCCCAATTTGGTTAACAACTAATTAACCGGGAGCGCTTTTCATGCGACAAGACAAACTCACTACCAAATTACAGGAAGCCCTGGCCGATGCGCAAAGCTTGGCCGTGGGCAACGACAACCCCTATATCGAACCAGTCCATTTGCTGACGGCTCTGTTGAACCAGGACGACGGCGGCGCCCGCTCGCTGTTGCAGCGGGCTGGCGTCAACGTGGGCGGCCTGTCCAAGGCCCTGGGCGCGTCGATCGAACGCTTGCCCAAGGTGTCTGGCACGGGCGGCGACGTGCAGGTCAGCCGCGAATTCGTGGCCTTGCTGAACCTGGCCGACAAGGAATCGCAAAAGGCGGGCGACCAGTTCGTCTCCAGCGAAATGGTCTTGCTGGCCATGACGGACGACAAGTCCGACTGCGGCAAGCTGGCGCGCGAAAACGGCCTGACCCGCAAGGCATTGGAAGCGGCCATCGACGCCGTGCGCGGCGGCAACAAGGTCGACTCGCAAGAGGCCGAAGGCCAGCGCGAAGCCCTGAAAAAATACACCTTGGACCTGACGGAGCGGGCGCGCAAGGGCAAGCTCGACCCTGTGATCGGCCGCGACGATGAAATCCGCCGCACCATCCAGATCCTGCAGCGCCGCAGCAAGAACAATCCCGTGCTGATCGGCGAACCGGGCGTGGGCAAGACGGCCATCGTCGAAGGCCTGGCCCAGCGCATCGTCAATGGCGAAGTACCCGAGTCCCTGAAAGGCAAGCGCGTACTGTCGCTGGACATGGCCGCCTTGCTGGCCGGCGCGAAATTCCGCGGCGAATTCGAGGAGCGCCTGAAATCCGTGCTCAAGGAACTGGCCATGGATGAAGGGCAGACCATCGTTTTCATCGACGAGATGCACACCATGGTGGGCGCGGGCAAGGCCGAAGGCGCGATGGACGCGGGCAATATGCTCAAACCTGCGCTGGCGCGCGGCGAACTCCATTGCGTGGGCGCCACCACGCTTGACGAGTACCGCAAGTACATCGAGAAGGATGCGGCGCTGGAACGACGCTTCCAGAAAGTGCTCGTCGACGAGCCGACCGTGGAGGCGACGATCGCCATCCTGCGCGGCTTGCAGGATAAATACGCGCTGCACCACAAGGTGGAGATCACGGACGCGGCCATCATCGCGGCCGCCGAGCTGTCGCACCGCTACATCACGGACCGTTTCTTGCCCGACAAGGCAATCGACCTGATCGACGAAGCGGCGGCGAAGATCAAGATCGAGATCGATTCGAAGCCGGAAGTGATGGACAAGCTGGAACGCCGCCTGATCCAGCTGAAGATCGAGCGCGAAGCCGTCAAGAAGGAAAAGGACGAAGCATCGTTGCGCCGTCTGGGCCTGATCGAGGAAGAGATCGTCAAGCTGCAGCGCGAATACAATGACTTCGAGGAAATCCTGAAGGCGGAAAAAGCCGTGGTGCAAGGCAGCACGCACATCAAGGAAGAGATCGAGAACGTCAAGCTGCAGATGGAGCAGGCCACGCGCGAGAGCAACTGGCAGAAAGTGTCGGAGCTGCAGTATGGCAAGCTGCCGCAGCTGGAAGCCCAACTCAAGCAGGCCGACAGCGGCATCCCGAAACTCGACCCTGACCAGCCGAAGCTGCTGCGCACGGAAGTGGGCGCCGAGGAAATCGCCGAAGTGGTGTCGCGCGCGACGGGCATACCCGTGTCGCGCATGATGCAGGGTGAGCGCGACAAGCTGCTGCACATCGAAGAGAAGCTGCATGAGCGCGTCGTGGGCCAGGATGAGGCGATCACGGCCGTGGCGGACGCCATCCGCCGCTCGCGCGCCGGCTTGAGCGATCCGAACCGTCCGTACGGTTCCTTCATGTTCCTGGGGCCGACGGGTGTCGGCAAGACGGAATTGAGCAAGGCGCTGGCGACCTTCCTGTTCGATACGGAAGAATCGATGATACGCATCGACATGAGCGAGTTCATGGAGAAGCATTCGGTCGCCCGTCTGATCGGCGCGCCGCCAGGCTACGTGGGCTACGACGAGGGCGGTTACCTGACGGAAGCCGTGCGCCGCAAGCCCTACAGCGTGATTTTGCTGGACGAAGTGGAAAAGGCGCATGCCGACGTCTTCAACGTGCTGCTGCAGGTGCTCGACGACGGACGCATGACGGACGGCCAGGGCCGCACGGTGGACTTCAAGAATACCGTCATCATCATGACCTCGAACCTGGGTTCGCATAAAATCCAGGCCATGGAAAGCGATGATCCCGGCGTCGTGAAGCTGGCCGTGATGGCCGAGGTACGCTCGCACTTCCGTCCCGAGTTCGTCAACCGCATCGACGAAATCGTCGTGTTCCACGGCCTCGACGAGAAAAACATCGGCGCGATCGCGAAGATCCAGCTCAAAATTCTCGAAGAACGCCTGGCGCGCATGGACATGCAGCTGAGCTTGACGGACGCGGCCCTGCAGCAAATCGCCGAAGCGGGCTACGACCCGGTGTATGGCGCCCGTCCTTTGAAGCGGGCGATCCAGCAGCAGATCGAAAATCCGCTGTCGAAGCTGATCCTGGAAGGCAGGTTCGGCCCGAAAGACGAGATCCGCATCGACGCCCAGAACGGCAACCTGGTGTTTACGGGCGCGCAGGTGGGGCTGGATAAGGTGTAATTCGTGCCCCCAACGGCGAAAGGCTGGGGTCGGACCCTCAGGGTCCGACCCCGGTCTTCGCTTTTGGGTTGAATCTTAGCAAGGGCGCAATCGGGCTAGACCTGATCGCGCCCTTCTTGCTATCATCGGCACTATTTTCTGACTAATTCCGGAGGCGGTACGATGGCAAACACATGGCAAGCAGGGCGGCGCATTGGAGTGGGACTGGCCTTGGCGGCGGCCGTACTGGCCTTGCCTGCGCACGCTCAGGCCCAGGAAGAGAAAGTCCTGAACATCTATAACTGGTCGGACTATATCGGCGACGATACGATCAAGAATTTTGAGAAGGAAACGGGCATCAAGGTACGCTACGACGTTTTCGACAATAACGAAATCCTCAATGCGAAACTGGTGGCGGGCAAGTCCGGTTACGATATCGTCGTGCCGACGGCCCAGTGGGCGCGGCTGCAGATCGATGCGGGCCTGCTGCGCAAGCTCGACAAGAGCAAGCTGACGAACCTGGGCAACCTGGACCAGAACCTGCAGGCCAAGCTGGCGAAGATCGACCCGAACAACGATTACCTGGTCGACTGGCTGTGGGGCTACACGACGGTGGGCATCAACGTCAACAAGGTCAAGGCCGCGCTGGGCGGCATGCCCATGCCCGACAATGCCTGGGACCTGATCTTCGACCCGAAATATGCGGCCAAGCTGAAATCGTGCGGCGTGTCCTTCCTCGACTCGCCGTCGGAAGTGCTGCCAGCCGCCCTGCAATACCTGGGCAAGCCCGCGTACTCGAAAGCGGCCGCCGACTACCAGGAAGCGGGCAAGGTGCTGCAGGCGATCCGTCCCTACGTAACCTTGTTCAGTTCGTCAGGCTACATCAATGACATGGCCAACGGCTCCGTCTGCGTGGCGCTGGGCTGGTCGGGCGACATCAATATCGCGCGCCAGCGCGCCATCGATGCGAAGAACGGCAACGTGATCCAGGTGCTGGTGCCGAAGACGGCCGCCCTGATGTTCGACACCATGGCGATTCCCGCCGACGCGCCGCACCCGAACAATGCGCACCTGTTCATCAACTATATCCTGCGTCCGCAAGTGCATGCCAGCCTGAGCAACAAGGTGTTCTACGCGAATCCGAATCCGGCCAGCATCAAGTATGTCCGCAAGGACATCGGCGAGAACAAGGCCATCTTCCTGTCGGACGCCGACAAGCAGCGCATGGCCGCGCCGGAAGCGACCACGGCCGATATCCGCCGCTTGATGACGCGCATCTATACGAAGTTCAAAACGGGAGTGTAAGACGGGAGTGTAAAAACGAGGATGGCGCGAGGGACGGGCCTGTTGGGCCGTCGCTGGCGCCATGCGATAGTGCCGAGGTGAGCGCTACTCGTGATAGCGGTCCATCAGCTTATGGTGGCTGCCGCGCATTTCTTCGACCAGTTCAAAGGCGACAAAGCCGATGATGGCGGCGAAGATGGCGATGAAGAGAAAAACGAGGAAGGTGATTAACATGGTCTTTCAGCCGCCGTTGGACGGCCGTCCGCTGGGTTGCTCAATGTGCCAGAGCAGCGCTCCAACACGTAGTTGATGCAATTAAACTCTAGCAGATCGGCAGCGCTTTACAAGGCTGCTGAGTTCTGAACGCCACCAGTATTTGTCCCAGCGCACTTTTTGCGTATTTCAATCCGGGGTCTGTCACTGCGTGATCGGAATGCGTCCCATTGGGACGCATTCCCCCGGCGGGTCTGACCCCGTGGCCTATTTCACGACCAGATCATGCGCCATCACGGCTTTCAGATAAACGCTGATCGGGTCGCCCGGCTCGCGCTGCGAGAACCACCACGCGCTGGCCTTGCGCATTTCCCATTCCTGTTCCTCGCCCGTCAGCAGCAGGGCGGCCGCCTGGCCCAGGGTGGGCTGGTGGCCGACGATGAGCACGGTTTCCTTGCCGCCGGGCCAGTTGGCCGCCTTCAGGATGTCCTCCGCCTCCGCGCCGGGTGCCAGTTCCGGCATCAGCTTGAACTTGCGCCCCAGCGCTTCCGCCGTTTGCAGGGTGCGCAGGGCGGGGCTGACGAGGATACGGCAATTTTCCGGTAGTTGCGAGGCCAGCCATTCCCCCATGCGGCGCGCCTGTTTCTGGCCTTTGACGGTCAGGGCGCGTTCGAGGTCGGGAACGCCCGGCTCGGCTTCTGCGTGTCGCCACAAGATGAGATCCATGCTGTACTCCTCTGTGTAGAATTGCCTATTCGCCGACCTCCGCGCCCGGCGTGCCCAGTGTGTGCATCAGGTATTGCTGGGCGCTGAACGGCGTTTGCTTGCCGCGCGGCTTGCGGCGCGCGTAATGGCCCGTCGGCTCCAGTTCCCATGCATTTGTATTATCCTTCAAATACGGATTCAGGCCTTCGGCGATCACGCGCCGTTTCAGCGCCCGGTCAAGTACGGGGAAAGCCACTTCCACCCTGCGGAACAGGTTGCGGCTCATCCAGTCGGCGCTGGCCAGGTAGACATCGTGCGCCAGGTCGTTGCGGAAGTAATAGATGCGGCTGTGTTCAAGGAAACGGCCGATCACGGAGCGCACCTTGATGTTTTCCGACAGGCCAGGCACGCCCGGTTTCAGGGTACAGGCGCCGCGCACGATCAGGTCGATCTTCACGCCATCGGTCGAGGCCGCATACAGGGCGCGGATCACGGATTCATCGACCAGTGCGTTGACTTTCACGATGATGCGCCCGCGCCGGCCCGCACGGGCGATCTTCGCCTCGTTGCGGATTGCCTTGATGATCTCGCTTTGCAGGCCGAACGGCGCCAGCCACAGATGGTTCAGGTTGTGCGGTTTGGTCAGGCTGGTCAGGTGGATGAAGACTTCATTGACTTCCACGGCCAGGTCCTGGTTCGCCGTCAGCAAGCCGAAGTCCGTGTACAGCTTGGTCGTCGTCGGGTGATAGTTGCCGGTGCCCAAGTGGGCATAGAAGCGCAGCGCGCCTTCTTCGCGGCGGATGACGAGCGCCACCTTGGCATGGGTCTTCAGTCCCACGACGCCGTACACGACCTGTGCGCCCGCCTGTTCCAGCTTGTCGGCCCAGTTGATATTGGCTTCCTCGTCGAAACGCGCCATCAATTCCACGATGACGGTCACTTCCTTGCCCATCTTCGCGGCCGTGATCAGCGACTCCATCAGGTCCGAGTTCATGCCCGTGCGGTAAATCGTCTGCTTGATGGCGACGACGGACGGGTCATAGGCGGCGCTGCGGATGAAGTCGATCACCGTCTGGAACGACTGGTACGGGTGGTGCAGCAAGATGTCGTGCTTGCCCAGCGCGGCAAAGATATCGTTGCCGATGGCTTTATGGGCGAGGCCGGGGAAGAACGGCGGGAAGCGCAGCTCCGGTTGCTTCACGTGGTCGATCATTTCCGACAGGCGCACCAGATTGACGGGGCCGTTGACACGGTACAGCCGGCTTTGATCCAGGCTGAACTGGTCGAGCAGGAACTGCGACAGTTCTGGCGGGCAATTGCGCGCCACTTCCAAGCGTACGGAAGTGCCGAACTGGCGGCCCACGAGCTCGCCTTTCAGGGCCTGGCGCAGATTCTTGACCTCATCCTCGTCGACCCACAGGTCGCTGTCGCGCGTGACGCGGAATTGCGAATAGGCGATCACCTCGCGCCCGGCGAACAGGTCCGAGATGTGCGCATGGATGACGGACGACAATAAACAGAAGGACACGCCATCGCCGGAGATCTCGTCCGGCAGCTTGATGACGCGCGGCAAGACGCGGGGCGCCTTGACGATGGCGATGGCCGTGCCGCGGCCGAACGCATCCTTGCCGCTCAGCGAGACGATGAAATTGAGACTTTTATTGACCACCTGCGGGAACGGGTGGGCCGGGTCGAGGCCAATGGGCGTCAGCAGGGGCCGCACTTCGCGGTCGAAATACTGCTTGACCCAGGCGCGCTGCGCCTCGTTGCGGTCGCTGTCGCGCAGCAAATGCACGCCCGCTTCGCGCAGGGCCGGCAAGACTTCGCTATTTAATATCTCGTACTGGCGTTCCACCAGCGCATGGCATTCCTTGCCGATGCGCTCTAGGTTGGCCGCCAGGGCAGGGTGGCCGGCCAAGGTGCCGCCGATGCTGCCCGCCGCCAGCAGGCTGGCCACGCGCACTTCGAAGAACTCATCCATATTGCTGCTGACGATGCACAGGTAGCGCAGGCGCTCGAGCAGCGGAATGTTCGGGTCTTCCGCCTGGGCCATCACGCGCCGGTTGAAAGTCAGTTGCGACAGCTCGCGGTCAAGCAGGATGCCCGATTTGGTCACTTCCGTGTGCAGTTCAGGTTTCATATTCTTTTGTCTTTGCAGATAGTTAATTCTAGCCGTATTTCATCATGTATGACGCGTTGTGAGTGTAATCATGAAATATGACGTAAGCGTGACATAAGCTGTCATAAAGCGTCGCCGGCCCTGTCATTTTTCGGGCCGAAAATGGCAGTTCTCGGGGCGTAGGCAATTATTTCAGGATTTTTTGATCATGTCATAAAGCTGTCATATTCGCTTGCTAGACTGCGCAGCATTCAACCGGGACTTTGAGCCCCTAACAACCCTGAGGACTTGATATGCAAATGAAGCAAATGTTCAAATTTATCGTCGTGGGTGCTTCGGCAGCGATGGCATTTTCTTCCGCTTCCGTCATGGCGGCAGATATGACAGGTGCTGGCGCAACCTTCCCGTACCCGATCTACGCCAAATGGGCCGAGACGTACAAAGCCAACACGGGCAACGGCCTGAACTACCAGTCCGTCGGTTCCGGCGCTGGCATCAAGCAAATCAAGGCCAAGACTGTTGAATTCGGCGCCTCGGACATGCCTTTGAAGGCGGAAGAGCTGGAAGAAGCGGGCCTGATGCAATTCCCGGCCATCATGGGCGGCGTGGTCACCATCGTCAACCTGGACGGCGTAGCCCCAGGCCAGCTGAAAATGACGGGTAAAGTCGTCGGCGACATCTACCTGGGCAAGATCACCAAGTGGAGCGCGCCTGAAATCGCCGCGCTGAACAGTGGCGTCAAGCTGCCGGACACGGAAATCACCGTGGTGCACCGCGCCGACGGTTCGGGCACGTCCTTCCTGTTCACCGACTTCCTGTCGAAAACCAATCCGGAATTCAAATCGAAAATCGGCGCTGGCTCGGCTGTGAAATGGGCCGTGGGCGTGGGCGGCAAGGGTAACGAAGGCGTCGCCGCCAACGTACAGCGTATCAAGGGTTCGATCGGCTACGTCGAGTGGGCTTACGCCAAGAAAAACAAGATGTCGCACACCCAGCTGCAAAACAAGGACGGCAACTTCCTGCAGCCTGACGACGAAAACTTCAAGGCAGCAGCCGCTTCGGCACCTTGGACGCAAACCCCAGGCTTCGGCGTGGTCCTGACCGACCAGGCTGGCAAGAACAGCTGGCCGATCACGGGCGTGTCCTTCATCCTGATGCACAAAGTCCAGGCTGACGCCGCCAAGGCAAAAGAAGTGCTGAAATTCTTCGACTGGGCCTACAAAAACGGTGGCGCCGCTGCCGTGGAACTGGACTACGTGCCTATGCCGGCATCGGTCGTGAAACTGGTGCAAGAGTCGTGGAAAGCCAACCTGAAAGACGCATCGGGCAAAGCCATCTATTAATTCGATAGCTTGACCATGTAAGTACCTGACATCCTTGGCCCGCCAGCAGCACGGCGGGGCAGGGAGTTAGCCAGGACCGCCCGCAAGCCCTTGCGGACGGTCCTGGCTAAAGAAGCAACCATAAAACAAGAGTTAACAACAGCAGTACCGGCAGTACCACCCACATCTGGCACAATATGAGCGCACAATCTACCTCCTCCACGATCCCCATGCCAGGCGGCACCATGACCGATTCCATCAGTCACGCGCAAATGCTTTCCACCATGCGCAAGCAGCGCATCCAGGATTTCATGTTCCACAAGGTGACGATGCTGTTCGCCCTGTCGGTGCTGATCGTCCTGGTCGGCATCATCATTTCGCTGATCATGGAATCGATACCGGCCTTCAAGACCTTCGGCCTGCATTTCATCGTTTCGGCCGAGTGGGACCCCGTCAATGACCAGTACGGCGCCCTGATCCCCATCATCGGCACTCTGGTGACGTCCGTCATCGCCTTGCTGATCGCCTTCCCCGTCAGCTTCGGCATCGCCCTGTTCCTCACGGAAATCTGCCCGGCCTGGCTGCGCCGCCCGCTGGGCACGGCTGTCGAGCTGCTGGCCGGCGTGCCATCGATCATCTACGGCATCTGGGGCCTGTTCGTGTTTGCGCCCCTGTTTGCCGACCACGTCCAGCCTCTGCTGAAGGCGACTCTCGGCAACGTGCCCGTCATCGGCCAGCTGTTCAGCGGCCCCATGATGGGCATCGGTCTGCTGACGGCCGGCCTGGTGCTGGCCATCATGATCATCCCCTTCATCGCTTCCGTGATGCGCGACGTGTTCGAGATCGTCCCTGCCGTGCTGAAGGAATCCGCATACGGCCTGGGCTGCACGCGCTGGGAAGTGGTGCGCAAGATCGTCTTGCCATACACCAAGACCGGCGTCGTCGGCGGTGTCATGCTGGGCCTGGGTCGCGCGCTGGGCGAGACCATGGCCGTGACCTTCGTCATCGGCAATGCGAATAAACTGTCGTGGTCGCTGTTTGCCGCCGGTAACAGCATCACTTCGCTGCTGGCGAACGAATTTGGCGAAGCGCAATCGGCGCTGCACGTGTCCTCGCTGTTCTCGCTGGCCCTGATCCTGTTCGTCATCACCTTTATCGTCTTATCCGCCGCCAAGCTGATGCTGGCTGGCATGTCCCGCAAGGAAGGCACGAAATGAGCCAAGTAAGCACTCTCGACGTTCCGGCCAAGCCGGCCATGAACCCCGTCTACCGCAAGCGCCTGCTGATGCACCGCGTCGGCATCGCCCTGTCGGTGGCCGCCATGGCCCTGGGCCTGGCCGTGCTCGTGTGGATTCTGTTCACCCTGGTGATCAAGGGTTTCGGCGCCTTGTCCGTCGACCTGTTCACGCAAACGACGCCGGCGCCCGGCAGCGAAGGCGGCGGCTTGATCAATGCCATCGTCGGCAGCGCCCTGATGGTGGCCCTGGCCACCGTCGTCAGCACGCCGATCGGCATTTTGGCCGGCATCTACCTGGCCGAATACGGCGAAGAAAACAAGCTGGCGCAAGTGACGCGTTTTGTGACGGACATCATGCTGTCGGCGCCATCGATCGTCATCGGCCTGTTCGTGTATGCGCTG
Organism: Janthinobacterium sp. OK676; assembly: GCF_900103595.1. NCBI lineage: Bacteria > Pseudomonadati > Pseudomonadota > Betaproteobacteria > Burkholderiales > Oxalobacteraceae > Janthinobacterium > Janthinobacterium sp. OK676. The sequence continues at coordinate 135,060 of NZ_FNHA01000004.1, forward strand.
TACGTGGCGCATGTCAAACACTTCTCCGGTTACGCCGGCGCCATCGCGCTGTCCCTGATCGCCGTGCCCGTGGTCGTACGCACGACGGACAACATGCTGCGCCTGGTGCCGAACAGCCTGCTGGAAGCCGCGTTCGCCCTCGGCGCGCCGCGCTGGAAGGTTGCCACCCTGGTGCGCTTGCGCGCCGTCAAGGCTGGCGTCATCACCGGCGTCCTGCTGGCATTGGCCCGCATCGCCGGCGAAACGGCGCCGCTGCTGTTCACGGCCCTGAATAACCAGTTCCAAAGCTTCAACATGAATGCACCGATGGCCAACTTGCCGTCCGTCATCGCATCGTTTGCGATGAGCCCGTACGACAACTGGCGCTCGCTGGCCTGGGGCGGCGCACTGCTGATCACCTTCAGCGTACTGGCCCTGAATATCCTGTCGCGCACCGTGTTCAGCCAAAAAGTCCCTAATTAAACAGATACCGAGCGAAGCGAACCCCTATGAATACGCAAATGAATCCAGCCCAAGACTTGGCACCAAAGAAAAAAACCATCGAGATTTCGGGCCTGAACTTTTTTTACGGCAAAACGCAAAGCTTGCATAACGTCAACCTGGACATCCACGAAAAGAAAGTCACGGCCTTCATCGGCCCGTCCGGTTGCGGCAAGTCGACCCTGCTGCGCACCCTGAACCGCATGTACGACCTGTACCCGGGCCAGCGCGCGGAAGGCTCGATCCTGTACCGCGGCCGCAACGTGCTCGACGCGGACCAGGACGTCAACATGCTGCGCGCCAAGGTCGGCATGGTGTTCCAGAAGCCGACACCGTTCCCCATGTCCGTCTACGACAACATCGCCTTCGGCGTGCGTCTGTATGAAGACCTGTCGAAGGGCGAAATGGACGAGCGCGTCGAGTGGGCCCTGAAAAAGGCCGCGCTGTGGGGTGAGGTCAAGGACAAGCTGAGCAAGAGCGGCCTGTCGCTGTCGGGCGGCCAGCAGCAGCGTTTGTGCATCGCGCGCGGCGTGGCCGTCAAGCCTGACGTCCTGCTGCTCGATGAGCCGACCTCGGCGCTGGACCCGATCTCCACGTCGAAAGTGGAAGAGCTGATCAGCGAACTGAAACAGGATTACACGATCGCCATCGTGACGCACAATATGCAGCAGGCGGCGCGCTGCTCCGACTACACGGCCTATATGTATTTGGGCGAGCTGGTGGAATTCGGCGAAACGGACCAGATCTTCATGAATCCGGCCCGCAAGGAAACGCAGGATTACATCACGGGCCGCTTCGGCTGATCCGTCCCGCATAGCTACTACAAGACAACTGAATACGGAGAGACAGCATGATAGGCGAACATTCATCCAAGCAATACGACAACGAACTCGAAGCGATCCGCTCGAAAGTGCTGCTCATGGGCGGCATCGTTGAAACCCAGTTCCTCGACGCGATGACCTGCTTCCGCATCGGCAATGCCGAGCGCGCGGACCGCGTGATGCGCGAAGACGACGTCGTCAACCAGCTCGAAGTGTCGCTCGACGACGCGTGCAGCCACCTGATCGTGCGCCGCCAGCCGGCCGCCAACGATCTGCGCACCATCATGGCCACCATCAAGGTGATTACCGACCTCGAGCGCGTCGGCGACGAGGCGACGAAAATCGCCCGCGTGGCAAAGAACCTGCACAAGCGTGGCAACGGCGTCGTCAACCATTACGAGATGGTGCGCGGCATCGCCAACACGGCCACCGACATGCTGCACGACGCCCTGGACGCGTTCGCGCGCAACGATGGCAAGCAAGCCTTACAATTAATTGCACAAGATGCCATCATCGACCACGAGTTTCGGTCTATCATGCGCAACTTGATCACCTTTATGATGGAAGACCCGCGCACGATTTCGGCGGCGCTCGACACCCTGTGGGTGGCCAAGGCCATCGAACGGATCGGCGACCATGCGAAAAACATCGCCGAATACGTGATTTACGTGGTTGAAGGCAAGGACATCCGCCACACCAAGGTGGCTGCTCCCGCCATTTCCGAGGAGCTCCCTGAGTAAGCTTTATGGCATCTGATAAAACCACGGTATTGATTGTTGAAGATGAGCCGGCCATCGTTGAACTGGTGACCTATTCGCTGCGCGAATCCGGCTGGAATTGCTGTTCCGTACAAAACGTTGCCGATGCCTGGGAATTCATCCAGCACCGCACGCCGCACCTGATCCTGCTGGACTGGATGTTGCCGGATCAAACAGGCTTGCGCCTGCTGTCGCGCATCCGCGCCGACCGCAATTTCGCCGCCATCCCCGTCATCATGCTCACCGCCAAGAGCATGGAAGAAGACAAGCTAGCTGGCTTGAACAGCGGGGCCGACGATTACGTCACCAAGCCGTTCTCGCCGCGCGAGCTGCTGGCCCGCGCCAAGGCTCTGCTGCGACGCAAGAGTCCGGAACACGCGCAGGCGCCCATGCGCGCCGGCAACGTGGCCCTGGACCCCGTCAGCTGCACCGTGATGATGGATGAACAGAAGATCGATATCGGCCACGCCGAATACAAGCTGCTGAAATTCCTGCTGGCCCATCCGGAACGCGTGTTTTCGCGCAGCCAGCTGCTCGACAAGGTGTGGGGCGACCATGTGGTGATCGAGGAGCGCACGGTCGATGTCCACGTATTGCGCTTGCGCAAAGCCTTGAAAGAGGCGGAAAGCCTGATCAAGACCGTGCGCAGCGTCGGCTACATGTTGTCTGAAAAGTAAAGTTTGACTCTATGAATCCGAAATTGCTGTTCTGGGTACCGGCCGCCCTGCGCATGGTGCTGGCGCTGCTGGGCGTGGCCGTCGTCTGGTATCTGTTTGGCGCCACGTATGCGCTGGGCATCGCCTTCGTGCTGATGGCCATGATGGTGTTCGTGCAGCTGTCGTATCTGTTCCAGCTGAGTAACTGGCTGGACAATCCGCAAAGCGCCAAGCTGCCCGATGGCTGGGGCGCCTGGACCAGCATTTTCGCGCGCCTGTACCGCATGCGCCGCGACGACGAAAAAAACCAGGCCGAGCTGACGGAATGGCTGGCGCGTTTCCGCCAGGCCATGCACCTGCTGCCCGACGGCGTCGTCATCATGGACGACGTGCTGTTCCTCGAATGGTGCAATCCCGCCGCCGAGAAACACCTGGGCCTCACGCACGAGCGCGACAAGGGCATGCGCGTGACGAACCTGATCCGCAGCCCCGAGTTCATGGATTACATCATCCTGGGCCGCTACGACCAGCCGCTGACGATCACCTTCCGCAACCGCAAGCTGATCGTGCAAATCATTCCATTCGAGAACCGCCGCCAGATCCTCGTCACGCATGACGTGACGGAAACGGAACGCATCGAAATGATGCGCCGCGACTTCATCGCCAATGCCTCGCACGAATTGCGCACGCCGCTCACCGTCATCGTCGGCTTCCTGGAAATCGCTTCCGCCGAGCTGGACCTGGACGCCACCACGCGCGCCGCCCACCTCAAGCTGATGACGGAGCAGGGCCACCGCATGCAGCATCTGATCGAGGACATGCTGACCCTGTCGCGCCTGGAATCGGTCGACTATCCGCTGCGCCCCGAGCCTGTCGATATCAAGAAGCTCATGCAGCAAGTCTTGCGCGACGCCAAGGGTTTGTCGGCCGGCAAGCATGAAGTGACGATGGAATGCAATGGCCCTGGCGTGCTGGGCAGCTACGACGAGCTGTACAGCGCGTTCGGCAACCTGGCGTCGAACGCCGTGCGCTACACGCCGGCCGGCGGCACCATCACCCTGCGCTGGCAGGATGGCCCGGCCGGGCCGCAATTCATCGCGCAAGATACGGGCATCGGCATCAGCCAGGAACATATCTCGCGCCTGACGGAACGTTTCTACCGCGTCGACAAGAGCCGTTCGCGCGAAACCCAGGGCACGGGCCTGGGCCTGGCCATCGTCAAGCACGTGCTGCTGCGCCATGGCGGCACCCTGGCCATCCAGTCCGTGGCCGACAAGGGCAGCAGTTTCATCGTCAGCATGCCCAAGTCCGTCGTCACGCCGCTGCACGGCGAATTGCTGGTCAAGTAAGCGGAGGAAGGGGAGGACTTCTTCCCTGTTTCCTGCGCGACTAGTGCAAGCTTGGCATAAGTCGTTACAATCAGGCCATGACTTTAATCAACGCCTCTTTTCGCCATGCCGGCGCGCAGCAACTGGCCCAGTCGCTGCAGGCCGCGCGCCAGGATACTTTATCCCTGTTCGACTGTTACGTCAGTGCCGGCCTGGACGTGGTGGCTGGCCTGCCCCGTCATCCGCGCCTCAATCCGCCCTTGTGGCAACTCGCGCACATCGCCTGGTTTGCCGAATGGTTCATCCTGCGCGAAGCCGCTTCCAGCCATCCGGCCGACGCCATTTACAACTCCCTGCTGACGCGTGGCGACGACTTGTTCGATGCCAATATGGTGGCGCACCGCGCGCGCTGGAAGCTGGAATTGCCCAGTCCGGGCGCCGTCAAGACGTATTGCCGCGAAGTGCTCGACCGGGTGCTCGATAAACTGTCGCGCGAAGCCAATGTCGACAGCGCTCTGGCGCCGTACCGGCTGGCCTTGGCGCATGAAGACTTGTGTGGCGAGGAAATGCTGGCCGGCTTGCAATGGCTGGGCCTGGAAGCGCCGGAATCGCTGGCTGCCAGCCCGGCCTTGCCGCCGGGGGCCGGCGAGATCGCTTTTCCTGGCGGCACCATCGAACTGGGCTCGCCGCGCGGGGCCGGCTTCGCCTTCGACAACGAGTCGCCGCCTTATGCCTGCTACGTGCCGCCGTTTTCCATCGATGCCTGTGCCGTATCGAACGCCCAGTTTGCCGATTTTGTCGCCGATGGCGGCTACCAGAACCGCCAGTTCTGGAGCGCGGCCGGCAGCGCCTGGCTGATGCAGCAGGAGCGCTCGTCGCCCCTGTACTGGCTGCGCGAAGCAACACAGTGGCGCGCCATGCGTTTCGGCCAGCGCACGACCTTGCCGCCGAACGAAGCCGTGCGCCACATCAACCTGTATGAAGCGCAGGCCTACTGCGCCTGGGCGGGGCGCCGCCTGGCGACCGAGGCGGAATGGGAGTATGCTGCGCTGTCCGGCCACCCGCGCTTTCACTGGGGCCAGGTGTGGGAGTGGACGGCGACGCCGTTCGAACCGTATGCGGGCTTTGCGGTCGATGCCTGGCGCGAATATTCGGCGCCGTATTTCATGCAGCACCAGGTGCTGCGCGGCGCCGCCTTCGCCACGCCGCCACGCCTGCATTCGCCCCGCATGCGCGCCTTCCACGCGCCCGAACGGGGCGACGTCTTTGCCGGCCTGCGCACTTGCGCCTGGTAACGGAGCAGGGAGTAGCAACCATTTCAGGAATTCTTTTGAGTACAGATAACGCCCCGCAGTTCATTCCCAAACGCATCACGCCCACGCCGGAACAGGTCGCCATCCAGACGGCGCAAAAGAAAGTGGTCTTGATCGACGCCAATGCCGGCGCGGCCAAGACGACGACCCTGGCCCTGCGCTTGGCCGAAGCGCTGCACCGGGGCCGCGCGCCCGAACGCATGCTGGCCCTCGTGTTCACGGAAGCGGCGCGCGTGGCCCTGCGCCAGCGCCTGCTGGAAGTGGGCGTGCCGCTCGGCGTCGTCAAGCGCCTGACCATCGATACCTTCGACGCCTTTGCCGCCAAGGTGCTGTTGCAGCTGGAAAACATGCAGGTCGCTTCCATGCGCAGCGATGAAGAGCTGCGCCCGGTGGCCTGGGAAGCTTTGGCCGTCGTGTCGGAAAAGTATGCTCACCGTTACCCGCTGGAAATCAACACGACGAACGGGGCGATTGCCGAATTCTTGAAATTGCAGTTGCGCACCAAGGCGCGCCTCGATTTCCAGAATCCCGACTTCGACAGCAATTCCCTCGACGACAACCTGGAGCTGCTGGGCATGTCGCGCACGCATTATCTGTGGCTGCGCGAATACGAAGGCTTGCGCGGCGCCGACACGGGCGATATCCAGTTCCGCGCACCGTTCGATGCCACCTACGACCTCGTGCGCATGCTCGATGGCGACGAGCCGCTGCGCCAGCAATTGCCGGCCTTCCAGATCATCGTGGCCGATGAATTGCACGATTTGAATGAAGCGTCGTTCCGCCTGCTGACCATGCTGATACGCCGCGGCAACGCCTTTTTCTGCGGCGCCGGCGACAAGGATCAAGTCATCTACACGTGGTCGGGCGCCGACCACCGCTTCCTGCGCCAGCGCTTCGAGCAGGAATTCCCCACCTTGCAGCGCTTGCCGCTGACGGCGTCCTACCGCTACGGCCCGCAACTGGCGCAGGCCGTGGGCGTGCTGAAAAACAAGGCCAGCGTGTCGGCCCTGTCGCGCGCCACCCGCATCGAGCTGCTCGAGTATGACCATGCGCAGCCGCAGGCGTGCAGCGCCCAGCTGATCGCCGCGCTCGAACATGCGCATGCGGGCACGACGGCCATTTTGCTGCGCGACCGCGATCAGGCCATCCGCGTGGAAACGGCGCTGTTCCAGAGCGGCATCGCGTATGGCCTGGTGGACATGAACAGCTATCTGCTGAGCCTGGAAGTGCTGATGCTGCGCGGCATGGTCGCCATCGCCCGCAAGGACTTGCATGCGATCAAGAGCGGCCCGCGCCGCGGCGAGATCCTCGAAGCCCTGGTGGCCTTCGCGGAAATCCCGTTTACGCGCGCGGAATTGCAGCAAGCCAAGGCCGACGTGGCCAACTATCCCGACTTGCTGGAAGGCTTCCTGACGAACCAGCTGGCCAAGTCGCAGAACCAGGACAAGGCGGCGCTGACCCTGGCCGCCGTCGATTATCTGCGCGCGCTGCCCCCCGACGCGCTGGCGGGCGAGGCGCTGCAGCACATCTTTGGCCTGATGCAGCTGGAACAGACGGCGCGCCGCATCTATGTCGACCCGGCCCAGGCGCGGGTCGTCGCCCGTTCCCTGCACGGCTTTATCGCCGTGTGCCGCGAAGCGGGCGTGGCGCTGGGCGGCTTTGCCGGCTGGCTGGGCGAGATGGAGGAGGCCGTGACGGTCTCGACCGGCAAGGCCAAGCTGGTGATTGCCTGCATCGACCAGATCAAGGGCCTCGAATACAACCACGTGATCTTGCCCTATCTGGCCGTCGACGAATTCCCACGCAGCAAGACCGACCCGCTGGAAGAGGAAAACCGTTTCTATGTGGCCGCCACCCGCGCGCGCGACAGGCTCACCTTGCTCACGCCGGAAGACCCCGCCTACCAGAGCCGCTACATCGCCGCCCTGCAGCTTAAACAGAAAATTGTTGCGCCGAAGTCATAGATCTTTTGCCGTGTGACTGCTTTTTGCGAAAGACGAAAGCGGGCATACTGGACTGGTGTGATTGACAGCAATCTAACCAGACAGGAGTAAAGCATGAAGATTTTCTTGACAGGCGCGGCAGGTTTCATCGGCAGTTCCATCGCGGCGGGCCTCGTGCGGGCCGGCCATCAGGTGACGGGTCTTGTGCGCAAGCCGGAACAGGTGGCCGAGCTGGCCACTATCGGGGTACGTGGTATCGTCGGCACCTTGAACGACCGCGAGCTCATCATCGAGCAGGCGAGGGCGGCGGACGCCGTCATCAATGCGGCCAGCAGCGACCATCGGGGCGCCGTCGAAGCCATCATCGAAGCGCTGGCCGGCAGCAACAAGCCTTTCCTCCATACCAGTGGCTCCTCCATCGTGGGCGACGCGTCGGGCGGCGAAGGCACGGAACAGGTTTATTTTGAAGACAAGCTGCCGGCGCCCACGGCCGACAAGGCGGCCCGGGTCGCCATCGATGACCTGGTACTGGCCAGCGCAGGCAAGGGCGTGCGCGCGAGCGTGCTGTGCAATACCCTGATCTACGGCCACGGCGCCTTGCCGCGCGACAGCGTGCAATTGCCCCGCTTATTGAAACAGGCGCGCAAGAACGGTATCGTGCGCCACGTGGGGCCGGGCCGCAATATCTGGTCCAACGTGCACATCGGCGACGTCGTCAGCCTGTATCTGCTGGCGCTGGAAAAGTCGCCCGCCGGTACCTTTTACTTTGTCGAATCGGGCGAAGCGGCTTTCCGCGACATGACGGCCGCCATCGCCAGGGCGCTGGACCTGGGTCCCGCGCAGGACTGGCCGCTGCCCGAGGCAATTGCCGAATGGGGCTATGAGATGGCATCCTACGGCCTCGGCTCCAACAGCCGCGTGCGCGGCGAACGGGCACGCAAACTGCTGGGCTGGCAGCCGCAAGGACCGTCCGTGCTGGCATGGATCGAGAACGACATGCTCCATCCGCCGCACGCCATCACGAATTGATGCAGCTCAGCAAAACCGCAGCAGTGTGCGCTAGCGAACGGTGCTGTTTTGCGATCGGGAGTATGATGTCTTTGCTTGGTTGAGACGCACTGCCGTGAAGTTGGCGGCATGTTCGATCTTCCAGCAGGTCAGCCGGTCGCCTCGAGGATCGGCACCAGATTTTGGCCGCCGGCGCCCTTGCGCTCGCCGGCCGTGCACTGCCACTCCAGGTCGCGGTGTGTACTGCGAACCCCTTCAAGGCCGGCCTAGCCGGTCTTTTTTTTTGCCGGTTATTTCTGTCCCCGCGCCATTCACCGCCACCTGTCCGCCATTCGCCGAAGCGGTGTTTTCGCGCGCCCGAAATCCGCGTATCTTTACGATGAACCAACTTCAAGGGGTGACCGTGAAACCTGAACCAGCGTATTACCGCCGTACCCAGCTGCTGTGGGGCGTGCTGCTGATCGCCGTCGGCGCCATCATCCTGCTGGACCGGCTCGATGTGATCGATCTCCATGATTACTATGCACTATGGCATTATTGGCCGGTGATACTGGCCGTCTTTGGCCTCAACAAGCTGCTCACGCCCGTGTCCGCCAAGCAGGTACTGAGCGGCCTGTGGCTGATCTTCTTCGCCGCCTGGTGGTATGTGTCGTATGAAGAACTGTGGAACTTGAATTTCTACAATAGCTGGCCCGCCTTGCTGATCGCCTGGGGCGTGGGGCTCGTGCTCGAACCGCTGTTGAACAAACATTTTATTGCCTACCGGGAGTCCGAGCATGAAAAATAGACCGCCGCTGCACTCGCCATCGCAAATCGTGCTGGGCGTCATCGTCATCGGCCTGGGGCTGCTGTTCCTGCTCGATAACCTCGGTTTCATCAATGTGCGCTATACCTTCCGCTTCTGGCCCACCATCCTCATCATTTTCGGCTTGCTGAAAATATCGCAAAGCCATTCCCGCTCCGGCTACATCCTCGGCGGCGTGATGGTCTTGCTGGGCCTGAGCTGGACCTTGAAAGCCATGGGCTTGTTCTATATCAACTGGAGCATGCTGTGGCCGCTGCTCATCATTGCCGCCGGCGTGGCCGTCGTGTCGAAATCCCTGCCCGGCGGACAGCAGCGGCAGCGCCGCCGGCACTTTGCCGCGCCGCCCGATGGCAGTGCCGCGCCCGACGCATTCGGCCAGGCCAGGAATGGCGCCGTATCGCTCGACAAGGAAGGCGCCGGCGCCACTGCAGCGCCCGGCGCCAGCGGGCAGGCGGACGACGACAGCATCATCGAAGTGACGGCCATCCTCGGCGGCTATGTGCGGCGCGTATCGTCGCAGCGCTTCAGGGGCGGCGATATCAACGTCATCATGGCCGGCTGCGAAATCGACCTGCGCCAGGCATCGATCGAAGGCGAAGCCGTGCTCAACGTGTTCGCCCTGTGCGGCGGCGTCACCATCAAGATTCCGCCCGACTGGAGCGTCGTGCTGCAGGGCACGCCCATCCTCGGCGGCTTCGAAGAAAAGACCATCGTGCCGCCGAACCAGAACAAGCGTTTGTACGTGACGGGCTACGCCATCATGGGTGGCCTGGAAATCCGCAACTAGGCGCGCATGTCCGGACCCTTGTCGAAGCGGCGCGGCGCCGTCGTGGTGTTGCTGGTCTGCATCGCGCTGGGCCTGGCCCTGGCTTCCATCCTGGCCAGGGTGGCGCACGCGCCCTGGCTCAATGCCGTCCTGCTGGTGGCGCCCGCCACGCTCGTGTATGCGATCGGTTCGGGGTTTTCCGCGTTTTACCTGTGCCGCGCCTATCCCTTGCACGCCCGCCATCCGCTCGCCATCGCCGGCGTGATGGGCGTGGCGGCCCTGTTCGCGGGCTTGCTGTGGGCGACCCTGCTGCAATTTTTGAACAGCGTCAGCCTGTTGACGGAGCAGCACTGGCTGGGCGTGGACCTGACACCATCGCTGCTGGCCCTGTTCTTCGGCCTGGGCGCGCTGCTGTATTGCCTGGCCGCCGCCGTGCATTATCTGCTGCTCGAATTCGTGCGCGCCAGGATGGCCGAGCAGCGGGGCCTGGAAGCGCAGCTGATGGCGCAGGAAGCGCAGTTGCGCATGCTGCGCACGCAGATCGACCCCCATTTCCTGTTCAACAGCCTGAACTCCATCAGCGCCCTGACGTCTATCGATGCGGCGGGCGCGCGTCAGATGACGGTGCAGCTGGCCAGTTTCTTTCGCCAGAGCCTGAGCCTGGAAGCGCACAAGCACATCACCGTGCAAGAGGAACTGGTCCTGATCCGCCATTTCCTGGCCATCGAACAGGTGCGTTTCGGCGCACGCCTGCAAGTGGCGGAAAGCATCGACACTGCCGCGCTGGCGTGCCTGCTGCCGCCCATGCTGATACAGCCGCTGGTGGAAAATGCCGTCAAGCATGGTATCTGCGGCTTGACGGAGGGCGGCCTGATCGCCATCGAAGTGCGGCGCGCGGGCAGCCTGCTGCAGATCGCCGTGCGCAATCCCGTCGATGCGGATCAGGGCCCGGCGCGCGGCAATGGCGTGGGCCTGGAGAATGTGCGCCAGCGCCTGGCCGGCGCGTATGGCCACGAGGCCAGCGTGCACTGGACGCGGCGCGGGCCGACGTTTGAAGTAACGTTATCGATGCCGGCGCAGACCGGCGACACGGAGGAAGCATGATGCAGGCAAGAATGCGGGTGGCCATCGTCGACGATGAAGCGCTGGCGCGCGGCGTGCTGCGCGAATACCTGGCGCGCCATGGCGATATCGAGATCGTGGCCGAATGCGCCAACGGCTTCGAGGCCGTCAAGGCCATCGCGGAACTGGAGCCGGAACTGGTGTTCCTCGACATCCAGATGCCGCGCCTGGACGGTTTTGAAGTGGCCGAGCTGATCGGCGCGAAGACGCGTTTGATCTTCGTCACGGCCTACGACCAGTACGCCTTGAAAGCGTTCGACTGCCACGCCCTCGACTATCTGCTCAAACCGTTCAGCGAACAGCGCTTCGACCAGGCGCTGGCCCACGCGCGCGCCCACCGCAGCATGCCCGAGACTGTACAAACGCTGGCGCGCGAGGCGGCCACGCGCGCCGCACCGTTGGACCGCGTGCTGATCCGCGACGGCGCGAAAGTCCACGTCATCGCCAGCGCGCGCATCGACTACATCGAGGCGCAGGACGATTACATCAGCATCCGCTCCGAAGGCAAGTCCTACCTGAAAAGCCAGCGACTGTCGGAACTGGAGACCCAGCTCGATCCCGCCAAGTTCCTGCGCGTGCACAGGTCGTATCTGCTCAATATCGACGGCATCCGCCGCATCGAGGCGGCCACCAAAGACAGCCACGTGGCCATCTTGCGCGACGATACGAGGATACCTGTGAGCAAGGCGGGCTACCAGAAGCTCAGATTATTGGTGGGCTAGCATTTTCGCTGGCGTAGATGCATAATCATCTGCACATGATATCATCCGGAGATGATAGTGAATGCGCCGAGGATATGGCCGGTCACGTTTCACGATGACTTCGATGCGGAATTCGATGCTCTGCCGATAGATGTTCAGGATGAATTGCTGGCGAGTGCCGATGCGCTGTCGAAGCTGGGTCCGGCTGCCGGGCGTCCTCACGTGGGGACGTTGAAGAATCCTAAACACCCGAACATGAAAGAGCTGCGTTTCAAGGCCAATAACGGGGCACAGGTGTGGCGCGCGGTCTTTGCTTTTGATACGAGGCGTGAAGCGGTCATTCTGGTTGCAGCGGCCAAGCTAGGTGTCGATGAGGACAAGTTTTACCGGGATTTGTTATTCAAGGCAAATGCACGCTACGAGCAACACCTCAACAAGCTGGATGTGGCGAAAGCGAGGCAGGGCAAGGGCCGGAGATGATTTTAGGAACAGGAGTTTGCCATGGGAAGAAGTTTGAACGACGTCATCGCCAGTTTGCCGGCTGAGCGGCAGGCAAAAATTGCCGCTCTGTCCCAGGAAAAAATGCAGGAAATGATAGCGCATGCCGCTACGCTGACGGATTTCCGCAAGGCAGTGGGCAAGACCCAGGCGGAAGTCGCCAGGGAACTTGGGATTCAACAGCATGCTGTTTCCCAACTGGAAAAGCGTACCGATACCTATGTCTCGACCTTGCGCCGTTTCCTGCAATCGCTGGGCATGACATTGGAGCTGTCGGTCGTTGCGCAAAACGGCGTGCGTATCGAACTGCAGAATTTTCTACGCAGTCAGGAAGTTGAAGCCGATGTCAATGTCAAGGCAGTGCCTGCGCCTTCAGCCGCGCCTGTCACCAAACCAGCAAGGAGAAAAGCAGGCGTGCCGCGCAAGCAGGCTGGCAACGCCTGAAGTCGCTTTATCCAGCAGCCAGTTGCACATCCCACCACGTGGGGAGCAGCTGGCGGATTTCCGGGCGCGAAAAACGGTCGTCGATCAGGTAGACGACGCCCTTGTCCGACTGGGTGCGGATGACCCTGCCGGCCGCCTGCACCACCTTTTGCATGCCCGGATACAGATACGTGTAGTCGTAGCCGGCGCCGAAGATGTCGCCCATGCGCTGGCGGATTTGCTCGTTGACGGGATTGATCTGCGGCAAACCGAGGGTGGCGATGAAGGCGCCGATCAGGCGCGCGCCGGGCAAGTCGATACCTTCGCCGAAGGCGCCCCCGAGCACGGCAAAGCCGATGCCGCGCGTGTCCAGGCCGAAGCGGCCCAGAAATTGCGCGCGGGCAGTATCGTCCATGCGGCGCGGCTGCTGCCAGATGGGAACGGCGGGGTAGTGCTGGGCGAACAGGGTGGCCGTCTTTTCCATGTAATCGAAGCTGCTGAAGAAGGCCAGGTAGTTGCCCGGCGCTTCCGCGTACTGGCGCGCCATCAGCTGGGCGATGGGCAGCAGCGAGGCGGCGCGATGCTGGTAGCGCGTGGAAATGGTGTCGGCCACGCGTACGGACAATTGCTCCGCCTGGAATGGGGATTCCACGTCGACCCAGGCCGTGTCGGCCGGCATGCCCAGGGTGTCGCTGTAGTAATTCCATGGACTCAGGGTGGCGGAAAACAGGGCCGTGCTGTGGCTGGCCGCGAAGCGTTCCTTCAGGAATGGCGCCGGGACAATGTTGCGGATGCAGACGGTGGAGCCCGTCTCCGTCTTGCTCACGTCGAACAGCGAATGCTCGCCGAAGCTTTCCGCCAGGCGATTGATCAACAGTACGTCAAAGTAAAAGCGCTGCAAGTCTTCGTCCAGGGCCGTGGCGTGTTCGGCCATGTGGTCGCCGATGGCCGTCGCCACGCCTTGCAAGGCGCCAAAGAATTTCTCGGGCAAGGCGGGATGCACGTGGTAGTCGCCATCCTGTGCTTTTAATAATGCCGTCCACTGGCGCGAGAGGCGGTCGAGCGGCTTTTTCAACGCTTCGGGGGCGAATTTGCGCAGCATCTTCAGGTCGATCTGTGCCAGCTCGGCCGAATACATGCTGCGCGCGCGCGACACCATATTGTGCGCCTCGTCGACCAGCACGTTGACTTTCCAGTCGTGGGCGAGGGTCATGCCGTACAGCATGGCGCTGAGGTCGAAGTAATAATTGTAGTCGCCGATGACGACATCGCTCCAGCGCGCCAGCTCCATGCCCAGGTAGTACGGGCAAATACCCTGTTGCAAGGCGATGGCGCGCACGGCTTCCTTGTCGAGGATCAAGCCGCTGGCCAGCGCCACCTCGCGCGCCAGCGGCAGGCGGTCGTAAAAACCCTTGGCCAGCGGGCACGATTCGCCATGACAGGCTTTGTCAGGATGTTCGCAGGCGCAGCTCTTGGCGCTCAGTTCCAGCACGCGCAAGGGCAGCAGCGGGGCGCTATCCTTGAGGATGGCGCAGGCGTCGAGCGCCATCTGGCGGCCGGGCACCTTGGCGGCCAGGAAAAACAGTTTATCGAGGCCATGCGCGGCCGTCGCTTTCAACATGGGAAACAGGCTGCCCACCGTCTTGCCGATGCCGGTCGGCGCCTGCGCCAGCAAGCCGCAGCCGCGGCTGCTGGCCTTGTACATGGCTTCGGCCAGCTGGCGCTGGCCCGGGCGGAAGTCCGCATGGGGAAAGGCCATGGCCGTGAGTTGTGCGTCGCGGCTGGCGCGGTGCGCCATTTCCTGCTCGGCCCAGTCGAGGAACAGCGCGCAATGCTGTTCGAAGAAGGTGCGCAGCGCCTCGGCCGTGCACTCCTCGTGCATGACGGTTTCCTTCTGGCTGGCAATATCGAAATACACGAGCGCCACGCGCAACATGGGCAGGTTCAGTTGCTGGCACAGCAGGTGGCCGTAGATGCGCGCCTGCGCCCAGTGCAGCTGGCGGTGGTTGGCGGGCATGGCGTCCAGTTCACCCCGGTAGGTCTTGATTTCTTCCAGCTGGCGCCGCGCCGGGTCGTAGCCATCGGCACGGCCCCGCACGTGCAGGGGGCCGAAGTCGCCGCACAAGCTGATTTCGCGCTGATAATCGTCGTCGCGCCGGCCCGTGACGGTGGCGTGGCCGGCCATGCCTTCCTGCGCCGTGGGCGAGGGCGTGAAACGCAAGTCCAGGTCGCCCACCTTGGCCGTGAATTCGCACAGGGCGCGCACGGCGATCGTGTACTTCATGCCGCTCATGTGGCCACCTGCCACTGCAGGTAGCACACACTGACGGGCATGGCGTGTTCGGCGCAATACGCGATCCAGCGCAGCTGGTTGTCTTGCAGGCGGTCGCCCGGACCCTTGACTTCGATCATGCGGTAGCGCCGTTCGGCCGGCCAGAACTGGATCAGGTCGGGAAAGCCGCTGCGGTTGCTTTTTATGTCGAGCAAGATGCGCTCGAATGCCTTCTTCAGGTGAAAGGCCGGGATGCAGGCCAGCGCCAGGTCCAGCAAGCCGTCGTCGAGCACGTCCCAGCTGACGAAGGGCGAGACGATGCCGTGCTTGGCGGCAAGCGTGGCGCGGATGGCCGCGTGGTAGCTGCCATCGTCCAGCTGCGCCAGGCAGGCGGCAAAGTCGCTGCTGCGGCGCTGGTAGAAATCGGCGCTGTGCAAGTCGGCCGGGCCACGGTGGAACGGGTGGAAGAAGGCGCCCGGCATGGGCTTGAAGATGGCGGGCCAGCACAGCAGGCCGAACAGCGAATTGATCAGGGTGTTTTCCACGTAGTACACGGGCGCAGCGTCGTGGCTCAAGTGCTGCTGCACCACGCCTTCCACGTAGCACGCCTGTTCAGGGTAGGGCAGCAGCAGGTCGATGCGCTCCACGGCGGCCGCTGCATTGGCCGCCTGTTTGGCATGGCCCAGCTTGCGCCGCAGACGGGGCGCCATGCGCAGCAGTAATTGCTGTTCCGCTTCGCTTTCCGGCGCGGCCAGGGCGATCAGCAGGCGCTCGTAGGCCGCTTGCGGCTGCTCATCTTTTTCCAGCACGCGGATGGCGCGGCCACGCGCACCCGGATAGCGGCAATCGGCGTAGGCGCGGTAGGCGGCCGGCCAGTCCTGGCATTTTTCCAGGTGCTGGGCGATCTGGAAGCGCAGCTTGTCGCGCCGGCTGGCCAGCCAGGTATTGTCCTCGGCCAATGGCAGCGCCGCCAGTTCCCGCAGCACCTCGTCGGCCGGTGCGCTGTCGTTGTAGCGTTCGCGGCACTGGTGCAGCATTTCGTAGTGTTCGATATCCTGGCGCGTGCGAAACCCGCGCGATTGCGGCGAGAATTCCACTTTTTCGTATTGATACACGCCGAGGTCGGACAGCACGAATTCCGACCAGTCCTGGTGATAGTTGCCAAAATAAATCAGGCGCAGGCGATCGCACAGCGCTTGCAGGCCGATGCGGTACAGCACGTCGGTGCAGGCCGGATACCATGCGGAAAACGGTTTATTTTCCCCATGCTGCTCGCGCAAGGCGTCCAGTTGCTCGGCCTTGCGCGCCGCTCTCAAGGGCGCGGCGAGGTCGAAGGCCTGGGCGACTTCCGCCTTCAGCAGCAAGTCGAACAGTTCTTCGAGCGAGATGACGGGATCGGCCACCACCCAGCCCGTCGCCAGCAGGGGCAGGGCAGCCGCGCGCGTGTCGCCGATTTCCGGGTAATTGAGTTTGCTGGCACGAAACAGGCAGCCCTTGCGCATGACAAGGCGCACGAACAGGGCGCGCGACGGCTGCGGCAGCGCGCCGAAGGCGGCGATGAACTGTGTTTCTTCAGGACTCAGCAGATCGGCGTAGCGCGCGCTGATCCAGCTCAGCACGTCCTGGAAATTATCCAGATAGTACAGGGGATTTTCCAGGACTCTCAACATGGGGGCAATAGGGCAAGGTGATGGTTTTTACTGTGTTTATATACAGTTTAAACCTTCAGCCGCCGCTTGCCCAGCGATTTCATGTTCAGTCAGCCGTGCTGTAGGCAAAATAGCTGTCGAACTTTTCGTAGGGAATCAGTTCCGCGCGCAGGCTGGCCAGTTCCATATCGGTCAGCAAGCCCCGGTGCGCTTCCTTGCGTCCCTTCGGCAGCAGTACGTCGTAATCGACGATGTCCCTGGCCAGCAAGGCCTGCAGCACGTCGGCTTGCCGCGCCGTCAGGTAGCGTGCATGCGTGCCCAGGGTTTTCGTCAGTTGCTCCTTGAATGCCTCGTCGCTGACGCCATTGTATGTGTCCTGGTCCGCCATGCTGTTCAACAACATGTGAAGCAGGAAGTCTTGCAGGTTTTTCGCCAGGTAGCGGGCTTCATTCTCGTCATGCCACAGCAGCACGACGGGCATCTCGCCGTCTTGCTCGCTTGACGCGAAAAAGCAGTAGTGGTCGCCCGCGCCCGTTTGCGCGAACGGGATGAACTGGAAGGCGGGATCGACCTGCCGGTAATCGTCGGCGTCCCGCAAGGTTTCCACTTCCTCGGCCACGGCCTCGATGTTGAGCAGTTCGAAATCGTCGGCATGCAACAGCAGGGTGGGCCGCTCCGTCAAGGTGGGATAGACCAGCTTGTACCAGTCGGGCCCGTATTCGCCCACGGCCAGCATGCCGTCGCGCTCCAGTTGCCGATACAATGCGGGATAGGTGAAGCCGTGCTGCTGTTCAATTTCCGACAGTGTCATGTTTGTCCCGTTCAACGTGATTCGTGTGGGCATGATAGCCGAGGCCGTACTTGGCACGCTTCACGGCAGCAACGATGTGCATCATTGCAAACATTTAAGTTTGCTTGTGTGGCATGGTCACGTATGCTTGCCAGACCAACATCCGCCGAAGCCGCATGAAAAACATCATCCTGATTTCCGCCGCCTGCCTGCTGGCGCTGCTGTCGACCATAGGCGCTTCGCTGCCATACCCGATTTTGCCGCCGCTGTTCGCGGCCGAGGCGCCGAATGCCTTCAACAACTTCCTGGGCTTGCCGTCCAAATTGCTGTTCGGCCTGGCGCTGACCATCAACCCGCTGGGCTTGCTGATCGGCTCCGCCTTGCTGGGCCCCTTGTCCGACCGCTATGGCCGCCGTCCCTTGCTGATGCGCACGGCCGTGGGCGCCGCCATCGGCCACGCCATTACGGCCTGGGCGCTGGTGATCCAGTCCTACCCGCTGTTCATCGTCGCCCGTTTCATCACGGGTTTGCTGGAAGGGAACGGCGCCGTGGCGCGCGCCATGCTGGCCGACCAGCTGACGGGAGCGCTGCGCCTGCGCGCGATGTCGTGGCTGAATGGCGCGTTTTACCTGGGCTGGCTGGTGGGGCCGATCCTGGCGGGCGCGACTCTGCATTGGGGCGTGACGGTGCCATTCTGGATCGCCGCCGCCGCCCTGATGCTCGTCGCCGTGCTGGTGGCCGTGGGCTTGCCGCGCGAAACGCCCTCGCTCTTGACGACGTCGTGGTGGCAAGTGGCGCGCGATCGCCATTCGCTCAATTTGCTGCGCCATGAGGAGCTGCGCACCCTGTTCATCGTGCAACTGGCGCTCACCTGCGGCGTGGCCAGTTTTTACGAGTTCTATCCGCTGTGGCTGGTCGAGACGGCCAATTACCATGCGCAGGAGATTGCCTGGGTGAATGTGGGCCTGTGCGGCACGATGACGGTCACGTCCCTGCTGGCGGGCGGTCCCAGCCGCCATGCGCCCTTGCTGCGTGCCAGCTGGTATGCGTGCGGCGTGGCGCTGGCCGTGGGGATTCTGGCGCTGGGCAATATCTGGGTGGGCATTGCCGCCATCGTGCTGTTCGGCATTCCGAATGCGTTGTACAACACGGTGATACAGGGTTGGTGCGCCGAGCGCTTCAGCGCGCACGGTCAGGGCGCCGTGATGGGTTTGCTGGCAACGACGTTTTGCATCGCCAACATCGTCGTCGCCCTCAGCGGCTCCGTGCTGACCCTGATCGATACGCGGCTGATCCTCGTCGCGGGCGCCTTGTCCGCCGCCTGGGCCGCATGGCGCATGGTGGCCTGGCGCCGCCAGCTGGACGGCGCCGTCGAGGCGAAGGCATGCGAGGATTTCTGCAGCTAGGCTCAGGCTATTTCGGGGGTATGGGAGGAGGGCGAATACCGGACCCTGCCGGTGGATTCTTGTAGGTCGGTAGGTCGGATTAGCGCGCAAGCGCGTAATCCGACATCACCATTAACGCCAACAATGCGTCGGATTACTTTTTGGTAGCCTTCGGCTTGGTCGCCGGCGCCGCTTTGTCAGCCGCGGCGGTGGCGCCGTTTGTCGCCTTTTCCGTTGCCTGCGCCACTTGCGCGCTGGCCTTGGCGATCTGCTCTTCCACCGTTTTCACGGCCTGCTTCGTGGCCTTGGTCACTTGCTCGTAGCCGAGGAAGGCGTTGTCGATGGCGGCCTTGACGATGGCGACGGCGTTTTCCGAGCCGGGCGGCACGTTCTTCGTGACGTCGTAGATCAGGGCGCTCAAGTTGCTTTTCGCTTCGGCCACGTGGGCTTCGGCGGCCGTCGTGAATTCCGTGTGGATTTCCTTGATGATGTCGTCGAGTTGCTGTTTATACGCTTTGGCGCCGGCCACGCCCGGTTGCAGCTGGGCAGCGGCGGCGGCCATGGCGGCCTTCGGATCCTTGGCCTGGCTGATTTCCTTGCCGGCGGCAAGGCCATCTTCGATGCCGGACTTGGCGGTGGCCATGTTCAGCGCCAGCACCTGTTCCACGCCTTGCACGGCCTTCGAGGTGAGGGTGTTGAAGGTCATCAGCTGGAATTCAAACAGGGCCTTGGTGGCCGATGCGAATTGTTCGGGATTCGTAAACATGTGGTCTCCTCGGTTTGAATAGATACGTTCTTATCGTTCCATACTCTTTCGACGCCGCAATGCCATCGCTTGCAATCAAGCCGGTGCCCCCGTGTGATCATGGCCCCATTATTTAGCAAGCGCCGGTTTTTCGCAACGGCTATCTTTGTACGGTCCCGAAGCCAGTTCCCAGCCAAATCCTAGGGTGGACTGGGCGCACGACAGGGTGCCGTCGATCTTGCTGCGCCATTGGTACCAGGGTGCAGGTCCGGCCGAGGCGCAGGCGCAGGCGGCCAGCAGGGCCGTGGCGATCAGGTATTTCATGGTTGCTCCGAAAGAAATGCTTGCGAGCATTGTAGCGCGCTTGCCGTTCAGGGCGCGGGCGATTGCGGCGCCACGGCCGGCAGCTGCAGGGTGAAGGTGGTGCCGCTGGCGTCGCCCGTGTTGCTGGTGGCGTCAATATGGCCGCCCAGCACGCCCGTGACGATGTTGTGCGCCACATGCAGCCCCAGGCCCGAGCCGCCGGAACCGAGCTTGGTCGTGAAGAAAGGGTCATAGACGTGCACGAGGTCGTCGGCCGCGATGCCCACGCCCGTGTCGGCGATCGACATGGTGATCGTTTTCCCATCGTCGCTGCCGCGCGCCCTGACGGCGATATTGCCGCCGCTGCGGCCTTCGAAGGCGTGGCGCAGGCAGTTTTCCAGCAGGTTGCTCAGCACCTGGCCCAGCGGACCCGGATAGCTGTCCATGGCCAGGTCCTCGGGCACGTCCTGCGTCAGCGTCAAGCCGGCCGCCTTGAGCGGCGTGGACAGGGGCAGCATCAGCTCGGCCACGAACTGGCGCAGCAGGAAGTGGCGGCGCTGCGAACTGGCGCGGTCGACGGCGATCTGCTTGAAGCTCGAGACGAGGTCGGCCGCGCGCTGCAGGTTGCGCAGCATGATGGCGTCGGCCTCGCTGGCCTGGGTCAGGTAGGCGCCCAGTTCGGAACGGCGCAAGCCGTCCTGGAAGCTGGCCTGGAGTTCGCGCGTGCGTTCGGCCATCGTGGTGGCCACCACCAGGCCGTTGCCGATCGGCGTATTGAGTTCATGCGCGATGCCGGCCACGAGCGCGCCCAGCGCGGCCAGCTTGTCGCGGCGCACCAGTTCTTCCTGCGTGATGGACAGGTTTTCCAGCGCGGCGGCCAATTCGCGGTTTGCCTGTTCCGACTGTTCCTTGGCCTGGGTCAGGGCCGCCGTGCGTTCGGCCACCAGCTCTTCCAGGTGGGCGCGGTGGCGCTGCAATTCGCGTTCGTGGCGCATGCGGCCAATCGCGATGCCGGCCAGGTCGGTTGCCGTGTCGATCAGCTCGAGGTCGCGCGCATCGGGCGTGCGCACTTCGCGGTAGTACATGGCGAAGGAGCCGAGCACGGCGCCATCCTGCCCGAAGATGGGGCGCGACCAGCAGGCGCGCAAGCCGAACGGCGCGGCCAGCTCGCGGTAGGGCGCCCACAGCGGATCGCACATGATGTCGCTGACCACCACCGGTTCGCGCAGGAACATGGCAGTGCCGCAAGAGCCCACGCCGGGGCCGATGGCCACGCCTTCGAGCAGGGCCATGTATTCGGGCGGCAGGCTGGGGCCGGCCGCGCTGTGCATGTGGACGCCGTCATCGTCGAGCAGCATGATGGAGCAGTACACGCCGCGCGACTGGCCTTCGATCAGGAGTAGCAGCTGGTTCAGGGTGGGAATCAGGGGGGCGCCCTTGGCGACCATTTCCAGCAGGGCGCTCTGGCCCGAGCGCATCGCTTCGGCGAGGTTGCGCTCCGTCAAGTCGATGATGCGCGCATGCACGAGCTGGCGGCCCGGCACGGACAGGCGCATCAGCCGGATTTCGCAGGCGATGGGGCGGCTGTCGCGGTGGCAGCAGCTGGCGCGGAAGACGACGATCTTGCCTTGCAAGGTATCGCGGATCTTTTCTTCCAGCAGTTGCGGCGAGGCGCGGCCATCGCTCTGATGGGTGGGGAACAGCGGTTCCATGCCGCCTTGCAGCAACTCGGCCAGCGGCATGCCGAACAATTCCTCGGCCAGGTGGTTGGCGTCGATCAGCAGGCCGTTGTCGATATCGAACAGCAGCACGGCATCGGGCGAGCCGGCCAGTATCGAGTGGTAATTGACTTCCAGCGTTTGCGGATGCAGGGGGCGCGGCGGCGTGGCGGCATGCGGCGCCGGTGCTTCGGCCTTGTGCAGCGCCAGTTCCATGAGGATTTTTTCCGCCACGTCGCGCGCATTGAAGGGCATCTTGATGTAGTCGGAGGCGCCGGCGCCCACGCTGCGGCCTTGCTCCTCGGCGCTGGGGGTGGCCGACATCAGCAGCAGGGGGACGCTGTGGCGACCGCCCGCATTGCGCAAGCGCATGCAGGTGGCGCCGATATTCGTGCCCGCCAGGGCCGCGTCGAGCAGGATCAGGTCCGTTCCGCCGGCCGCCAGTTCCACGCCTTCGTCGATATCGCCCGCCAGCCCCGTGCCCAGGTTATGCCGGTCCAGCACATACAGCAGTTCGCGCACATCGTTTGACGAATTGCTGACCAGCAGCACATTGGCCCGGTCGGCAATGGAAGAAATCAACTGGTTCATGGTGTCGCGCCCTTACGCGTTTCATGGGCCTAGTATTACATCAAGGCAAGTAGGAGTAAACGATAATTCTTGATGACCAAAAGCAAGGGTCATAGTAGCCGTTCAGGCGGCGTTTTGCACTGCGGGCGCCGCGGCCAGGTCGGCGCGCGCCTGTTCGATGCGCGGATAATTATCCTCGATCCAGTCGACCAGCACGGCCAGGCGTTCGGCCGCCTCGCGTCCCAGCGGCGTGAGGCTGTATTCCACCTTGGGCGGGATCACCAGATACGCCTGGCGCAGCACGAAACCGTCGCCAGCCAGCGCTTCCAGGGTTTGCGCCAGCATTTTTTCGCTGACGCCGCCCACTTCACGGCGCAGTTCGCTGAAGCGCCGCGTGCCGCTCAGCAGCAGTACCAGCACCAGCACGGCCCAGCGGCTGGTCAGGTGGCTGAGCACGGCGCGCGACGGGCAGGCGGCGGCCATCAGGTGCGCGCCCTGGGTTTGGCGGGCGAGGGCGGCGCGCAGGCTGGCACCGGGAGTGTCTGTGGACATGATAGTTGGCCTTGATAATTTAAAATTTACGCATACTTACCAAAAGGTACGTACTTACAATAAGTAAGTAATAGTCCTATTATAGGGTTTTACCACCCACGTACCAAGGAGAAATCATGATCGTCATCACCGGCGCCACAGGCAATCTGGGGCAGCACGTCATCGCCAGCCTGCTCAAATCCGTACCCGCAGCCAATATCATCGCCGCCGTGCGCAATCCGGCCAAGGCCGCCAATCTGGCCGCCCAGGGCGTGCAAGTACGCCAGGCCGATTACAACGACGGTGCCAGCCTTGATGCGGCGTTCAAGGGCGCAACCAAGATCCTGCTGATTTCGTCGAGCGAAGTGGGCCAGCGCATCCAGCAGCACCAGAACGTCATCGATGCGGCCAAGCGCGCCGGCGTGGCCCTGCTGGCCTACACGAGCGTCTTGCGCGCCGACACGTCGCCGCTGGGCCTGGCCGCCGAGCACGTGGTCACGGAAGCGGCCATCCGCGCGTCCAATGTGCCGTACGCTTTCCTGCGCAACGGCTGGTACCTGGAAAACCACACGGAACACCTGGCGCCCGTGCTCGAGCATGGCGTCGTGCTGGGCGCGGCGCAAAACGGCCGTTTCTCGTCGGCCGCGCGTCTGGACTATGCCGCCGCCGCCGCTGCCGTGCTGGTCGCTGACAAGCCGCAAGCCATCTATGAACTGGCCGGCGACCAGGGCTTTACCCTGGCCGAGTACGCGGCCGAAGTGGCGCGCCAGTCGGGCAAGGCGATCGTGTACAAGGATTTGCCGCAGGCGGACTTCAAGGCGGCGCTGGTGGGCGTGGGCGTGCCGGAAGGCTTTGCCGATCTGCTGGCCGATTCCGATGCGGGCGCGGCCAAGGGCGGCCTGGAAGACCATGGCAAGCAATTGAGCGCGCTGATCGGCCGTCCGACGACAAGCCTGCTCGACGCCGTCAAGGCCGCGCTGGCCAAATAAGAAGAGGGTGCCGCAGGGATGCGGCATTCTGGAATGAAAAAAGCCGCAAACTCGTGAAAGTTTGCGGCTTTTTTGCGAATTAGGTAATGGTGCCCACGAAGGGACTCGAACCCCTACACCCGAAGGCACATGGACCTGAACCATGCGCGTCTACCAATTCCGCCACGTGGGCACTGATGCTGCTAGTTACTGCTGATGTCTCACTACGGTACTGCTTTACTGCGGACTACAACGAAAACAACTCGTTGCTGGTGGTGCCCACGAAGGGACTCGAACCCCTACACCCGAAGGCACATGGACCTGAACCATGCGCGTCTACCAATTCCGCCACGTGGGCATTGTTACTGCTTGCTGCTTGTCGCTGCGTGTTCTGCAGCGAGGACAAAATCATAAGGGCTGGCGCGCATTCGGTCAATCAACATTTTGCACTTTTCTTCAAGAAACATGTTTTTTCGCCTGAAAAGGGCTGTTCCCTATGGAAAAAGGGGAAATCTGCCTCTTTTTTCAGCGATTTTCCGCAGACTTCTATCCGCAGGCATGCCGCGTGACCAGTCTGGCGCGAGAGGGAAGGGCTTTTCGCTGCGGAAATGAAAAAAGCCGCAAACTCGTGAAAGTTTGCGGCTTTTTGCGAATTAGGTAATGGTGCCCACGAAGGGACTCGAACCCCTACACCCGAAGGCACATGGACCTGAACCATGCGCGTCTACCAATTCCGCCACGTGGGCACTGATGCTGCTATTGCTTACTACTTTGCTGCTCGAGTATTCGTTGCCAAATAACTTGGCAACAATTCTGCTATTATAGCGGCTTGAAGAGTTTTGCGCCAGATGAGCTTTCGCTCCATACTGCACATCAACCCTGTACCGCTTTCCTGCAACCGCATTCCCGTGAAGGTTTGTCGCTGCAAGAGACCGAGATTATAGAGCAATATTTGCCGAAGTCAAATGCATTGCGCAGCTTTTCTTCTTTTTTTCATCGGCGGGGCACTTGTTCGGTTTCCGCTACGCTGTCCGTTAGGCAAACCAAGGCGTCCTCCGGTACACTACCGGACATCACCGTGTCAATATTGACGGTGATGTCATCGGTCTTTGTCTTCCGTTTGATCACTGTCAATAACAACTATAGAAATACTTTTGAGCCAAAATACCCACACCATCCCCAGCCGGGAGGACATTCTCGGCATATTCCGCAGCGTCAACGCGCCTCTCGACCCGCAGTCTCTCGGGAAAACGCTGCAAGTGCATGCCGATTCCATGGATGTCCTCGTTCGTCGCCTGAAGGCGATGGAGCGCGACGGCCAGCTCAAGTCTGACGCCAGCGGTGTTTTCAGCCTGGCCGACCAGAGCGCGCTTGTCGCCGGTCGCGTCACCAGCCACCGCGATGGCTTCGGCTTCGTTATTCCCGACGACGCGAGCGCCGACCTGTTCCTGCCTGAGAAAGAAATGCAGAAAGTACTGCATGGCGACAAGGTCATGGCCCGCATCGTCGGCACGGACCGCCGCGGCCGCCCGGAAGGCACGATCGTGGAAGTCACGCAGCGCGCCAACACCCACGTCATCGGCCGCCTGATCCAGGAGAACGGTACCTGGGTCGTGGCGCCGGAAGACCAGCGCATCGGCCAGGATATCCTGGTGACCGGTTCGGTGGGCAAGGCCAAGGCCGGCCAGATCGTCAGCGTCGAGTTGACCGAGCAGCCGATGCGCTTCAAGCAACCGGTCGGCAAGATCGTCGAAGTGCTCGGTGCGCTCGATGATCCCGGCATGGAAATCGAGATTGCAGTGCGTAAATTCAACGTGCCGCACATCTTTTCCGCCGCCGCCCTCAAGCAAGCTGAAAAACTGCCGTTCGAAGTGCGCGCCGCCGACCTGAAAGACCGTGTCGACCTGCGCGACGTGCCGCTCGTCACCATCGATGGCGAGGATGCCCGCGATTTCGACGATGCCGTGTATTGCGAGCCCGTCAAGATCGGCCGCGCCAACTGCTTCCGCCTGATCGTGGCGATTGCCGACGTCAGCCATTATGTGAAACCGAACGACGCGCTCGATATCGACGCGCTCGAGCGCAGCACGTCCGTCTACTTCCCGCGCCGCGTGATTCCGATGCTGCCGGAAAAACTGTCGAACGGCCTGTGCTCGCTGAACCCGGCCGTCGATCGTTTGACCCTCGTGTGCGACGCCGTCGTCAGCGACAAGGGCGAGCTGAAGGCGTACCAGTTCTATCCAGCCGTCATCCATTCGGCCGCGCGCCTCACGTATGACGAAGTCGCCGCCGTGCTGGGCAACACCAAGGGACCCGAAGCGGCGCGCCGCGCGGACATCCTGCCGCACCTGCAAAACCTGGAAGCCGTCTACCGCGCCTTGCTGAAAGCACGCACGGAGCGGGGCGCCATCGACTTCGAGACGACGGAAACGTATATCGTCTGCAACAGCGCGGGCAAGATCGAAAAGATCATTCCCCGCACGCGCAACGAAGCGCACAAGATCATTGAAGAGTGCATGCTGGCGGCCAACGTCTGCGCGGCCGATCTGCTGCTGCGTAACAAGCATCCAGGCACCTACCGCATCCACGCCAGCCCGACCAAGGAAAAGCTCACGCAAGTGCGCACCTTCCTCAAGCAAGTCGGCCTGAACCTGACGGGTGGCGATACGCCATCGGCATCCGATTACCAGACCCTGATGCAGCAGATCAAGGAGCGTCCCGACGCGGCCCTGCTGCAAACGATGCTGCTGCGCTCGATGCAGCAAGCCGTCTACAGCCCGGACAATATCGGTCACTTCGGCCTGGCGTACGAGGCGTATGCCCACTTCACCAGCCCGATCCGCCGCTATCCCGACCTGCTGACGCACCGCGCCATCAAGGCCATCTTGCAAGGCAAGAAATACGAGCCCAAGCTGTCCGAGAAGACCGTGCTGAACACGAACGTGTCGAACGCCACGCGCAAGCAGCAGGCGAAAGACAAGGCCGAAGGCAAGCCGAAGAAGACCGATCTGACGATCTGGGACGCGCTGGGCGTGCATTGCTCGGCCAACGAGCGCCGCGCCGACGAAGCGTCACGCGATGTCGAAGCCTGGCTGAAGTGCTACTTCATGCAGGACAAGCTGGGCGAGGAATTCACCGGCACCATCACGGGCGTGACCACCTTCGGCGTGTTCGTGCAACTGGATACCCTGTTTGTCGAAGGCCTGGTGCACGTCACCGAGCTGGGCACCGACTACTTCCAGTACGACGATGCGCGCCATGAATTGCGCGGCGAACGCACGGGCAAGCGCTACCAGCTGACCGACCGTCTGACGGTGCAAGTGGCGCGTGTCGACCTGGAAACGCGCAAGATCGACCTGCGCCTGGTCACCGATGCGGAACTGGCGGGCGAAGAAGCGCCAGCCAAGCAGGCTGGCGGCAAGCGCAAGGGCGAAAAGAAATCGATGGTCAAGCCTGGTCCCGCGACCGAGCAGCGCCACGAGATCAAGGCCAGCGTCAATGGCAGCGGCAACAATGGTGGCAAACCCGGCAAGGGTTCCGGCGGCCGTTCCAACGGCGCCAAGGCGCAAGCCAAGCCTGCAGCCAAGGCAGCGCCCAAGGCGGCAGCCCCCAAGGCCGCCGAGTCTAAGCGCAGCAAGAAACCAGCCGCGGCACCCGCTGCGGCGGCACCACGTGCAGCAAAAACTGTATCAAAATCAAGCAAGAACAAGCGATAAGCGATAGATAGATAATGAAGAATAAAATGATTTTCGGCTTCCACGCCGTCACCTCGCGTTTGCGTCATGAAGCGTCGTCCGTGGAAGAAATTTTCGTCGATGCCAGCCGCGTCGACGGCCGCATGAAGGACATGATCGCCGCCGCCAAGGCTGCGAACGTGCGCGTCATGCCCGTCGATTCGTCGCGTCTGGACAAGATCGTCGGCACGCGCCGCCATCAGGGCGTGATCGCGTTTGCCTCGCAGCTGTCCCTGGCGCGCAATCTCGATGAGCTGCTGGACGCCATCGACGGCCCGCCGCTGCTGTTGATTCTCGACGGCATTACCGACCCGCACAACCTGGGCGCCTGCCTGCGCGTGGCCGACGGCGTCGGCGCACATGCCGTCATCGTGCCGAAGGACCGCGCCGTGGGTTTGAACGCCACGGCCGCCAAGGTCGCCAGTGGCGCCGCCGAAACTGTCCCGTACATCACCGTGACGAACCTGGCGCGCACCATGCGTGAACTGAAGGATCGCGGCATCTGGCTGATCGGCACCTCGGACGACGGCGAAAAAGGCTTGTACGAAGCCGATTTCACGGGCCCGACGGCTCTCGTCATGGGGTCCGAAGGCGAAGGCATGCGCCGCTTGACGCGCGACACCTGCGACATCCTCGTCAGCATCCCGATGTTCGGCTCCGTCGAGAGCCTGAACGTGTCCGTGGCTTCGGGCGTGTGCTTGTATGAAGCCCGCCGCCAGCGCATCGCGCTGGAAGCCTAAAAAACGTCCATGGCTGCGTTGCATTGCCTCGCCGTACATTCGTACTGTCTTCGGCAATGCGCCTTGCCCTGAACGTTTTGTAACGCTTCCAGAAAATCAGCCGCCGCCCTTGAGGCGGCGGTTGTTTATCTGCCTCTCCGGCAGCACGCCGCCGAATACGCTACCATTTGCGTTCCACCTTATCCATTTTCATTATGTTCCACCACCTGCGCGAAGACATCAACAGCATCATCGAACGTGACCCGGCCGCCCGCAATGGCTGGGAGGTGCTGACCTGTTATCCGGGCTTGCACGCCATCGTCATGCATGGCTGGGCGCACTGGTGCTGGACGCGGCACATGAAGTGGGTGGGGCGCTTCATTTCCTATATCGCCCGCATCATCACGGGCATCGAGATCCATCCGGGCGCGGTCATCGGCCGGCGCGTCTTCATCGACCACGGCTTCGGCGTGGTGATCGGCGAGACGGCCGTCGTCGGCGACGACTGCACCATCTACCAGGGCGTGACCCTGGGCGGCACCTCGCTGCACAGCGGCGCCAAGCGCCATCCGACCCTCGAGCGCGGCGTCATCGTCGGCGCCGGCGCGCAGGTGCTGGGCAGCTTCACGGTGGGCGAGTACGCCAAGGTGGGCTCGAACGCCGTGCTGTTGAAACCCGTGCCGTCCGGCGCCACGGCCGTCGGCAACCCCGCGCACATCGTGCAAAAGGATGTCAGCGCCCTGCGCGAGGGCAGCACGGCCCATTTGTTCGCCGCGTATGGCGTCACGCCCAACGGCGACGATCCGCTGTCGAAAGCCCTGCAAGGGCTGATCACGCATGCCGTGGCGCAGGAACAGCGCATCGAAACCATCCTCGCCACCCTGAAGGCGGCGGGCATCTGCTGCCAAGCTGTACCTGAGTGTGATAAATTCGATTCCGAGCAAATGAACAAGCTGGTTGATTAAGGATACAGGCATGACTACAGACGCAAACATAGCTGGAAACGCAGCAGAAAAGAGCAGCGACAATCCGAATCTGCTCGACCCGTTCGAGATCCGCGTGCTGGCCGTGCTGGCGGAAAAGGAAGCGCTGACGCCGGACAGCTATCCGCTGTCGCTCAACGCGCTGACGAACGGCTGCAACCAGCTGTCCAGCCGCGACCCCGTCATGGCCCTCTCCGAAGAAACCGTCTACGACGTGCTGCAGCGGCTGATGCAGCGCAAGTTCGTCAACGGCATCACGCAGGCCGGCGCGCGGGTCGCCAAGTACGAACACCGCATGCGCATCAAGTGGTCGCTGGAGCAGGACAAGCTGGCCATCCTGACGATCCTGATGCTGCGCGGCTTGCAGACGGCGGGCGAAATCCGCAGCCGCAGCGGCCGCGTACATGAATTCAAGTCCGTGGCGGAAGTGGAAGCTGGCCTGCAATTCTTGATCGACAAATATCCGCCGCTGGTGGCCAAGCTGGCTGTCGCACCCGGCGCCAAGGAACCGCGCTACGGCCATCTGCTGGGCGGTGAAGAGGCGCTGGCACAGATCGAGACGGCGGCAGGTTTTGCCGGCGCCGTCAGCGCGCCGCAGCAGGGCAGCCGTGTGGCCCAGCTGGAGCAGGAAGTGCTGCAATTGCGCAGCGACTTCGATGGCCTGGCGGCGCAGTTCGAGGCGTTCCGCAAGCAGTTCGAATAATGGCCGCTCACGCGTGACGTTTTCCTTTTGCGCCGCTCCTGCGGCGAGACCCACTCGGGCATGCCCAGCTTCGACGCCCGGGATGCCTGCGTCAATGACGCGAAGCGCGCGCATCGGCCCTTTCTTCGGCTGGCCGGAACGGGTAGCCGAGCTGTGTGCGCGGCCCGTGCATGGCGCGGACAGGCCCGTCATTTCAGCCGCTCCCTGTCAGTCCGGCCCCGTTTCCGGTATCATTCGGCATGAATACTATTTCCTTCCAACCGTTTGTTATTGGTGTCGCTGGCGGAAGCGGCAGTGGCAAGTCCACCGTATCACAGCAGGTGCTGGCGTCGTTTGGCGCCGACATGGTCTCGGTCGTGATGCAGGACGACTACTATTGCGACCAAACCCATCTCTCCCCTGAAGTCCGGCGCCAGCAGAATTATGACCATCCGCAGGCGTTCGAGTGGCCATTGCTGGTGCAGCACATCCAGGCCTTGCGCAATGGCGAGCCGATCGAGATGCCTGAGTACGACTTCACGCTGCACAACCGCTCCAACCGGACCATTTCCGTCAAGCCGGCGCCCGTGATCGTGATCGAAGGCCTGTTCGCCTTGTATGACGAAGACTTGCGCAACATGATGTCGCTGAAGATCTTTGTCGACACGGCCTCCGACGTGCGCTTCATCCGCCGCATGCAGCGCGATATCACGGAGCGCGGCCGCTCCGTCGAAAGCGTCATCGAGCAGTACCTGGAAACGGTACGCCCGATGCACAAGCAGTTCATCGAGCCGACCAAGCGCAATGCCGATGTCATCTTGCCGCATGGCGCGAATGGCCCCGCGGTCGACATGATCACGGCCAAGGTGGCCAGCGTGATTGGTCAATTGAAACCGGCTGCCTGAAGCCTGCCGGCTACCATCCCGTTGCGTCAGCGTTCTCCCATCGATTCCGAAAACGTCTTGGTGATCGGTTTCGTCAGGTAGCGCAAGACCGTCTTGCGGCCCGTGTTGATTTCCACCGTAGCCGTCATGCCGGGCTGGATCAGGATAGGCTCGCCATTCTTGCCCATCAGATTGCGCCCGCTGGTCTTGATCTGCACGCGGTAGTAGGGCTGTTCGTTGCCCTTGTTGTCTTCACTTAGGGTGTCGGCGCTGATGTAGCTGACGGTGCCGCGCAAACGCCCGTAGATGCCGTAGTCGTAGGCGTCCAGTTTCACGGCCGTGGGCAGGCCTGGCTTGATGAAGGCGATGTCGGCCGGTTTGACTTTCGCTTCGATGATCAGGTCATCGTCCGTCGGCACGATCTGCAGGATTTCCTCGCCCGGCTTGGCCACGCCACCCAGGGTAGTGAGGCGCACGTTGCGCACGATGCCGTCCGTGGGCGCGTAGATATCCGTCGAACCGAGCTGCTCCTTGCGCTGCGTGACCGTCTGCAGCACGCCGGCCAGGTCTTCCTGGGCCTTCACCAGGTCCGTCTGGCTGTCCTGCAGATATTTGTTGCGCCGGTTGGTGATCTGCGCCTGGATGTCGACCACTTGCCGCCGCAGTTTCAGCACTTCGGCGCGGCTGACATCCCCCGTTTCCAGCAGCGGCAGATTCATTTCCAGCTCTTCCTTGATCAGCTTCATGGCGCTTTCCAGCGAGCTCACTTCCGCCTGCACGGCGCCCTGGCGCTTGCCGAACAGGGCCAGCTGGTTGGCGCGAAATTCCGGGAACGCCTGCAGTTCGGGCGGGAACTTCGGCGTGCCGCCAAACACTTCCGCCTGCAGGCGCGCCACGGCCGCCTTCAGACCGGCCGCCTTGGCCGTGCTTTCCAGGTAGCTCGTCTCGGCCCGCGTGCGGTCGAAACGGGCCAGCAATGCTCCCTTTTTCACCACGCTGCCTTCGTGCACGCGCAGTTCGGCCAGCACGCCGCCATCGGCCACCTGGATGATCTGGTTGCGCGAACTGGCGATCACCTGGCCGTTGGCGCGCGTGACCTGGTCCAGCTCCGCCCATGAAGCCCAGGCGATGACGCCGGCCAGCGCCGCCGTGCAGCTCCAGATCAGCACCCGGCCCCGTTTCGCTTCCTCTCTCGTTGCCACCTTGGCCAGTTTCATGCGACGGCTCCTTGCGCCACCGGCGCAGGGGCCGCACTGGGCACGGCTTGCGGCTTGCCCGACAGCTTGGCCAGCACGGCATCGCGCGGACCGTCGAGCAGTACCCGTCCCGCCTGCAGCACCACCAGGCGGTCGAGCAGGGGCAGCAGGGCGTTCTTGTGCGTGGTGGCGACCATGGTCACGCCTTCGGCCGCCAGTTCGCCCAACAGCCCGACGATGCGCGCTTCCGTCTTCGCATCCATGGCGCCCGTGGGCTCGTCGAGCAGCCAGATGCGCGGCTTGGCCAGCAGCAGGCGCGTGACGGCAATCAATTGCCGCTGGCCGCCCGACACGCCGCGCCCGCCTTCGGTGATGGTCAGCGCCAGTCCCCGTGGCTGGCCCAGTATCAGCTCGATCAGGCCAGTACGTTTTGCCGCCGCCAGGATCGCTTCCTCGCCCGGGTCGGCCAGTCCCAGTAACAGGTTGTCGCGCAGGGTGCCGCTGAACAGCCGCGTTTCCTGCGGCAGGTAGCCGACCATTTCGCGCACCACGGGCGGCGCCAGCAGGGCCATGTCGACGTCGCCCAGGTAGGCCTTGCCCTCGGCCGGCTGGTACAGGCCCGAGGCCAGTTTCAGCAGGGTGCTCTTGCCCGAGCCGATGGCGCCCACCAGGCCGACCCGTTCGCCGGGGCGGATGGCCAGGCTGTCCACTTCCAGCGCCACCTTTTGCGCGCCGCCATACGTAAAGCGGATGCGTTCGAAGCGCAAGCCCGTATCGAGGCTGCGCGGCGTCAGCGCGAACTGCGCGTTGTCCGCTTCGTTGGGCAGGCTGATGACCTGTTCCAGGCCGTCGATCGAGGCGCGCGCATGCGCCCACTGCACCATCACGGCGGGCAGCTGCACGATGGGCATCAGGGCGCGGTTGCTGATGATGGTGCAGGCCATCAGGGCGCCCATGGTCATCTGGTTCTCGGCCACGAACCACGCACCCATCGAGATCAGCGCCACGTTGGTCAATTGCTGGAAGGCGGCCGTGATGTTTTGCGACAGGGCCGCATAGTCGCGGATGTTCTGCTCCGCGTTGCTGCTTTCGGCCACCAGTTCGGCCCAGCGCGCCTGCATCATCCATTCGGCGCTGCTGCCCTTGAGCGTTTCCACGCCATCGACGGCTTCCACCAGCAAGCCGGCCTTGCGGTTGCTGGCGTTGAGGTTCTTGCGCGTGTGGCTCTCGATGGCGCGCTGGAACATCAGCCCGCACAGGAGGGCCAGCGGCAGCGCCACCAGCGGCACCACCACCAGCCAACCGCCGATGATGGTGATCATGGCGAGGAAGATCAGGGCGAAGGGCACGTCCGTGAGCACGAACAGCGACGTCGACGTGAGCACGCCGCGCACCATTTCAAAGCCCTTCACCTGCGCCGCCAGGGTGCCGACGGAAGCGGGGCGCGACTCCATGCGGATGCCCAGCATGCGCTGGAAAAACCACTCGGACAATTCATGGTCGACGTCATTGCACGAGTGGTCGACGATGCGGCTGCGTACCTGCTTGAGGATGAATTCCAGGCCGATCGACAGGGCCACGCCCACCACCAGTACCCACAGGGTGCTGAAGCTCTGGTTCGGAATCACGCGGTCGTACACCTGCATGGAAAACAGCGAGGTGGCCATGGTCAGCAGGGTCACCAGCGCGGTGGCCAGCACGGCGTCGACGAACACGCTTTTCTTCAGCCACAGGGCCTGGCGTACCAGGCTGAGTGCGCCGGGGCGGGCGCCGCTTTTTTCGCTGCGGCGCGGCAGGCCCACGCAAGCGAGGCCGGCCAGCGAGGCCAGCTGCAGGGCGCGCCCGTCGACGCCTTCGCCGCGCCAGGCGCCGTCGGCGCCGCGCGACTGCAGCAAGCCCCAGCCCGTGCTGGCGCTGTAGACGGCGAACGGCAGCTCGCCCGGCGTCGGTGCGTGCAGCTGGCGCGCCGCGCCTTCCAGCCCGGCCGCCTGCCAGATTGCGGTAAGCACCATGGCGGGCGCGCCGCTGTCGTCGATATCTTCGAGCTGGCGCTGCAGGTCGGCCAGGCGCGCGCTGGCGACGTGCTGGCCCGTCAGGCGCGCAGCCCGTTCGATAAGTGTCAGCAAGCCATGTTTGATGGAGTTGTCCACGCTGTCTCCTGTGTGCATCATGTCGGTGTCAATTCGCGCGCGCCACGCCCGCCGGCGCCGTGCGCCCGGCCAGGGTGCCCGTCTGCGCGGCCAGGCGCAGGCTGGCGGCAATCGCCTGCGCCCGCGTGTCTTCCAGCGAAAACCGCGCCTGCGTTGCTTCGCGCACGGCGTTGAGCACGTCGTTCCAGCTCTTGCGGCCGATCACGTACTGGCGCGCATACGATTCGAATACCTGCGTCGAGGTGGTGCTGGCTTCGCCCGCGTTGCCCAGGCGCTGGCGGCTCGCCTCGGCCTCGTTCCAGTCCAGCGTAAAGCGTTCGCGCACGTCGCGTTCGGCCGCATCGTGCGCGGCGCGCGCCCCTTCGCGCCTGGCCACGGCGGCGTCCACGCCGGCCTTGGCCGACAAGCCGGCGCCCGGCTGCGCCTGCAGCACCAGCATGGCGCGCGTGCGGTTGTCCGCATTGATGCCGCCCGTGGGCTTTTCCATGCGCAGCACGACTTTCGGCATGTAGGCCGAGCGTTGCAGGGTGATTTCGGAGTCGGCCGCCTGCGCCTCGAAATCGAGGCGGTGCAGGGTGGGGGAGTAGTCGACGGCCTGGCGCATGACCCGCTCCAGGCTGGCGTCGGGCAGCGGTTCGCCCACGCCGATGCCGCTGGCGGTGACGAGGCGCACCGGTTTGCCGGCCAGCTGCGACAGCTGCGCCAGCGCGTTGTCCAGCGCCTGGCGCGCATTCGACACGTCGTTGGCCGCCTGGTAGGCGCGCGATTCGGCCAGGCGCTGGTCCGTTTGCGAACTGACCGACTGCGCCACGCGGCGCTTGATCATGTCCAGCAGGCGCTGGTGTTCGGCCAGTCCCTCTTCGGCAGAACGCACGCGCGCCGTCTGGCGCAGCGCTTCCGTGTAGGCGGCGATCACGCGCAGGGACAGGGTCAGGCGTTCCTCTTCGATGGCCGCGCCGGCCGCGTCGACCCGGCTGCCGGCCGCATCGATGCCCGCGTCGATGCGCCCGCCGCTCCACAACGGCTGTTCGACGCGCACCACGCCGCCCGTTTCGCGCGAACCCGTGGGGACTTCGGCCGACAGGCTGGGGAAGCGCTGCCACTGCGCGCCATCGAGCTCGGCGCGCGCGGCCGCCTGCGCCGAACGCTTGCCCTGGACGGCGGGATGGCTTTGCAGCGCCTGCTGCAAGACCTGGTCGAAGCTCCAGGCCGTGGCGCCCTGGGCCTGGGCGAAAGTGCTGATCGATGCCATGGCCATGGCCGCCAGTACGGCCGCGCCACGTGGCAGTAAAAACCATGCTGGGAAACCGCGTAATCTCATCCCGTATTTTTCCGGCACCAGGCCTGATGCATTTCAAGGTGTGGCGGGAGCGCGCGCCGTGCTGCGCTGCGCGCTCCCGCTCCCGTGCCAGGCGTGGCGCCTGGCGTGGTTGCCCCTGCTTCAGACGACGAAGTTGGCCGCCGTCAGCTGCGTGATGTTCACGCCACCGAGCAGCACCAGCGCCGTATCGATGGCGTTGGTGTTGCTCAGGTCACTCGAGTGATACACGGTCACGGCGCCGCTGTTCTGCGCATCGGCGATGACGATGTAGCCCTGTCCCGACAAGACGCTGTTGTCGGCCGCGATGGCGCTGGCCGCCGCGCCGATCGACACGGACGTGCCGTCGAAGATGAACAGGTTGTCGTTGCCAAAGTCCGTGCCCACGTTGACGCCCACGGCCACCGACGCCGTCAGGTGGGCGATGGCGGACATGTCGATCACGTCGCCGCCGGCCGCCGGCAGGCCCGTGCTGAAGTCGGCGACCGTCAGCGGATTGTGCAGGGCGTTCTGGCTCAGCACGAACAGCTGGCTGGCGTCGGTCAGGTCGGCTTGCGCCTGGGCGGCGGCCGCCGCCGCGGCATCGGCATTCGCCGCCACCGTCAGCGAACTTGCGTCCGTCAGGTCCGCCTGCGCCTGCGCTTGCAGGGCGGCGGCCGCTGCCGCATCGGCTGCCAGGTGCAGGGCGCTGGCGTCCGTCAGGTCGGCCGTCTGCGACGCGGCCAGGGCCGCTGCCGCTGCCGCATCGGCGGCCTGCGTGAGCGCCACGGCATCGGTCTGGTCAGCCAGCGCTTGCGCGGCGGTGGCGTGGGCCGCGTCCGTCGCTGCCACGGATGCCAGGGCGCTGGCGTCGGTTTGGGCGGCGATGGCGTTCGCTTGCGCCAGCGCGATGTCGGCCGCCTGCGCATCGGCATTGGCCTGGGCCGCCGCCGCGTCGTCCGCATAGGCGGCGTTCGCATTGGCATGCGCCTGCGCCGCTGCGGCTGCCGCGCTGGCGGCGACCGCATCGTCGGCTTGCGCCGCTTGCAGGGCCAGCAGGGAGGCGGCGGCCTGTGCCTGCGCCAGCGTCGCGGCCGCATCGGCCGCATGGGCGGCCAGCGCGGCCGCCGCCGCGTTGTTGGCGTTGACGGTGGCCGCCGCTGCCGCCGCATCGTCGGCTTGCGCCGCCTGGGTGAGGGCCAGCGAGGCCGCGGCCTGGGCTGCCGCTGCCGCGGCCGCGTCGTCGTCGTTCTGCGCCGCCGTGGCCGCTGCCAGTGCGCTGGCAGCCGTTGCCGCCGTGCTGACGGCGAGGGCGTCGGCGGCGATGGCGGCCGTGTGCGCGGCGGTGGCGGCGGCCGCATTGGCCGCGGCCTGGTTGGCGGCCGTGTCATCGGCTTGCGCCGCCTGGGCGGCGAGCAGCGCCGCCGCCGCTGCCGCGGCGCTGGCGCTGGCCGTGGCGTCGGCCGCTGCCGCTGCCGTGGCGGCCGCTTGCGCCAGTGCGGCTGCGGCGGCGGCATCGGCTGCCGCCTGGTCGTCGGCGACGGCGGCGTTGTGCGCGGCCTGGGCATTGGCGGCGTTGGCCGCCGCCAATGCGGCTGCCGCGTCATCGGCTTGCGCCGCTTGCGTCGCCGCCAGGGTAATGGCTGCCGCAACGGCTGCGGCCGCTGCCGCCACATCGGCGTCATGCGCGTTTTGCGCCGCCAGCTGGGCTGCCGCTGCCGCGGCGGCGGTGGCGGCCACGTTGGCGTCGGCGGCCAGGGCGGCGTCGAGCGCCGCTTGCGCGCTGGCGGCTGCCGTGGCGGCAGCTGCCGCGGTGGCGTCGTCCGCCTGGGCATTGAGGGTGGCGGCCATGGAAGTGGCCGCTTGCGCCGCCGCCGCTGCCGCGGCGGCATCGGCATTTTGCGCCGCGACGGCCGCCGCATGCGCGGCGACCGCATTGGCGGCGGCGGTGGCTGCCGCCGCATCGTCGGCCTGGGCCGCCGCCAGCGCCGCATGGGCTGCCGCCGCATTGGCATTGGCCTGGGCCGCATTGTCGGCCGCTCCCTGGGCGGCGATAAGGAGGTTCAGTTTCAGGGTCCTGTCATTGTCGGCATCCGTGGCGTTGACATCGGCCGTGACGGCGGCGGTCAGATTGGCGATGGCCGCGTTGAGCGCGGCATGGGCGTTGAGCGCTGCCGTATCGGCCAGTTGTGCCGCCAGGGTGGCGGCCGCCGAGAGGGCGGCCGTGTGCGCGGCATTGGCGGCGGCATCGTCGGCGGCCAGCGCCGCGCTGGCTGCCGCCAGTGCGTTGTTGGCCACCGTGGCGAGGGTTGCCAGGGCGCCGTCGGCCAACAGCGCCGCGTCGGAAGCAAGCTGTGCCACTGCCGCGGCAGCGGCCGTGCTTGCCGCCGTGGCGTCGTCGTTCTGGGCCGCCGTCGTCGCGGCAAGCGAGGCAGTGGCCGCCACGATTGCCGCGTTGAGTGTGGTCGTGGCGTTATTCAGGGCCGTTTGCGCGTTGGCCGCTGCCGTGGCAGCCGTGGCGGCCAGGCTGTCGTCGTTCAGGGCCTGGTTCAGCGCGGCCAGCGCGCTTGCCGCCGCCGCCGCGGTCGTGCCGACGGCGAGATCGGCCGCTTGCGCGGCCTGCGTGGCTGCCAGCGAGACGGACGCCGTGAGCGCGGCTGCCGCCGCGGCGATATCGTCCGCTTGCGCGTGCTGCGTGGCGGCGGCCGAGATGGCTGCCACGGCGGCGGCCGCTGCGGCAACCGCGTCGGCGGCGGTGGCGGCCGTGGCGGCGGCCGTTGCATTGGTGGCGTTCAGCACAGCTGCGGCGGCGGCCGCATCATCGGCCAGGGCCGCATTCAGGGAAGCGAGCGCGTTGGCGGCGATGGTGGCGGCGCTGGCGGCGGCGTTGTCGGCCAGTTGCGCCGCTTGCGCAGCCGCTTGCGAGGCGTTGGCGACGGTGGCGGCCGTGGCGGCGGCCAGATCGTCGGCGACGGCGGCGGCGGTGGCCGCGTTCGCCGTCACGGCGGCAGCTGCCGTGGCGGCCGCATTCGCGTCGGCCTGCAAGGCCGCATTCAGGGCGGCCAGGGCATTGGCCGCCGTCGCGGCCGTCGTGGCGGCGGCCGTATCGGCCGCTTGCGCGGCCTGGGCCGCTGCCAGCGAGGTGGCGGCCACGCCGGCGGCGGTGGCCGCTGCGGCATCGTTCAGCTGCGCCGCCGTCGCTGCCGCTTGCGAGGTCAGGGCCAGGGTAGCGGCGGCGGTGGCGGCGTTGTCGGCGGCCAGTGCCGTGTTCAGCGCCGTCAGGGATGCGGCGGCCGTGGCTGCTGTCGAAGCGGCCGCCGCGTCGTCCGCCTGCGCTGCCACTGCGGCGGCATGCGACAGGTTCGCCGTGGTGGCGGCCGTCGTCGATGCCAGTGCCGCCACCAGGTCGAGCGGATGCGCGGCCGAATAGGCGGCCAGGGCGGCCGCATTGGCGGCGTCGTTGTTGGCGATGGTGGTCAGGGCGGCGGCATCCGTCAAGGCGGCCTTGGTGGCCGCCACGGTGGCGGCCGTGACGTCGAGCGTGTGTTGCGTACCCAGCAGGACGGCGTCGGTGAGGCCGGCCAGGGTGGCGGCGGCGGTGGCGGCGGTGGCATTCGCGGTCGCCACCAGGCCCAGTGCGACGGCATCCGTCAGGTTGGCCGTCGTTTGCGCCGCAGTGGCGGCGGCCGCATCGACGGTCGCCACCAGGCCCAGGGCGACGGCGTCCGTCAGCGCGGCCGTGGCGGCGGCCGTGTTGGCGGCGGCGGTGGCTGCTGTCGAGACGGTCCCCAGTGCCACGGCATCGGTCAGGTTGGCAACGGCGGCAGCGGCGCTGGCGGCCGTATTGGCGGCCGTCGAGACGAGGCCCAGTGCCACGGCGTCGGTGAGATTGGCCGTTGTTTGCAGGGCGGCAGCGGCAGCCGCATCGGCCGTGGCGACGAGGCCCAGCGCCGTGGCGTCCGTCAGCGCGGCGGTGGCGGCAGCCGTATTGGCGGCCGTGGTGGCGGCGGTCGAGAGCGTGCCCAGGGCCACCGCATCGGTCAGGTTGGCAACATTCGTCGCCGTATTGGCGGCGGCGGCAGCGGCCGTGGCGAGCAGGCC
Organism: Janthinobacterium sp. OK676; assembly: GCF_900103595.1. NCBI lineage: Bacteria > Pseudomonadati > Pseudomonadota > Betaproteobacteria > Burkholderiales > Oxalobacteraceae > Janthinobacterium > Janthinobacterium sp. OK676. Next base: position 174,359 of record NZ_FNHA01000004.1, read on the forward strand.
CAGTGCGGCGGCATCCGTCAGGTTGGCCGTCGCCTGCAGGGTGGCGGCCATGGTGGCGTCGGCCGTGGAGATCAGACCCAGCGCCGAGGCGTCCGTCAGCGTCGCCAGGCTGGCGGCCGAGGCGGCGACCAGCGCATCGGCGTTCGAGACGAGGCTCAGTGCGGTGGCATCGGACTGGCCCGCTGTCGTCACGGCTGCGGCGGCAGCGGCATCGGCGGCGGCCGACACCAGGGCCAGAGCCACGGCATCGGTCAGGTTGGCCGTGTTTTGCGCCGCCGTGGCTGCCGCCTGCGCCAGCGTGTTGGCAGAAGTCAGCGCGTTGACGGTGGTCTGGGCGGCCAACTGGGCTGCCGCATCGGCGGTGGACACCAGACCCAGCGCGCCGGCATCCGTCAGTGCGGCCGTGGCGGCGGCGGCGGTGGCGGCGGCTTGCGCGGCTGCGGCGGCGCTCACTGCCGAAATATCGATCCCGCCAAGGGCGGCGGCCGCTTCCGCTGCCGAGACGGCGCCTGCGGCCGTGGCGGCGAGCGCTGCTGCGTCGGTCAGGTTGGCTGTCACTTGCAAGGCCGCTGCCAACCCCGCGTCGGTGGTGGCGGTCGTGGCTAGGGCGATGGCATCCGTCAGGCTGGCAGTGATATCGGCGCTATCGGCATCGCCCTGCAAGGCATTGACGGTGGCCGTCAGGTCAAGCACGCTGGTCTGGCCGGCCGTGACGTTGGCGGCCACGGCGGCGAGGTTGGCGAGATTGAAGGCGTTGAGCGCAACATTGACGTCCAGCAGACTGGCCTGCGCATTGGCGGCAGCCGCGTCGGCATCGGCCTGGTCGGCCGCTTGCTGCAGGGCGACGACGTCGGTCTGGTCGGCCACTGTCTGCGCATTGGCGGCATCGCTGGCGGCGGCCGCGTCGGCGGCGGCCAGGGCGGCCGCATCCGTCTGGTTGGCCGTCGTTTGCGCGGCCAGCGCGGCGGCGGCATCGGCATCGGAAATGATTTGCAGGGCGGCCGCGTCCGTCAATGCCGCTTGTGCGGCGGCGCTGACGGAGGTGCTGGCGGCCGCATCGGCCGTGATTTGCAGGGCTGCCGCGTCGCTCTGGTTGGCGGTAATTACGGCATTCGCCGCCACGGTGTCTGCAGCGGCAGCGGCGACGTCGAGTGCGGCCGCATCGGCACTGGCGGCCAGTGCGGCGGCGGCTGCCGTGGCAGCGTCGGCATCGGAAATCAGGGCAAGCGCAGCCGCGTCCGTCAAGTTGGCTTGCAGTTGTGCCGCATCAGCCGCCGCGGTGGCGGCATCGGCGATCAGGCCCAGGGTGGGCGCGTCCGTCATGTTCGCTTGCGTCTGCGCATTGGCGGCGTTCGTCGCGGCGACATCGGCGGCGGCCTGCAGGGCGACGGCGTCCGTCGCGTTGGCGATGGCCGCGTCCTGGGCGGCGATGGCGGCGGCGGCGTCCGCCGCCATCGTCAGCGCCACGGCATCGGTCAGGCTGGCCTGCGCATCGGCGGCAATGGCCGCATTCGCGGCGGCGGTGGCGGCGGTGCCCAGTGCCGTGGCGTCGCTGGCATTGGCCGCTGTCGCTGCATTGGCAGCGGCCGTGGCGGCCGCGTTCGCGGCGGCGGCCAGGGCGGCGGCGTCGGTGACATCGGCCAGTTCGGTCGCAGCGGCAGACGCGGCGGCATCCGCATCGGAAATGAGGGCCAGGGCGGCGGCATCCGTCAGGCCGGCCTGGATGTTGGCCGCGACGGCGGCATTGGCGGCGGCGGTGGCCGCCAGATCCAGGGCGGCGGCGTCCGTGGCATTGGCCAGGGCCGTGGCGGCGGCGGCAGCGGCCGCATCATTGGCCGAGACGACGCCAAGCGCTGCCGCATCGCTCAGCGCTGCCTGGGTGTTGGCCGCAGTGGCGACCACGTCGGCCGCATCGGCGATGGCTTGCAGCGCAGGGGCGTTGGTCTGGTCCGCTTGTGTTTGTGCCGCATCGGCAGCGGCGTGCGCGGCGGCGGCGTTGGCGGCGGCCGTGGCGGCAGCCGCATCGTCATTTTGCGCCGATGTGGCGGCCGTTTGCGACTGGGCCGCGGCGGCGGCCGCAACGGCGGCGGCGCTGTCGTCACTGGTTGCGGCGGCAGCGGCGGCTTGCGCGCCGGGAACGACGGCAGCCGCGCCGGCCGCCAGCGTGTCGTCGCTGGTGGCGTTATTGGCGGCGAGCAGGGCTGCCGCCGCGGTAGCGGCGGCCTGCGCCGCCAGTTGGTCGGCCAGGATGGCCGCATTTGCCGCAGCCAGCGACGCTGCTGCCGTGGCTGCCGCAGCGGCGGCGGCGGCGTCATCGGCCAGGGCATTGTTGGCGGCGGCGACAGCGGCGGCGGCGGCCAGCACGGCTGCGTCCGTTACGACGGTGGTGGTGGATTGATTCCCCGTGCCACCCTGTCCGCCGGTCGAGCCGCCCGTACCGCTCGTACCTCCCGTACCACCGGTTCCGCCCGTGCCTGTACCACCGGTCCCTCCCGTCCCGGTACCGCCGGTCCCTGTTCCTCCTGTCCCACCGGTTCCCGTGCCGCCCGTGCCTCCTGTGCCCGTGCCGCCTGTGCCCGTTCCTCCTGTCCCCGTGCCACCCGTGCCGGAACCGCCAGCCGCGGCGCCACCTCCGCCGCCACCGCCGGCCGCGGCGGCCACCAGGCCCAGGCCGCCGAGCGCGCCCAGCACGCCAAGTCCGCCCAGGCCACCGGCCGCGCCCGCGCCGGCCGCGCCGCCGGCGCCAGCCGATGCCCCGGCTACATCCACGACACTGCCGCTGGGGATGCCGGCCGCACCCGCGCCTGTGCCCGCTGCGCCTGCGGCGCCACCATTGTTATCGCTTTGCGGCGTGCCGAGGTCGGCGCCAGCGTTGCCGGCCTGGCCTGCGGCCGCGCCGCTGCCACCGGCGGCCAGGGCGGCCGCAGCCACGGCGCCCGCCGTGCCCAGAGCGGCGGCATTGCCGTTCTCGGCGGCCCCCGTGACTTCCACGACATTTTCCGGCGGCATGGTCGCGCTGGCATCGGCCCCTTTGATCAGTTCATCTTCGTCATATTGCTTGCGGTCGCCGTTTTTTGGGTCGACTGCTTTTTTTGCGGGCGTCGCGAGTTTGGCGCCAGCGCCTTCTGCATTGACGGGAACTTGTGCTGGATTTTGGGTGGTGGCCATTTGAAAGTCTCCGGAAAAGGTTAGTGTTCGTTCAATTTTCTAAAATAATAAAAAATCAATAATATGATTCGCTTTCCTGCTTGCTCCGGCGAGGCTTGGGCCGTGGTTGAACTCTGGTGTTTCGGATGTTGATAGTGGCAAGTAAAACATAAATGGGAAAAAAACGCTGGGGCAAAAGAGCGCTATTTCGGCAATATTAAAAATATCATTTTCATATTTGTTTTGCGTGTCGCCGCTTTCCCGTGTTTTGTTGCGCCGGCAAGCCGCATGTCAGGCGATACGCTCTGGCAGAAGCCGGCCTTGAGACGATAAATATACTTGCGCTCACTCTGATGGAAGTTTCAATTTTGAAACTTCCAATTTCATTTTGATCACTTTCCACGACATTATTTTCTCTGGCCTCAAGCGGGTGAATAGTCACGAATTGTCACGAAACAGGCGTTTTTTACCGAGTCTATTGCCGTGCTTGCGTATTTCTGCGTCTTTTATCCAAAAAAACCGCCTTGCTATCGAATTGCTAGTTGTTGTTTTTTTGAATGCCGATTATCAAATCTGATTGGTAATAAAATACGATAGAAATAATTATTTGCAATTTTTATATCGCATTAATCCTATCGAAATAATAGTCTCGATTCGATGGCAGGGGTTTTTCATAATAACTATCAATAAAGAAGTTATTATTCCAGGGGCTTGAGCGGAGTCAAAATGGAAAACGCCCCGGCGGGCGGGGCGTTTTCATGGAGCGGTGATATGGCGCTGTCAGCCTTCTTCGCGCCAGCGGCGCAGGCGGATGGCGGCGTAAATCAGCGCCGCGCCTGCCGCCGCACCCAGCCAGACGGCCGGCAAGGCCAGGCTGGACCAGGAATTGCTGAATACGTCGATGCGTGTCACGTGCGATCCTCCTTCCGCCAGCGCATGCATGTGCGGCAGCAGGTCCGGTTCGAACAGATACCAGCTGCCGGGGAGGGTGCCGAGCAGCGCGCGTCCGATGACGTTCATCTGTATCCAGCCGACGTCGCTTTCCGTCTGCGTCAGCTTGCCGGCCCAGACGGTCAGGACCAGCAGCAGCAGCGGCACGCCGACGGCCCACAGGAAGACTTTGGACTTGGCCCAGCTCGATACCATCAGCAGCCAGCCCACCGTCGGCAAGGCCCACAGGCAATATACGGGCAGCAAGCCGAACACGCGCAGCGGTCCCAGATACAGGCCGGGGGAGGCCAGCAGTTCGGCAAACACGTGGATGCCGTTGGCCGCCAGCACGCCGCTGAGGATCAGGACGAGGGCCAGCGAAGTCAGGCTGGCGGCGGCGGCCACGATCAGCGGCGCGACCAGCAGGGCGATGGCCGCTTTCGACAGCACCGTCTGCGCATCCGAGATGGGCAGCGATTTCCAGAACAGCACGCTGCGGTCGCGGCGGTCGTCATGCAAGGCGCTCAGGCAATAGAAAAACACGAGGAAGCCCAGCGCCAGGAACAGCGGCGCGGCCGCGTACGTATAGTTGTTGGCGACGGCGTCGATGATTTCCGTGCGGCGCGGGCCGAAGCTGCTGGTATTGAAGACTTTGCTCCAGGACACTTCCTCGCCATTGACGATCAGCGCCGTGCGCATCTTGGTCTTGGCGATGGTGGCTATCGTCATCAGGGCGCCCAGCACGGTCATGACGATGCCGATCAGGGCGGGCGTCCACACCAGCATGCCCTTGTGTTCCCACAATTCACGCCGGATCAGCCATTGCATCTTGTTGGCAGGGGAAATACTCATTGGTACGATCCTTTCATGGTCGCGACAAACAGGTCTGCGAGGCTGGGCGTGCGCACCTCGCCCAGGGCGGCCAGCTGGGTGCGGGCGACGCCATCGAACAGCATCACCGACTTGCCGAACACGCTGCGTTCGCTGATCGGCTGCAGGGCGCGCGCCGGATTGACGTGCTGCGGGCCGACCATCACTTCGATGTAGCGCTCGCCCACTTCTTCCATGCTCGAGGCCAGCACGATCTTGCCGTCGCGAATGAACATCAGGTCGCTGAGGATATGTTCCACCTCCTCGATCTGGTGCGTGGTGATGACGATGGTCTTGTTTTCATCGAAATAATCTTCCAGCAAGTTCTGGTAGAACTGCTTGCGGTACAGAATGTCCAGGCCCAGGGTGGGCTCGTCGAGCACGAGCAGCTTGGCGTCGATGGCCATGACCAGCGCCAGGTGCAGCTGCACCACCATGCCCTTCGACATGGCCTTGACCTTCATCTTCGGCGACAGCTTGGTGTGGGCCAGGTAGCGCTCGGCCTTGCTGCGGTCGAAACGGGGATGCACGCCCGCAACGAAATCGATGGCGTCGGCCACGCGCAGCCAGCCCGGCAGGATGGCCACGTCGGCGATGAAGCACACGTCGTCCATCAGCGCATCGCGCTGCACGCGGGGATCGCGCCCCAGCACCGACAAGTCGCCGTCGAAGCCCGTCAGGCCCAGAATGGCTTTCAGCGTGGTGGTCTTGCCGGAACCGTTAGGCCCGATCAAGCCGACGATGCGCCCCGGCGCGATATCGAAGCTGATGCCATCGATGGCCACCTGCCTGCCATACTGCTTGCGCAAGCCGCGCGCGCTGATGACGCTGTCCTTGTTCAATGCATTCATGCGTTCTCTCCGTGTGCGCCGCTGTCGCGGCTCGCTTGCAGTAGTTGCTCGAGGTTCAAGCCCAGTTGCGTGATGCGTTCCAGCATCGCCGGCCATTCTTCGCGCATGAAGCGCTCGCGTTCACTGGCCAGCAATTTGTCGCGGGCGCCTTCCAAGACGTACATGCCGAGTCCTCTGCGTTTTTCCACCAGGGCATCGTCGACCAGTTCCTGGTAGGCGCGCGACACCGTGATGGGATTCAATTGATAATCGGCCGCCACCTGGCGCACCGAAGGCAGGGCGTCGCCGGACTGCAGCACGCCATCGAGCATCATGCCCACCACCCTGGCCTTGAGCTGGCGGTAGATGGGGCTATTGTCATTCCATTCCGCGCTCATGGGATGGGCTCCGACAAGGGCGGGGCGGTGCGGCGCGTGAAAAATGCTGTAGGCATCAAAGCTCCGTGGTTTATTGAGTTGGTGTTGTAGTTAACTATAACACTAAGTCTCAAAAAATCAACACCTATTTTCAGGCCAGCCGCGCCCGCACCTCCAGCGCATTGAACAGGGCGGCCCCGGCCGCCGTGTTGTCGAAGATGCACCAGCTGCCCGCGTGCGCCGGTGTGCGCAATTCTCCGGCCAGCATCGCCAGGTAATCGGCAGGATAGTCCGAGTAGTATATTTTCGGACTGCCGTGCAGGCGCACGTAGGCGGTTTCCGTCGTCGGCACGTGCGGGCCGGGCTGGCCGGCAGGGGGATCGGCGCGCACGCGGGTGATGCCATGTATCGTTAACAGGTCGGTCGCGCCCGTTTCGAACCAGCTGGAGTGGCGCGCCTCGCACGCGAGCATGCCGTCGAAGCGCTGGCGCAGCGCATGGAAAAATGCAGCGGCCACGTCCGCTTCGAAACGCAGGCTGGGGGGAAGTTGCACCAGCACGCAACCCAGTTTGTTCCCCAGTTGCAAGACTTCTCCCGCAAAACGCTCCAGTTCGGCCTCACCCTCGCGCAAGCGCCGTTCGTGCGTGATGCTGCGCGGCAATTTCACGCTGAAGCGGAAATGGGCGGGCACGCTGGCGGCCCAGCGCGCGTAGGTTGACGGCTGGTGCGGGCGGTAGAAGGAGCTGTTGATTTCCACGCAGTCGAGCACCTGGGCATAGCGCTGCAGGTGGCTGCCATCGAGGGGGAAGTGGCTGGCGGCGGCGCTGGAAATGCTCCAGCCGGCCGTGCCGATGTAAACAGTATGCATGGCGCCATTACAGCAAGGCCAGGCGGGCCCGGCTATCGGACAAACGCCCGTGCCGCCGTCGGCGCGGGCCTAGTCGATGATGTTGCCGTTCAGGTCGTGGCGCGTGATGTTGCCGCGCGTATCGATGGCGATCCAGCCGCCGCGCGGCGGCGTCACGTCGCATTCCCAGTCGGGCAGGACATAGCGCAAGGTATGGCCGACCTGGTGCAGGGCGGGGCGGTGCGTATGGCCGTGGATCATGACGGTGCTCGCATGGTCGGCAAAGACTTGCGCGACAGCATCAGGCGTGACATCCATGATCTCCATGGATTTTTCGCCATTGTGCTCGCGGCTGCTTTTGCGCAAACCGTCGATGATGGCCTTGCGCTGCGCCAGCGGCATGGACAGGAACTGTTGTTGCCAGGCGGGCTGGCGCACCATGGCGCGAAATTCCATGTATTGCACGTCTTTCGTGCATTCGGCGTCGCCATGCAGCAAGACGATGCGCTGGCCGGCAATCGTGGCCACATGCGGTTCGCTGAGCAGGGTGGCGCCGGCGGCGGCGGCAAAGCCGGAGCCGACCAGAAAGTCGCGGTTGCCGGCGATCCAGTAGACGTGCACGCCAGCATCGCTGACGGCGCGGATGGCGGCCGTCATGCGCGCATTGAACGGGTCTTCCAGGTCATCGTCGCCGGCCCAGTATTCGAACAGGTCGCCTAATAGATACAGCGCTTGCGCATATTGCGCATGGTGTTCCAGGAAAGAAAGAAACGCCGCGCTCGTGCGCGGGTGCGAGCTCTGCAGATGCAGGTCGGAAATAAAGAGTGCGGCAGGCATTGTCATCGTTCAACGCTCCCAAAAAGTGATGTGCATGGAAAAGCGCAAACGCTGCAATGCCTGTTGTTCATGATGCTGTAGCCTGATTACGCGGCTTCTACCTTCTCGATGATCACGTCCGTCACTGGCACGTCGGCGAACATGCCGGCGCGCGAGGTTTTCACGGCGCGGATGGCGTCGACGACTTCCTTGCCTTCGGTGACTTTACCGAACACGGCGTAGCCCCAGCCGTCCTGGCCTGGATAGTCGAGGAAGCTGTTGTTCTTGATGTTGATGAAGAACTGGGCCGATGCCGAATGCGGGTCCGACGTGCGGGCCATGGCCAGCGTGTACGTGTCGTTTTTCAGGCCGTTCTTGGCTTCGTTTTCCACGGTGGCGTCGGCTGGCTTTTGTTTCATGCCTGGCTCGAAACCGCCGCCCTGGATCATGAAGCCGTCGATGACGCGGTGGAAAATCGTGTTGTCGTAGTGACCGGCTTTCATGTAGGCCAGGAAGTTGGCAACCGTTTTCGGCGCTTTCTCGGCGTCCAGTTCAGCGGTGATCTTGCCCAGATTGGTGGTGATGATGACGGAGGTCATGATGATCCTTAATAAATTGGATGAATAATTGATTCAGCGGCGCCAGGCAGGCCGGCGCCGCAAAAACGCTATTTTACAGTTTTGCGGGCGCGGACTTGAGTAAAGTCGCCGATTCGATCACCACGGGGGTGACCGGCACGTTCTGGTGCGGACCCTTGTCGGCCACGGGCACGGCCTTGATCTTGTCGACCACGTCCATGCCACTGACGACTTTGCCGAATACCGTGTAGCCGAAACCGTCGCGGCCCGGATAGTCGAGCGCGCCATTGTCGTTGACGTTGATAAAAAATTGCGCGGTGGCCGAATGCGGGTCGCCCGTGCGCGCCATGGCGATGCTGTAGGTGACGTTTTGCAAGCCGTTTTGCGCTTCGTTCCTGATCGGCGCCTTGGTGGCTTTCTGCTTCATGTTCTTGTCGAAGCCGCCGCCCTGTATCATGAAGCCGTCGATGACGCGGTGAAACACGGTGCCCTTGTAATAACCGCTTTTGACATATTGCAAGAAATTGGCCACGCTTTTCGGGGCTTTTTCCTGGTCCAGTTCCAGCACGATCTCGCCCATGCTGGTTTTCAGGGCCACGTGGGGCGTGGGGTCGAGGGCGGTTGCCGGAGCGGCGGCCACGACCGCGCTGCCCAGGGTCAGGCCGGCAAACAGGGTGCAGAAGCGGGCCAGGAAAGACAGGCGTTTCGATTTGGTTTCTTGCATGAAGGCGTCCTTGATCGTTGTTTTTCTCTAAACTTGCTTTAATTGTTAAGAAGTGAAAATTCGGTTGAACATCGTAAAAACCTGATTCATATCGGGCCAGTATGGTTTTTATCAATGTTATACTTGACCGCTAACGCCCTAATTCTAACAAACAAGAACAACAATACAGCGGGTCGTCCCGTCTCGGCGCACACGGCAGTTCTGTGGCGCGGCACCCCCGGTGTCCGCGCCTGTCTGTCGTTTTGCCAGGCTGGCGGCCGCTCCACTTGCAAAGTACGATGAGCAATCTAAAGATTTACAACACCCTGGCTCGCGAGAAGCAGGTATTCGTCCCGATGGAAGCTGGCAAGGTACGCATGTACGTCTGCGGCATGACCATCTACGATTATTGCCATATCGGCCATGCACGCATGATGATGGCCTTCGACGTCATCTACCGCTGGCTGAAAGCGTCCGGTTTCGACGTTACCTATGTGCGCAACATTACGGACATCGACGACAAGATCATCCGCCGCGCCGTGGAAAACGGCGAGACGATTTCCCAGCTGACGACGCGTTTCACCCGCTACATGGATGAGGACACGGCCGCGCTGGGCATCTTGACGCCCGACCACACGCCGCGCGCCACCGAATACGTGCCGCAGATGCTGCGCCTGATCGAGCAGCTGGAAGCGAAAGACCTCGCTTACCAGGGTGCGGACGGCGACGTGAACTATGCCGTGCGTAATTTCCCCCATTACGGCAAGCTGTCGGGCAAGTCGCTCGACGATCTGCGCGCGGGCGAACGTGTCGACGTGAACACGGGCAAGCGCGATCCGCTCGACTTCGTGCTGTGGAAGTCGTCGAAAGAGTCCGAGCCGGAAGAAGTCAAATGGGATTCGAAGTGGGGCAAGGGCCGCCCGGGCTGGCATATCGAGTGCTCGGCCATGTCCTGCGCCTTGCTCGGCGAACAGTTCGACATCCATGGCGGTGGCGCGGACTTGCAATTCCCGCACCACGAAAACGAGATCGCCCAGTCCGAAGGCGCGTTCGGCCATACCAGCGTCAATTACTGGATCCATAACGGCTTCGTGCGCCTGGACAATGAAAAAATGTCCAAGTCGCTCGGCAATTTCTTCACCATCCGCGAAGTGCTGCAAAAGTTCGATGCCGAAGTGATCCGCTTCTTCATCCTGCGCGCGCACTACCGCAGCCCCCTCAATTACTCGGACGTGCACCTGGACGACGCGCGCCTGGCGCTGACCCGTTTGTACACGGCGCTGGCCGGCGTGGCGGTGGAAGAGGGCGCCATCGACTGGAACGAAGCACATGCCGTGCGCGTGCGCGACGCCATGGATGACGATTTCAATACGCCGCTGGCCGTGGCCGCCCTGTTCGACCTGGCAACGGAAGTGAACAAGAGCAAGTCACCAGCGCTGGCGCGTCAATTGAAGGGCCTGGCGGGCGTATTCGGCTTGCTCGAACGCACGCCGCAGCAATTCCTGCAAGCGACCGTCGGCGCCGCCGGCGGCCAGGACGAGGCGGCCGGCATCGAAGCGGCCATCGCGGCACGCAGCGCGGCAAAAAAGGCGCGCGACTTTGCCCAGTCCGACAAGATCCGTGCCGACTTGCTGGCCGCGGGCATCATTCTTGAAGATAAGCCTGACGGCTCGACCAACTGGCGCCGCGCATGATGGCTACGTCCAGGGAAAACGGGGAAGCGCCGGTGGAGGCGCAGGTGATCCAGGTGCCGCACTACTGGGAAGAGGCGAAGATCGAGCTGATGAAGCGCGACCGCATCATGAAAAAACTCATCCCGCAATTTGGCGACCTGCACCTGGTCGGCCATAGCGACCCGTTTACCACCCTGGCACGTTCGCTGGTAGGGCAGCAGATCACGCCCAAGGCGGCCGACGCCGCCTGGAAAAAGCTGCTGCTGGCGTGCCCGAAATGCACGCCGTCGCAAGTATTGAAGGCCGGCGCCGAGCAGCTTTCCGCCTGCGGCTTGTCCAAACGCAAGACCGAATACATCCTCGACCTGGCCGACCATTTCAAGGCCAAGCGCGTGCACGCGAGCCAGTGGGACCAGATGGATGACGAAGCCGTCATCGCCGAACTGGTGCAAATCCGCGGCATTGGTCGCTGGACAGCCGAGATGTTTCTGATATTTAATCTGCTCCGGCCGAATGTCTTGCCGCTCGACGACCCCGGTTTGATCCAGGGCATCAGTGTCAATTACTTCTCCGGCGAACCTGTTTCCCGCAGCGATGCGCGCGAAGTTTCCGCCAATTGGGAACCGTGGCGCACCGTGGCGACGTGGTATCTGTGGCGCAGTCTCGACCCTGCAGCCGCTCCTGCCGCACCCGATGCAGCCCCCGGCGCAGCAGCCGGTACGGTAAAATAAACATAGATGACGCCGCGCGCCCTGGCGCCGTGGCCGGTAAAACCTGGAGGTACAATGACTAAAACGACTTTCCTCAATTTTGAACAGCCGATCGCGGAACTCGATTCCAAGATCGAAGAGTTGCGCTTCGTGCAAGACGATTCGGCCGTCGACATCTCGGAAGAGATCGACCGCCTGGCCAAGAAGAGCCAGCAGCTGACCAAGGATATCTACGCCAAGCTGACCCCTTGGCAAGTGGCGCAGATCGCGCGCCACCCGCAACGCCCCTACACCATGGATTATGTGAATGAAATCTTTACCGATTTCCACGAATTGCATGGCGACCGCAGCTACGCGGACGATCTGTCCGTCGTCGGCGGCCTGGCCCGCTTCAACGGCCAGCCGTGCATGGTCATCGGTCACCAGAAGGGCCGCGACACGAAAGAGCGCGCCATGCGCAATTTCGGCATGCCGAAGCCGGAAGGCTACCGCAAGGCCATGCGCCTGATGAAAGTGGCGGAAAAGTTCAACTTGCCCATCTTCACCTTCGTCGACACGCCGGGCGCCTTCCCCGGCATCGACGCGGAAGAGCGCGGCCAGTCGGAAGCCATCGGCCACAACCTGTACGTGATGGCCGAGCTGAAAGTGCCGCTGATCGCCACCATCATCGGTGAAGGCGGTTCCGGCGGCGCGCTGGCCATCGCCGTGGGCGACGCCGTGCTGATGCTGCAATACTCGACCTATGCCGTGATTTCGCCGGAAGGCTGCGCCTCGATCCTGTGGAAGAGCGCCGAGCGCGCCGCAGACGCGGCCGAAGCGCTGGGCCTCACCGCCCACCGCCTGAAAGCCATGGGCCTGATCGACAAGATCATCAACGAACCGCTGGGCGGCGCCCACCGCGATCCGAAGCAGATGGCGACCTTGCTCAAGCGCGCACTGGCCGACACCCTGCGCCAGTTCCACGGCATGAAAACCAAGGACCTGCTGGCCGCGCGCCACGAAAAACTGCTGAGCTACGGCAAGTTCAAGGAAACGACGCCGAGCGAGTAAGCCATCGCTGGTCGGCGTAGGTCGGCTTAGCGCAGCGTAAGCCGACATGACGTAAGCCGACAAGACAGTAGAACACACCAGGGACAGTCCGCTAAACGACACCATCCGTTTAGCAGCCTGTCCCTCTTTGCATTCCCGGAGTCCTGATTGAAAAAGCAACAAACTGCCACCGTCGCCGATATCTTTGCCCACGCGCTGGACGCCTGCGGACCGCAAGCCGGCGAGACGGTCGGCATTGCCTTGAGCGGCGGCCTCGATTCCTCGGCCCTGCTGCACCTGGCGCATGCATGGGCGCAGGAGCACGGCGTATTTCTTTACGCGTTTCACGTGCACCACGGCCTGAGTCCGAATGCGGATGCGTGGCTGGCCCACTGTGAACAATTGTGCGCCAGCATGGGCATCGCCTTCGAAGCGCGCAAGGTCACCCTGGAAAAGAATGCGAAGACGGGCACGGAAGAGGCGGCCCGCAAGCGCCGTTACGCGGCCCTGGGCCAGCTGTGCGCCGCGCACCGCGTGCGCCTGCTGCTCACCGCCCACCACCAGGATGATCAGGCGGAAACGGTGCTGCTGCAGTTGCTGCGCGGCTCGGGCACGGCGGGCCTGTCCGGCATGGATGGCGCCAACAGCGCGCCCGAGCTGCTGGGCAACCCGGACCTGGTGATGGCGCGCCCCTTGCTGCCCGTGTCGCGCAAGCAGCTCGAAGCGTATGTGGCCAAACATGCGATCGCGCACATCCACGATGAATCGAACGACGATCCCCGCTTTGCCCGCAATGCCCTGCGGCACCAGGTGATGCCTGTGCTGGCGCAGGCGTTTCCCGGTTTCCAGGAGCGTTTCGCCCGCAGCGCCCAGCACGCGCAATCGGCGCAGCGCCTGCTGACGGAACTGGCGACGCAGGATTTGGCGGCGTGCCTCGATGGCGACTGCATCGAACTGGCGAAATTGCGCACGCTGAGCGCGGACCGCTGCTACAACCTGCTGCGCCACTGGTTCGGCACGCGCGGCTTGCGCATGCCGTCGACGGCGTGGCTGGCGGAAATGCTGGCGCAATTGCTGGAAGCGCGGCCCGATGCGCAATTGCTGGTGACACACCCGGAATGCCACGTGCGACGCCACCGCGACCGGCTGTACCTGACGCCGAAGCTCGATGATCTGGCCGGCATGCGCGAGCGTGACGACGCGGGCATTCCCGGCCTGGAAAAGGCCAGCCAGCAATTTACATGGCAAGGCGAAGCCAGCCTGGCGTTCCCCGCGTATGGCGGCGTGCTGCATTTCGATGCGGTGGAAGAGGGCGGCCAGGGTATCGATATTGCCTGGTTGCAAGCACAAACCTTGAGCATCGACTTCCGCCAGGGCGGCGAGCGCCTGAAACTGGCCTTGAACCGTCCCACGAAGAGCTTGAAATACCATTACCAGGCGTTTGACGTGCCCGCCTGGGAGCGCGAACGCCTGCCCCTTGTCTGTGCGGCGCAACAATTGCTGTTCGCGGCCGGTATCGGTCTCGATTGCCATTGCCTGAGTCTGCTGGACCGTCCCCGCGTCGCCCTGCGCTGGGTCTCCTGCTGAGCGCAGGGCCAGCCGCCACGGCCACTCCCGGGGTAGCCGCCAAGCGGCTGCCCAAGCCAGCTGGACTGCATGGATTGGTTATTTCCATATGCGCAATCGGTATGAGCTAATGCGCTTTTTAGCTTGTTATTTTGCATTGCGGCATGTAGAGTAAAGCCCTCCTTTTTTATTCTTCTTGAGCGGAAACTTCACTCTTATGGCTTTAATCGTCCACAAATATGGCGGTACGTCGATGGGCTCGACTGACCGTATCAAGAATGTCGCCAAGCGCGTTGCCAAGTGGCACGACGCTGGGCATCAAATCGTGGTGGTGCCATCCGCCATGTCGGGCGAAACGAACCGCCTGATTGGACTGGCCAAGGAAATCATGGATCAACCCGATCCCCGTGAACTTGACATGATCGCCTCGACAGGCGAACAAGTGTCCGTCGGCCTATTGTCGATGGCACTGCTGGCGATCGGCAAACAAGCCGTATCCTATGCTGGCTGGCAAGTCGCGATCAAGACCGATTCCGCCTTTACCAAGGCACGCATCCAGTCGATCGATGACGAAAAAGTCAAACGCGACCTCGATGCGGGCAAGATCGTCATCATTACCGGTTTCCAGGGCGTCGACGAACACGACAACATCGCGACCCTGGGCCGCGGCGGTTCGGACACCTCGGCCGTGGCGATCGCCGCCGCCATGAAGGCGTCCGAATGCCTGATCTTCACGGACGTCGACGGTGTCTACACGACCGACCCGCGCGTGGTCTCCGAGGCGCGCCGCCTGAAGACCATCACCTTTGAAGAAATGCTGGAACTGGCTTCGCTGGGCTCCAAAGTGCTGCAAACGCGTTCGGTGGAATTTGCCGGCAACTACCGCGTGCCCACGCGCGTGCTGTCGTCGCTGACCGACCCGATGTTGCCGCTGGAAATAGAAGCCAATTCAGGCACCCTGATTTCGTTTGAGGAAGATACAAACATGGAACAAGCAGTCATCTCCGGCATCGCCTTCAACCGCGATGAAGCCAAAATCACCGTGCTCGGCGTGCCCGACCGTCCAGGCGTGGCCTACCACATCCTGGGACCGGTGGCCGACGCGAACATCGAAGTCGACATGATCATACAGAATCAGTCGGTCGACGGTAAAACGGACTTCACCTTCACCGTCTCGCGCGGCGAATACACGCGCGCGCTGGCCGTGCTGGAATCGAACCGCGAAGCACTGGGCGCGGCCAGCATCACGGGCGACGCAAAAGTGTCGAAACTGTCCGTCGTCGGCGTGGGCATGCGCAGCCACGTCGGCGTCGCGTCGCAGATGTTCCGTACCCTGTCGGAAGAGGGCATCAACATCATGATGATCTCCACTTCCGAGATCAAGATTTCCGTGCTGATCGATGAAAAGTACATGGAACTGGCCGTGCGCGCGCTGCACAAGGCGTTCGAGCTGGAAAAAGCTTAAATATCCAAAAATATTGCCCCACGCCCTTGACCAAAGGGGGGGCAATCGATATTATGACGTTCGTCGCTGCAGCGCAGTTAGCTACAGAGACATAGTTGAGTAATCAGCTAGGAGACGTGGCCGAGTGGCCGAAGGCACATCCCTGCTAAGGATGCATACGGCTTATACCTGTATCGTGGGTTCGAATCCCACCGTCTCCGCCAGTATTTTTAAAAACCCGCTTCGGCGGGTTTTTTCATTTCCGCTCCTCATAGGAGAAACCACGTAAATCCATCCACCAGCGTCCGCTGCCTGCCGCGTCAATCCTGCATCTGCTGGGGGGTAGGCTGGGGGGTAGCAATGGCTGTGTGCGCTGCCTTCAAGCGTACGTCACCGATCCTGTTATGTCCCGCCTGTTGCCGCAACTGACCTTGCGCGGGATCAAGTGTCGTTGCCAGCACGCGCTTGATCGCGCGCTAAAATTAGTACGGGATCTCGCAATGCGGGAGTGGGGTAATGACAATCAGGATGAACAAGCTGTCGGCGCTGGTCGTCGGTCGCGCCAGGGAGCCAGGGTATTACGGGGATGGCGGCGGACTGGTGCTGCAAGTATCCGGCGCTGGCGCCAGGAGCTGGCTGTTTCGTTATAGCGTAGCTGGCAGGCGTCACGAAATGGGGCTGGGTTCTTGTCTGGCAGTCGATCTGGTCGAGGCGCGCAAAAAGGCGCGGCAATGCCGTTTGCTGCTGAGCGAAGGGCGCGATCCGCTGGCAATGCGCCGCCAGGAAAAACAGGCCGGGATGCTGGCGCGTGCGCGTCAAATGACCTTTGAGCAGTGCGCGGCATCCTATATCGCTGCGCACCGGCATGGCTGGAGAAATGTCAAACATGTGGCGCAGTGGGAAAACACCCTGGCCGCTTATGTGTTCCCATTGGTGGGGGCGCTGCCTGTCGCGGCGATCGACACCGATCTGGTCGTCAAGGTGCTCGATGCAATCTGGTTGTCAAAGACGGAGACGGCAACGCGCATACGCGGCAGAATCGAATGCATACTCGACTGGGCAACGGTCAGCGGCTTTCGTCAGGGAGAAAATCCGGCGCGCTGGAAAGGCCATCTGGAAAATCTGCTGGCCAATCCGAACAAGGTTTCTCCAGTGAAAAACCGACCGGCCCTGCCGTGGCAAGAGATCGGCAGATTCATGGCCGCCTTATCGGGTCAGGAAGGGATTGCTGCCAGGGCGCTGGCGTTTGCCATCCTGACGGCTGCGCGCTCAGGAGAGGTCAGGGGTGCGCGGTGGCCGGAGATAGACCTGGAGGCGGCCCTGTGGACCATTCCAGCGCAGCGCATGAAGGCAGGCAAGGAGCATCGCGTGCCGCTCTCTGGTGGGGCGCTTGCGCTGCTGCGCGCAGTGCCGCGTCAGGGGGACATCATCTTTTCAGGCCGCAAGCGTGGCACGCAGTTGTCGGACATGAGTTTGACGGCAGTCTTGCGCCGCATGCAGCTTGAGGATATCACCGTGCACGGTTTCCGTTCTTCCTTCCGTGACTGGTGCGCCGAGGCGGCAGCCAACGCCTTTTCACGTGAGGTATGCGAGCATGCGCTGGCGCACCGCTTGCCGGACAGGGTGGAAGCGGCCTACCGGCGCGGCGACTTGTTCGACAAGCGTATCGTGCTGATGCAGGCATGGTCTGACTTTTGCACCAATCCCGCACCGCCTGTCGTGTGATGGCATATCCCATGGAGTATCCTTGCGCAGGCTGAGGACTGGCATGCGTGTTCAGGCGCCTTGCAGCCACTGTCCACATCCCGTGCTGGCACGCGTTCCTGAACCAGGCCGGCAAGCGGCCCTGGAGTCTTACGGAGGCCAGGACGGTAGCTTCCTTGGCGCTTGCTTAGATCCTGCTACCCCATTTTCCGCTGCTTGCCGACACTCCAGGCAGGCCGCTGAAGCGCGCCTCGTTGAGCGTTGGCGCGCCAAGGTACTGTGGCGGGAGGAAGGAGTCACTTGGGACGTGTTTCTCTTCAAGGGTGAGGCAGGATCGGTACCAGCACGGCGGCACTGGCGCAGACCGGATCGCCGTCCTGGCGTCACCAGTTGATTGTTGCTGCGGGTATCGTCGCTGAAGGCCAGAAATGCGACGAAATTCTGGCCGCGCTTCGCAGGTGGTGGCGTTTGAGCCAGGCACGCAGTTGTTCTGCACAGGATTCTTCATGGTATTTAATGTAAGCGTCTGCCCAGTGACGTCTTGGCTAGTTGCAGGATTTGATCGATGATGGCGTCACAGCGATTGACGTTTTTATACAGCCTGGGCCAGAAGCCGACCTTGACGGCTTGAAATGCTTTCGTTTCAAATCGATAAAAAAATGCCGCATAATAAATGAAACGGTGTGCTACCCCACGTAGCAGGCCTCACATGGGGGAGACATGGCACAAGTGCTGAGAATACTGGTGGTTGATGATGTTGAAACAATGCGCAAGGTCACGGCTGGCCAACTGGCCTCGCTTGGCTACGGATCGGTGGATCTCGCAGCCGATGGCTCTGAAGCTTGGCGCATGATTGAGCGCAAGCGTTATGATTTGGTGATCTCCGACTGGAATATGCCGGCGTTGACCGGCATCGCCCTACTGCAGATGATTCGTTCCAGTCCGCGCCATGTGCACATGCCGTTCATTATGATCACCGCCGAGGCCGAGCGCAGCCGCATCGAAACGGCCATCAGCAGCGGTGTCAGCGACCTGCTAGTCAAACCCTACACGGCGGGCCGGCTGGCCACCAGCATCAAGCGGGCGATGGCGCATCAGGTTGCAGCACCGGCGCCGGATAAGGAAACGAACATCGACGCGCCGCAGGCCGCCACACCCGTGGACGATGTGATCGTCAAGCCACCGGCGGCGGTCCATTTACAATCAAGGGAACCGTTGCCTCCGACATTGCTCCTGGTCGACGACACCGCTGACAACTTGTACGTGCTGGCCAATGTGTTCAAGGGCCGCTACCGCATCAAGGCAGCGCACAACGGCGAGAAAGCACTGGCCTTGTGCTGTGGCGACACGCCGCCAGACCTAGTGCTGCTGGACGTGATGATGCCCGGCATGGACGGTTTTGAAGTGGCGCGCCGCATGCGCGAGCATCCCAGCGCAGAAAATGTACCCATCATCTTCGTCACCGCCCTTACCGACGACGCCGCGCGCCTGCAAGGCATGGAGTTGGGCGCGGTGGACTTCATTACCAAGCCAATCGACCCGGCCCAGCTGAAGCTGCGGGTCGACAACTTCATGCGCTACGTCGAGCTGCGCCGCCACCTGCAAGCCGATTACGACAACATGCTCGCCATCGCCCGCCTGCGCGATGACGTCGAGGCCATGACGCGGCACGACCTCAAGGGACCGCTGGCCGGCGCCATCGGCATAGTGCAGTCGCTGATCGACGCCGCCGACATGGACCGCCGACAGCTTGAGAATTTGCGGCTGGCCGAGCAGGCCATGCTGCAGGTGACCGACATGGTCAACCTGTCCACCGAGCTGTACAAGATCGAGACGGGAAAATACGTGCTCCATGCAGCGCCGCTGCCCATCAGCGACATGTTGCGGCGGGTGGTTGAGACGGCACGCGCCACTTACGCGGGTAAGCAGCTGGTGTTGGCGGTCGACACCGATTTCGATGTCGGCATCGACGCTCCGCTAGCGCTGGGCGATGCCATGCTGACCTATTCGCTGCTGAATAATCTGATCAAGAACGCCTGCGAGGCAGCGCCAGAGCGCACCCGTGTCATTGCCACGCTGTACGCCGGAAGCCCGTTGCGCATCGAGATAGTCAACAAGGGTGTGATCCCGGAACCGATACGCGAACGCTTCTTTGACAAGTTCGTCACCGACGGTAAGTCCGGCGGCACCGGCCTGGGCACGTATTCGGCACGCCTGCTGGCGCGCGCGCAATACGGCGAGGTGGCCTTCGCCGTCGATGACGAGCTCCAGACCACCACCCTGATTGTCAGCCTGCCGTCGGTGCCGCCCCCGGCCTAAGGCGAATCGCGCGGCGGCCTTGCTTGTCAGGCTGGCTGCACCACGGCATCAAGCGCTTCCAGCGCAGCGTCGAAGTCGAAGCGTTCAATTGCCTGGCTGACTTTGCGCAGCTGTCGCGCCAGCGGGTGGCCGGCGGCTTGCGATTCCAATGTCTCCAGCACATCCAGCGCGGCGGTGTCGCTGTCGGCCAGCAGCTTGCGCAGCTGGGCAAGTGTGGCGGTCGCGTCCGGCGGCAGGGCGGGAGCCGCTGCGATGGCCCCGGCCCGGGTGTTCTCTGCCGCTGCAGTATAGTTGCCCAGTGCCGCCAGGCCGAGCAGCACCGGCGCCAGTTCGTTTTCGACCGCCGTCAGCAGCACAGCCAGTTCGGCTTCGGCTACACCAGCTTTGCATGCCAGTTCCAGTGCGGTAGCTGTCGCCGCCACGCCTTTGGCACCGACGTTGCCGGCGGTGCCGCGCAAGGTGTGGGCTACCCGCGCCGCCGCTGTGGGGTCATCGCTTTGCCGCGCAGCCTCAAATTCCCCCCGCAGTCTAGCGTGGCCGTCGCGGAAGCGCACCAGCATGCGCAGGTAAAGGTCCTGCCGGCCCATGCTGGTCGCCAGGCCGGCGCGCTGGTCGATACCGGGGAGTTCGGCAGGTAGGGCCGCAACCACTTTGCCTGCGGAATCTGGCTGCCCCGCTGGGGGCGCTGCTAATGCCGACTGCGCCGGGCGGATCCACTTGCTCATGGTGGCGAACATGGCGGTGACGTTCAGCGGCTTGGAGATGTGGTCATTCATGCCGGCAGTCAACGCCATTTCGCGGTCGCCGGCCATGGCGTTGGCGGTCATGGCGATGATCGGCAGCTGAGCGTAGCGGGGTTGGGCGCGCAGGCGGCGGGTGGCTTCGTAGCCATCCATCACTGGCATCTGGCAGTCCATCAGCACGCCGTCGAAGGCGACGGTCCCGGCTTGAGCCAGTAGGTCCAGCGCCTGTTGCCCATCGCCTACGATGGTGAGCACGATGCCAGCGCTTTCAAGCAGCTCGCGCGCTAGCTCCTGGTTCATATCGTTGTCCTCGGCCAGCAGCAGGCGGGCGCCGGCCATGCGGGCCTGGTCGGCCGCGCTGCGGTCCTGTCGCTCTGCCTGGCGCGTTTCGGCCACCACGCCCTTGCCCAGTACCTCGCCGATTGCTTCGAGCAGCGTCGACGGGGTGACTGGCTTGGTCAGCACGGCTGGCAGCGCCACCTGCTGGAGCGCCGCCGCTTCCTGAGCGTCGTCCCGGCCGAAGGCAGTCACCATGATGACAGAAGGGATGTGAGTCACGGCGCCGCTCTGCATGCGCTGCAGCGTTTCGACGCCGTCCATGCCCGGCATGCGCCAGTCCAGTAGCACCAAGTCGTAGGGCAGGCTTTTGCGCTCAGCCTCGACCATGGTGCGCAGCGCGCTGTGGCCGCTGTCGGCGAGGTCCACCTCCAAGCCGAAACTGCGAGCCATTGTCGACAAGATTTCGCGCGCGCTGGCGTTGTCGTCGACCACCAGCACGCGCAGGCCGAGCAGCTCGTCGGCGTGGAACATGCGGCGCGGCTGCACCTCGGTCTGGCGTCCGAAACGGGCGCTGAAGTGGAAGGTCGAGCCCTCGCCCGGCATGCTCTCGACCCAGATCCGGCCATCCATCAGCTCCACCAGCTTCTTGGAGATGGCCAGACCTAGCCCGGTGCCTCCGTATTTGCGCGTGGTCGAGCTGTCTGCCTGGCTGAACGAGTGGAACATGCGTTCGCACTGCTCGGCCGTCATGCCGATACCGCTGTCGCGCACCCAGAAGTGAAGCTCGACTTGATCCCCGGCGTCGGCAGCCATCTCGATCCCGACCACGATCTCACCGCGTTCGGTGAACTTGGCGGCGTTGTTGCCGAGGTTGACCAATACCTGACCCAGCCTCAGCGAATCGCCTACCAATGCGGTCGGCAGGTCGGCCGAAGTGGCGAACAGTAGTTCCAGGCCTTTTTCCTCGGCCTTCAGGCCGATCATGCTGGCGAAATTCTCCAGCACGTCCTCCAGCCGGAACGGGGCCTGCTCTATGTTCATCTTGCCCGCTTCGATCTTGGAGAAGTCAAGAATGTCGTTGATGATGCCCAGCAGGTTCTCGGCCGAGCGGTGCACCTTCTCGATGTAGTTGCGCTGTTTTTTGTCGAGATCGGTGCGTAGCGCCAGATGGCTCATGCCGATAATTGCGTTCATCGGCGTACGGATCTCGTGGCTCATGTTGGCCAGGAAATCGCTCTTGGCGCGCGTAGCGTCCTCGGCGATCTCCTTGGCGCGCAGAACCTCGGCCTCCGCCAGCTTGCGGTCGCTGATGTCGCGCACCGAGGCGCACACGCAAACGCCGCGCTCGGCGATAGCCGGCAGCCGCGACAGGCCGATCTCGACCGAGAAGCGGCTGCCATCCTTGCGCATACCGTGCAGGTCGGCGCCTGTCATGCCCATCTGGCGTGCCGTGCCTTGCTCGATGAAACCATTGCGCGAGCCGACGTGGCGCCCGTGCGCCTCCGGCGGCACCAGCGTTTCGATCGGCAAGCCGGCCAACTCGCCGGCCTCGTAGCCGAACAGCTGGTCGAGCTGCGGGTTGGTCATCATGATCAGGCCGTGCACATCGATTACCAGCATGCCGTCCGGCGCAGCCTCGATGATGCCGCGATACCAGGCCTCGGTGGCTTTCAGCACCACCTGCTGCGCTTCGAGTTCGATCGCCATGGCCTGCACCGCGTGGCTGCGTGCCTTGATTTCCAGCGACATCGCCAGTTTGGGCAGCAGCTCGTCCATCAGCACCCGGCCCGATTCGCTGGGAGCGTCGAAGCCGGCCAGCTCCAGCACGCCCATCAGGCGCTCGCCGTGCAGCAGTGGCAGCACCTGCAGGTGGCGTGGGCGCGACCGCCCCAGTTGCGAGTGAATCTGCACGTAGTCGTCCGGCAGGGCGTCGAGCCGGAGCGGCTGGCGGTCCTGCGCGCACTGACCCAGCAGGCCACTGCCCAACGCCAGTTGCGGCGCCGGCGGATGGTCCGGATCGGCGGCGTAGCTGGCGGCAAGGCGCAATGCGGCGGCGTTTTCGTCAAGCAAGTAGAGCGCGCCCTGGCCAGCCTGCACCAGCGGCGCGAGTAGCGTCAACAGGCGCTGCGCGGCCTGGTCAAGGCTGGCCGCTTGCTGCAGTTCGGCCTGGATCGAGGCTTCCTGCGACTTGATCCAGCGCTGCATGTCGAGCTGGCGCGATTCGACCTGCAACTTGGCGATGGCGCGGGCCAGGTCGCCCGTTTCGTTCTGGTAGTCAGTATGCGGAATCACGCTGTCGAGCTGGCCGGCGGCCAGCGCATCGACCGCCTCGCGCAGGCGGTTGACCGGGCGCCGGATCGAGATGCTGATCCACCAGGCGCATAGCAGCGCCACCGCCAGGCCACCGATCAGCAGGGCGTAGGTGAGGGTGCTGCTGGTGAGGGCGAATTGGCGAATCTGGTAGATGGTGCTGCGGGCGTTGGAATCCTTGACGGCGGCGATCTCGGCCATCTGCCGGTCGGCGGTGCGCATCGCGTGCTGGAAGCGCTCGCTGTTGAGCAGGGCGTTGGCTTCGGCGTTGCGGTGCAGCCGCGCCAGTTCGATTGCCTCGTCGGCGATGCGCTCGGCGCGCGCCAGCATGCTTTCAAAGACGTTATGGCGTTGCTGGTTGTCGATGCGCAGCAGGGTGGCGCGGGCCTCGTCGACGGCAAAGTGTAGCTGCTCGCGCGTCTTGTCTAGCTGTTCGAGCGCCTTGTCGACGGCAACAGGGTCCGGGGAGTTGGCCACCTTGTGCAGCATTAGCTCGAAGCGGTTGAGCTGGATGCGGGCCTCCTTGACCTGTACGATGCCGATCATGCCCTCGCTGAGCAGGCGCTGCATGTCGCTACTCAACTGGTCTTGGGTGCGTAGGCTTTGCAACCCCAGCGCCAGGGCCAGCAGCAGCACTGCGCAAAAGCCGGCCGCAAGCTTCTGGCGCAGGCGCAGCCGTTCAAGATAAGCCAGGGGCGAACGCATGCCGGCGCTCACTGTGCAGGCAGGGTGTGTGCGATGGCGGCAGCCTGCTTGGCCATGTCCTGGTCGCTGTCGGCGTAGCGCGCGGCGATCTGCTGGAAGGCGGGCAGGTTGGCCAGGAAGGCGTCGCAGACGTCGGGATCGAAGTGCGAGCCGCGCCCCTCGGCGATGATTTGCACTGCCTTTTCATGCGGCATGCCTTCCTTGTAGACGCGACGACTGATCAGGGCGTCGTAGACGTCGGCCACCGCCATCAGCCGCGCCGAAATCGGGATGGCGTCGCCGGCCAGGCCTTCGGGGTAGCCGCTGCCGTCCCATTTTTCCTGGTGTGAGTAGGCGATCTCCTTGGCCAGGCGCAGGAAGTCGACGTCCATGCCCAGTTGTTGTTCGGCGTGGGCGATGGCGTCGCGCCCGAGCGTGGTGTGGGTCTTCATGATCTCGAATTCCTCGGGTTCGAAGCGGCCAGGCTTGAGCAAGATGCGGTCGGGGATGCCGATCTTGCCGATGTCGTGCAACGGCGCCGACTTGAACAAGAGCTTGATGGTGTCGGGGTCGAGGAAAGCGCGGAAGCGCGGATGCTCGCTCAGATGTTCGGCCAGCACCTTGACGTAGTGCTGGGTGCGGCGGATGTGGTTGCCGGTCTCGTTGTCACGCGTCTCGGCCAGCGAGGCCATGGCGTGGATCGTGACATCCTGGATCGCGCCCAGCTCGCGCGTGCGGCGCTGGACTTCCTGTTCCAGGTACTCGTTCTTGTCGCGCAGGAAGTCGGCCGCGTCTTTGACCTTGAGTTGGGTGCGTACGCGCGCCAGCACCACGGGCGGGCTGATCGGTTTGGTGATGTAATCGGCCGCGCCCAGCTCCAGACCGTGCGTCTCGTCCTCGCTGGAGGCCATAGCGGTCAAGAAGATGATGGGTATGTCGCGCGTGGCCGGGTCGCCCTGCAGTGCCTGCGCCACTTCGTGGCCGGTCATCCCAGGCATCATGATGTCAAGCAGGATGAGGTCGGGCGGCGGTGCATCGCGCGCGATGCGCAGTGCTTTCTCGCCGTTATTCGCTGCTTTGACCGTATAACTATCCTTGAGCAAGTTGGCCATCAACAGAAGATTATCCGGCGTGTCGTCCACGACAAGGATTACAGGCCTGATGGGACGGGTATAAGATGAGTTCATGCCTAAATGCTCCAATCAGGTCCGCACTAATTTGTTGCCTAGACTATATCTGTGTCCTGTGTGCAAGTAAACCGCATATTAGTTTTGCTATGCGAATCGCTCCCGTCCTACACTACATTCTCCGATCTCTAGGTATATATGGATTGCTCATCACTCAACATTTCGAAAATGACAGTGTGGGGAGGGTGCGCTTAGGGAGACCTCTGCCGCCAAGCTGAACTTCTGCTTTGAGGCCAGGCTGTGTGGAAACGCAGAAAAATTCTGGTTCTTCAAAAATCGGCCTCTCAAAACGCGCGCTACCCCGTTTTCTCGGTGGCGGGAATGGTAACCCTACCCACAAATATTTTGAGATTTGAAGTTTTCACCCAGCCTGGGGCGGAACCAGCCGCTCCCTGCCTCTGCTGGTGGCGTTACGGAAGTTGTCAGTTCAGGGACGACGTCGTTCGCAGCCATTTCGTTATCCCTTTGGATTAGTCGCAGCTATTCAGCGAAAAATCGTCGCAGCTTTTAGCAAAATCAAGTTGGCCTAGCCCTGTGCCGCAATACCTTTCGTCGCGTTTATTTCAGAAAGTCACAACACCGCTGGGAAGCGGCGTGATCTCAAAGGGCTGCTGGCAGCTTGCAGTTCCAAGGCAAGAAGTCATCAACCCGGTTGACGGGATGATCGGTGATATGCGTCAGCACGTGACGCAACCAGGCTTCGGGTGCGACACCGTTCAGCTTGGCCGTGCCGATCAACGAGTAGATCGCGGCGGCCCGTTCGCCGCCGCTGTCGGCGCCGGCGAACAGATAGTTGCGCCGACCAATGGCGACACCACGCAAGGCGCGTTCGGCCGCCGAGTTGTCAATCTCGATGGCGCCGTCGTCGCAGTAGCGCAGCAGCGCCGGCCAGAGCTTGAGCGCGTACAGGATCGCCGCCGCCGTGTCGGACTTGCGCGACAGCGTATCGAGCGTGGAGCGCAGCCAGTGCTCCAAGTCCTCGAGCAGCGGGCGCGAGCGGGCTTGCCGAACTTGTCGTCGTTCGTCGGGCGGCTTGCCCCGGATCTTGGCCTCGATCAAATAGAGCTCGGCGATCCGGCGCAGCGCCTCGGTGGTCAGCGGCGTCGCGCGCGCCGCGTGCAGGTCGTGGAATTTACGCCGCGCGTGCGCCCAGCAAGCCGCTTCCTGGATCGTGCCGTCTTCGAACAAAGCGTTGAAGCCAGCGTAGGCATCGGCTTGCAGCACGCCCTCGAACTTGGCCAAGTGGGTTTGCGGATGGATGCCCTTGCGGTCGGGCGTGTAGCCAAACCAAACCGCCGCTGGCGTGGTGTCGCCGGCGGGCCGGTCATCGCGCACGTAAGTCCACAGACGGGCCGTCTTGGTTTTGCCATTGCCGGGCGCCAGCACCGGGATCGGCGTGTCGTCGGCATGCAGCTTCGACGCCGTCAGCACGTGGCGGCGAATGGCATCGACCAACGGACGCAGCAATGCGCTAGCGGCGCCGACCCAGTCCGCCAGCAGCGCACGATCGAGGTCGACGCCTTCGCGGGCGTAAATGACGGCCTGGCGGTACAGCGGCAGATGATCGGCGAACTTCGCAACCAGCACATGCGCCAGCAGGCCGGGGCCGGCGATGCCGCGCTCAATCGGCCGGCTTGGCGCCGGCGCCTGGACGATGGCGTCGCAGCAGGAGCACGCCAGTTTCGGACGAACATGGCGGATCACGCGGAAGCTGGCCGGCACGAACTCCAGTTGCTCGGCCACGTCCTCGCCCAGCGGCCGCAGGCCGCCGCCACAAGCCGGGCAAGCATCGGCCGGCGGCGCATACACCTTTTCGTCTCGCGGCAAATGATCGGGCAACGGCCGGCGCACAGACTTCTTTCGCGGCGCCTGGTCGGCCGCCGGCATCTCGCGCGCCGCCTCGGCCTCGTCGGCTTGCAGGTCTTCCAGTTGCAGCTCCAGCTGCTCGATTTGATGATCCAGCTTTTCCGATTTGCGGCCGAATTGCATGCGCCGCAATTTGGCGATCTGCAGCTTGAGGTGCTCGATCTCGACGGCGCGCGTGTTCAGCTGTTCGCGCAGCCCTTCAACCACCTCGTTTTGAGCGAGCAGCAGCACCTTCAAGGCGGCGATGTCGTTGGGCAGGTCGGCTGGGCTGAGCATGTGCCAAGTTTACGCGAGCCTTGTGTCGTTTACAAGGCCGACGTTGGTCTCCAGGTCCGTTCCGGCCGCCGCCAGTCGATGCCTTCAAGCAGCATCGACAGTTGCGCCTGCGTCAACGCCACCGAACCGTTGGTAGCCTGCGGCCAGATGAAGCGACCACGCTCAAGCCGCTTGGCCAGCAGGCACAGGCCATCGCCGCTCCACCACAGGAGTTTGATGAGGTCGCCGCGCCGGCCCCGGAACACGAATACGTGGCCGCTGAACGGATCTTCCTCCAGCGCCGTCTGCACTTTGGCAGCCAGGCCGTTGAAGCCGGAGCGCATGTCGGTGGTGCCGGCGGCAAGCCATACCTTGGTGCCGGCGGGCAGGCCGATCATCGTAGAACCCGATCGAGCACCTGCGCCAGCGCGGCCGCGTTGGGCTGGCCTTCGATTCGCACGCGCACTTCGCCCAGCTCCAGCATGATCGTGCCGTCGGCGTCGGCGTCGGCGTCGGCGTCGGCGGTGGAGTTGCCCGGAGCAGGCGCCGTTGGCGCCAGCACCACTGGCAATAGGCCATCGTCGCGAATCAACGCAGGCACGCCGAGGCGTCCTTGTTGATAGAGGCGGCGCCAGCTAAACACCTGGTTGGCGTTGACGCCGTGTTCGCGTGCAATGCGAGCCACCGAGACGCCCGGTTCCAGCGACAACGCCACCAATGCGCGCTTGAACTCTAAAGAATGCTGCCGATAATGGCCGCGCGCATTCGTCGAAGTGATTGGTTGAAAATTTGTGTCCATAATCAGAATTTGTGGGCACAAATGCTGTGCCAAAATTCGATCATGAATGACGGTGGTCAGGGAGTCCAGACGGCGCTGGGAAGACGCTTACTATTTAATCGCCCTCATGTCGTGCGGAACATGCACGGTTAAACCACAAATCTGCCACGGTTGAATCACAAATCTGACACGGTTGAACCACAAATCTGACACGGTTGAAGCAGATATGGCACAAATAAGGCCTTATAAGGCCTTATTTTCTTTCAGCCGTGCCAAAAAAGGGGTTTGGTCGACGTTGCGTCCGACGATTTTAGTGGTTCAGTCGCTGCGCGAAGCGGGGCAGGATAGGTGAAGTTAGCTAACCGGCGGGCCGGTTAGCTAACTTCACACCTGCTTATTCGCACTTCGTGCTCAACGTGTGAAGGATGCCTGAAGGGAGGCAATCCCGACAGCGGTTCGGTGCTGGGGTCGAGCCTGTAAGAATTTCTGTGTGAAACGGGGCCATGAAATAATACCGATAGGGATGTTCCATGACCGACACGATGACTACCAAGAAACCCCGCAAGAAGAAAGAGCCGTATCCATTCCCAGGTGAGCTGATCGACCAGCTGCTGGCCCAAGTTCAGGACAAGAACGCTGAGTCTATTCCCGGTGACTCTGGCTTGGCCGGCCAGCTCAAGAAGATGCTGGCCGAGCGAATGCTGGCGGCCGAATTGACACATCACTTGGCCAACGAGGATGCGACGAGCAAGAGTCATAGAAACGGCACCATGCCCAAGAAGGTTCTGACGCCGGACGGAGAGCTGCAACTCGACATTCCACGTGACCGCCTGAGGGGCTCAGTATCGAGGTTGATTTCTCATTGCCGTCTGAACGGGTCATCCGGTCCGTTGACAGAATCATCGAATGGCGTGGCAAACCCCAGGTCATTCGCTGCGATAAGGGCCCGGAGTACATCAGCGCTGTGACGTTGGCCTGGGCCGCCAAACGCGGTATTCGCATCGACTTCATTCAGACTGGCCAGCCGCAACAGAATGCTTATGTCGAGCGCTATAACCGAATGGTGCGCTACGACGGGTTGGCTCATCATCTGTTTGAAACGCTCGATGAGATCCAGGATTTTGCAACCCGCTGGCTGTGGACTCACAATCACGACCGGCCCAACATGGCACTTGGCGGCATCACACCAAAACAGAGGCTTGCCTTGGCCAATTAACCTCTACTTTTAGCGCGCTCTAAAAATGGGGGGATTACCGTCTACTTGCGCCTATTTACAGATTTTTGTAGTGCCTGGCCCTTGTTTATCGTCGCTGGGTGCAGAGCTGTCGTCGCTAGACGCTTTATTCCTGCAGGCAAATGGTATTCTATTCAGAACGACCAGCCCTGCAACTGAATCCAAATTCGGTAACGTGCTGCTATTGTCCAGACCTCTTACTTTCGCGACGCATGCAATCACCAGCAGAGAAAAACTCAGATAGCACCGGCAAGCCGCTAGATTACCTAGATGTGCTGCGGGAAGGAATGATAGCGTTGAATGCTGCGGGACCTGACGGCTTCGAAGGGCTGGTCGCGGAAGTTTTGACACATGCCTGCGGCCGGTCATTTAGGCTCGCTGCGAGCGGTTCGCAGGGCGGGCGGGATGGTGACGACGGGACCGTGTATTTCGAGGCAAAACGATACGTCGGCGACTTGAAAAGGCCCGCTGTTTCCGACAAGCTGTTGGAACTTGGTGTGCGGGGCGTTGAGCATATTGACCTCTTCGTGCTGGCAGTTACGTGTCCAGTGAGCGCACAGCACGCTGAATTCTACGCGAAGGCCTGTGATGACATTGGCATCGAGCTGCTGTTGTTGGATTGGGAAGAATCTAGTTTACGCCAGCCAGCATTGGCAGTGCTCCTCTCCTTAGCCACTGAAGTCGCTCGACGTTTTTTTGCAGAAAATCTTCCTGACAAAGCAGAGAGGATAGCGGGGGCGCTTTCTGAAATGGAATCCAGGGTCGACAGCCGATTGCCGGCTGAGATGTTGTCGAGGCTAACCAGCCCGCTCGCATCTTTCAGCTATGCACGTGCGAGCAGTGAGAAATGGTTCAAGAAAATTTTCGCCAGCGTTCGGGTTGCTCGAGGAATCCTCCATCAACCGGTTGCGCCTTTCGACAGCAACGCCGGCAACTACCGAGCGCGCCCTGCGTTGGCGAATGAGCTTGCGGTAGCGCTTACCTCGCCACCAGACGAAGGATTCTGGATGCTGCAAGGCTGCGAAGGGGCAGGGAAGACTTGGCTACTAGCTTCGACTTGGAATGAACTGGCGCACTCACCGATTCTAGTCTTCATTCTTCCCGATGAGTGTAGAGACCCTGCGCGTCTGTATGACTTGGAAGGATTCGTCGCAAATAAGCTTGCGATGCAGTCGGAGCAGACCATACATGGCGATGCTCTAAAGCGCTGGCGCCGACGACTGAAAACATGGGAGACATCGCCGCAGGCTGAACGCGCCCGGTTGGTCGTTTACCTGGACGGTATTAATCAATCTCCGGATGTAAATTGGCGACAGTGGATTGAGTCGCTCTCGGCCTACGTTCAGTCGATTGGTGGAAGGCTCATTGTCTCAGCTCGGCCGGAGGTTGCGCAGCGCGTAGCTGATACGGTGGCCTCACCGTGTCGACAGCTAAACGTCCCGGAGTGGACTGAGCAAGAGCTGTCTGAAATTTTGAAGTCGCTTGAAATTGAGCGAAACCAAATGCCGCCACAGGTGTTTGTTGCGCTCAGAAATCCACGTCTGTTGGGCATTGCGCTCGAGGTGTTAGACAAACGCGAAATAAATGGACTAGAAGAATTGCATCCTGAGCGACTGCTGTTCGAATACATGAACAAAGCATGTCGAGACAGCGCCGTGCAGCTCGAGCCGAGAAAATTCGCGCAGACTTTGCAGGGACTTGCGGCCGAATTTATGCGCCGCGTCAACGCAAAACAAACCAATGACCTGGATGTGTATTCCACCGATTTCGTTGCGGGTCTAAGTGCAGCTGCTGACAGCCAATTTTTCCAGCCGGTCCCGTGGGAGAGTAATCACTACGCCATCCATCGGAACGGACTGTCACTCGCGCTAGGGCTTTGGATTGTTTCCGAGCTGGACAAGGAGGTACGCAATGGTCGTGACCCAGCTGAACACCTTGAACGTTTGATTGAGCCGATTGAGGCGCTCGATTTTACTGCCGATGCAATGCTCGCGGCCGTGATGGTCGCGTTTTTGGATGCCGGCAAAGACTCTAAGGTTGGTGCTGTTCTGTTCTGCAGATATTGCAATTTGCAGAACAGACCGTCGAATGAAGAAGTCGCTCTTCTTGGCTTGGCGCGTCGCCGAACTGGCCTGGTCCTCGATGCAGCTCAATTCGCGATTGAGAAAGGGCATTCCCCGGATAATGGTCTCATAGGTGCCACCCTCAGTGCGATTCGTGATGACAGCCAAGCTTGGGCCACGATGCATGAGCGCATAGCGACGTGGCTTACCTTACGTTCCGATGCTGTCGATAATATTGGGGGTATTGACCAGGCGGAGAAAAAGGTCCAAGTTCAGAATCGCCAGAAGGAATATGAGGAACGACTGCGAAACCTGTCGCAAGCGGAGAGGACGATTCTGGACGAAGTGAACGGCGTGTGCATCAGCCGTGACGTTAAACCCTACCATTCGCTGGCGTTCTTGTTAATGCGTGGCCAATCACTAGCCCCGTTCGCTCAACAGATGGTGGTCTGGTCCTTGGGGACCTCTCTGTTATCGAGTTTTTACAGCTTGCATGACGAATTCCTGCAACTGGTCCAGTACAACACTGAAGACTGGGAAAAAACTCGCGGCGCTATTTTGCGTGAGAGCTCAAGGCTGCGCGAACCAGAAGTGTCCGAGAAAGGAAAGTGGGCATTGTGGCGTCTGTTGACATCGACCGGAGCATTACTCGACAGCGCGGAGGCAAAAGCGCTCTACGAAGAACTGACGCAATCCGACGGCCCGAGGGAGTCATGGTCGTTGAGAGAAAAAATGTGTGCGGTCGACCCGTGCGACCCTACGACTATTATTCCCGCAAATTTGGCGGAAACCGCGGCCAAGTTTGCAGACACCAAACCCGATGATTTATACATGCTCATGGGAC
Source organism: Janthinobacterium sp. OK676 (assembly GCF_900103595.1). NCBI lineage: Bacteria > Pseudomonadati > Pseudomonadota > Betaproteobacteria > Burkholderiales > Oxalobacteraceae > Janthinobacterium > Janthinobacterium sp. OK676. The sequence continues at coordinate 206,145 of NZ_FNHA01000004.1, forward strand.
AAACGGCGGAACAGCATTTCTTCGAAAATGCTGCAACAGGCATCTGCCGATTCATGCCTGAATTGGCGTCCAAAAAATATAGGGAACTGATATCTGACGTGTTGAGGCGAGATAAACTGCCGCTGCGCCAAGGCATTCAACCACTGTTAGGTGCCAGTGCGTTGATAGAGCCTTCGCTCGTCCCGGCGCTGACCAACATCGCAATCGAGTGTAGTGGGAATGAAGCCGCGCGCGGACTCAACAAGCAGGACGCACCTTTCGTGCAGCACTACGCGACCGAGGCAGTATTGCCACATCTCGATGGCAATGAGCAATTCGCGCTCTTTCAAAAGTGCGCCAACACTGGCATCGCTCGCCGCTCGGTGGAAATGTTGAAAGCTGCTGAAGATGGCGTTATCGAAAGAGAGTGGAGGCGCATAGAGAGTGGAGGCGACACGACAAAGTTGTGCAACGCCTTGCTCTTCGTTGCTTACTCGAACACTTCGCTACCTAGCGCCTTTAGGGAGTCGTTGCCGCAGTTGGTGTGCCATTCGGATTGGCTAATTCGTGCTCACGCACTTGCAGCGGTCGCTCGAACAGAGGACTCTGGCCTCGTTCAAATAGTCGTTGATTCGGATTGGAGTGCGTCCGCTCTGCACAGCCGCCGTGAGGCATTAGAGGAGCACGCCGGCTCACGCGTATTAGCCGCGGCATGTCGCATGCGTATGATTGAGCCAAATGCTGCGCTCCAAAGAATGGCTTTGTCTTCGTACGGTCTCATAGCTCGTTGCGGCGCCGAAGGCGTCGCTGCTGTGGCCGCTGCAGTGGCAGGCGCATTACAACGTGTTCTCAATCTGAACTACGCCCCCAACTTGGTGGCCATCGAAGAGAGGGAAGTTAGAGACTCCGACTTGCTGCCCCCAGTGCTTTCGTCCCGTATTCCAGATGAACGTTTACGAAATTCATTTGAACCGATGACAGACGAAGAGAGTGAGAAGGCTTGGGATGCTTGGCAGGATGCCGCATGGACCAGTTATTTTGCTTTTGACTCCAAGCTTTCTGACGCTGACGCCAGATTGGCATTGGACCATCTCAGTCAGGACTGTGTGGAGGCTATCGTCCTCGCGGACCCCGTTGCTGCTGAGACGTGGCTTGAATGGATAAGGGCTGCGGGGCCTACTCAGCAGCGTTTGATTGCTCACTTTTGGCAGCAACTGGTAATGGGTTTTACCCATGTCCGGAAAGATGCGAAGCCGTTGCTGGCATTGGCGCACCATATGCCCCTGACGAAGGTCGTCCGTAGCTACCACGGCATTTCAGTCTTTACCTGGTTACTCTGGCGCAGCGCAGATTTGCTCGACGTATCTCAAATCTGTTTCGATAGACTGAACCTCGCGCAGAGCGACACTGAAATCGCATATGAGGTTTACGCGGCGGAGAGTGCCGAGCAAGGGAGAGCACTTGACGATTATATTGCTCAGCAATTAGCGATTGGAGAGCCAGTCAATCTTTGCCGCGCTCTCACGGTTGCAGGCTTCCGCGACGAATGCCCGCAGTCCCTTAGGTTGTTGGGGCAGTACGCAGGCGCGACTGGCATGGTTGGAGAGGCAAGAGAGGCCGCCTGGCAGGCTTATCAGCGAAATAGATGGACACGCCACTGGTTCGAATTAATGTTGCGTGCGCCGTTTAAAGAAGACTTCTGGAGGCATTCGCGCCTGTTCTTGAAGATAGCCGATGCTCGTTATCAGATGTGGCCATTGAGCTCTGTTGCCGCGAATTCTTTCGGACGATTCTTCGTGACGCTGCATGCGGAATTGAATGACCGTCTCGAGAAATGGAGTCGCTTGCGTCGAGACAAACTGTATGGACAAAAACGTCCTTGGTGGCTGCACTAGCTTTGTTCTTGAACAAAAATGGCCTGCCTTACCCGCGATGGCGCACTAGACTGCACAGTCGCCCAAGATGGCGCTGAATGCATTGCATCGATACCCAGTTAGCCGGCATTACTTCGTTATTTGTAGTCGAACTGGCTGACGCTGGCTTATATTTTCCTAAGTTTGGTAGACTCCAATTTAGGACGCCAGGCAGTATATCGTCGACTAAATCGAAATGTGCTACATCCCGTTTGCCGTCACGGTTCTGATGACTGGCTCTCGCTAGCAGAGCGTTAACGAAGCAATTTTGAACGGTTCGCGGTTGTCTGGCAGACTCCTGGCGATTCACTTTGCCATTGACTAACAACCTTTCCACCCCAGTCGTTCTAGGGGGGTAGGCAGGGGGGTAGCGCCGAAGTATGCGCCGTTTTTCATAGGGATGTTCTACGGACACCGTCTCCGCCAGAATCAAATAAAAAAGCCTCCCCTGCGGGAGGCTTTTTTATTGGCTATGTCACCGTCAGGTGTGGGAATGCGCCCAATGTTGCTTTCAACAGCGTTTCCGGTGAGCGGATGCGCCCGGCATCGAGTATCCAGCGCCACCCCAGGTAGTTCGGCAGGTAGCGTGTCGCCACGCCATGAAATGGCCCCAGCCATTGCCGCAAACGGCTGTGATACGCATTGACGTTCTGCACGTGGGCGGCACCCCGCACACGGATGCCGGCGCGCAAGTTGACGGCCTGATGGCTGATGCCCGCTTCCCGAGCAAAAGCCCGGTAGGCGGCATGGCCATCGGTGACCAACAACACATCCTTGTCGATGACGGGCAACAAACAGCGATGCAGCTGCGCCTGCGTCAGCGCCCCTTTGCCCGTAATGAAATCCAGGGTCTGGCCCGTGCGGTCGCGCGCCACCAGGATGCAGACCTGTTCATTGGAAATGCCGCGCTTGAGGGAATGGCCGCCCCGGCGACGGGCCGGACGCGTCATTTTCTTGGCTCCCTTTTCCGATTCCAGCAGATACAACTCGTCGGCTTCGGCGATGCCGTGCAGGCCATGCGGCCGGTCCGTCCTTGCCAGCGATAAAAACCGGTGGCGCCAGCGAAAGGTGGTATTCCGGTGCACGCCCAGCTGCAACGCCGCCTTGCGCACGGAATCCGATGCCAGCAGGCAATCGGCGTAGTCGAGCCACAGCGCCTTGTGGCGCAAGCGGGCCAGCGGCGTGCCGGTGAGCGCATTGAAGGTGCGCCCGCAGGGAACGCAGCGGTAGCGCTGCAAGCCGTGCGCATGGCCGTGCCGGTGCAAATGGTCTGAATGGCAGGCGGGACAGGCCAATCGCGGCTGGGCCACACTTTCCAGCAGCGCGATGGTCGCGTCGTGTGGCGAGTTGCCATGCAGCAGGGCAATGCCTGCCTGCCGCTGGCGTCGGCTCAACCGGGCAAACTGCGCGATAAAACTGATCCATTCGGCTGGCCGCATGATTGGCTCCCGCAGAGTGAGTATGCAGAGTCAGACAGCACGGCCACAGGAAGATTCCGGCATTTCCCCTACTTGCTGATGACAGAGCCTTTTTATTTGTCTGGACGGAACGGTGGGATGCGAAGACGGAGCGCCCTAAGGGGCGCGAGGCTATCCGAATCGCCATTCTGCCGCGCTCCGCGTGGCCCCGCTGGCCACGCAGCGGCCAGCGCCGTCCCCTCATCTCATGCAGTAGCGGCCAGCACATACGCCGGTCCCTGGTCGGGCGCGTGTCGTTCATTTATATGGACGCAATATGAATACCTATTATCGCGCTGCGATCGCCGCCTTGTGCGCCAGCCTGTCGCCCGCCATGGCGGCATCCACCCCGGCCGCCTCACCGTTCCTCGACGTGCTCGTCCATCAGTACGCCAGTTGCGTCAAGCCTGCCTATCATCAGGCCGACCTGCTGCTGCAGGACGGGACGGGGCGCTACCGGATCGACGTCAAGGGCGAGGCCTACACGGTCGAACTGCAGGAGCGCATGGGCTTTTCGCTGCAGGCGGGCATAGGCGGTCCCGTGGCGGCCGTCGTCAAGCTGGACCGGCCGCCCATGGGGCAGTTCGGGGAGCAGGCCCGCTGGCGCGAACGCTGGCTGCGCGACGTGGCCGAGCGCAGCGGCGTGGCGCTCGATGAGCGTGTGCTTGCGGACGGCGCGCGCGTGCTGACCGTGAACAAGGGCGAGATCAAGGGTAACTATGTGGGGCAGTCCCTGCTGATCGATCCTGCACGGCAGTTGTTCATTGATATGGCGTGGCCGAACACGCTGGACATCTATCGTGGCCCCGACGGCCTGCGGCATGTGCGGCAGGTGCAGGACGACGTCTGGCGGCGCCTGCTGTCTTGCCCGCCGGCTGCCTGATGCTGGCGGCCACCGCATACCCCTACAGCGCACGCGCGCATACACAAATAACAATGATTCTCATTTATAATGCGGATCCATGGGGTAGCATGGGCTGGCGCCATGGCGGTGAAGGAGGGCATGATGGGCAGTGTGTATGGCAACGAGGACGCGATCGCGCACGAGCATCGCGTGCTGATCGGGGAATATGGCCGCGCGCAGGCGCGCTGCAGTGCGCAACTGGCTGCGCAGGCGGCCCGCATCGCGCAGCTGGAGTCGGAACTGATGCGCGCGCGGGCGCAGGTCGTGATCCGCGATACCAGGCTGGCGCTGGCGCGCGACGAACTGGCCGAGCTGGCGGCCAGCGTGCCCGGCTTGCCGACGCGCGCCCGGCTGGCGCGCAAGGTCGAGTGGCTCGGCGAGCGCGTGCAGGACCTGATGCGCGAATTGCTGCGCCTGCAGTGGCTGCCCGCGCCCGCCTTGCAGGCCGATGTGCGCGAAAAAGCCGTGCTGTATGTGGGCAGCTGTCTGGAGCAGAATGCGGGCCAGCAGGCCGCCGGCGCCAACGTGGCGCAGCTGGCCATCGAACAGGCCGGCGGGCGCTTCCTGCACCACGCGGGCGGCGACGATGGCGCCGACGACGCGGCGGCGCTGGAAGCGGGCCTGGTGGCGGCCGACCTGGTGATTTGCCAGACGGGCTGCGTCAGCCACGACGCCTACTGGCGCGTGCACGACCACTGCAAGCGCACGGGCAAGCGGTGCGTGCTGGTGGACCAGCCGCAAGCCATGCATTTCGTGCGCAAGGAGGCGCTGCTCACCTGAACTCTTTTTATCGCTGGCGCTGCAGCGGCCAGAGGCGCCGCACGGTCTGCCGTTGCAGCTCTTCGCCATCCAGGTTCAGCGCGGGCTTGACCAGGTCGCTGCGGCTGACGACGCCGATCAGGCGCAAGGTTTTGGCGTCGCTGACGACGGGCAGGCGTTCGAGTTCGTGCACGGCCAGGCGGGTCGCCAGGGCGCGGCACGTTTCATCGGCCAGGGCGACGACCGGCATGTTCACGCCGAACAGCTCGCCGGCCGTCAGGTCGCCGTTGCCGGGCAGGTGCCGCAGCAGGGTGGAACGGTCCAGCATGCCAACGAGCGCGCCGTCGCGCGTGACCGGAAAGGCGCGATGGCGCTGGGTTTCGCCGAAATGGCTGGCCAGCACGTCGGCAAGGCGCGCGCCGGCGTCGATGCCGAGCGGCGCTGGCGTCATCACTTCGGCCACGCTATGGCGTTCCATGGGATCGATGCCGTACTCGCGGTAGATATGGTAGCCGCGGCGGGCGATTTTTTCCGTCAGGATGGAGCGGTGCATGGTGGTCACGGTGAAGGCATAGGCGACTGCCGACGCGGCCATCACAGGCAGCAGCGCATTGACGTCGTGCGTGAGTTCAAACGCGAAGGCCACGGCCATGATGGGCGCGCGCATCATGCCGCCCAGGGTGGCTGCCATGAAGACGAGCGGCCAGATGGCAGGCTCGCTGCCGGGCAGGTAGGGGCCCAGCAGGGCACCCAGGCCGGCGCCCAGCATCAGCAGCGGCGCCAGCACGCCGCCCGAGGTGCCCGAACCGAGCGCCAGCAGCCAGATCACGGCCTTGACGGCCAGCAGCGCGAGCAGTGCACCGGCCGCGATATGGTTGTGCAGCAGGTCGGCGATCACGTCGTAGCCCACGCCCAGCGCGCGCGGCTGGAAATAGCCGCCGATGCCCACCGCCAGGCCGCCGATGGCCGGCCACCACATCCAGTGGCACGGCAACCGGTGAAACAGGTCTTCCACGCGGTACAGCGACGTCGACAACAGCCAGGCCAGCGCGCCGCACAGCAAGCCGGCGATCAGGCAGGACAGCAATGCCGATGGCGGCAGCGCCGCGCTCTGCAGCGGGAACAGCGGGCCGCTGTCGATCAGCGCCGGGCGCAGGAAGCCGGCGATGACGCAGGCAATCGCCACCGGCGCCAGGCTGCGCGGCCGCAATTCAAACAGCAGCAGTTCCACGGCCAGCAGCAGCGCCGCCACGGGCGTGCCGAACACCGCCGTCATGCCCGCCACGGCGCCTGCCACGAGCAGCGTCTTGCGCTCGGCCGCGCTCAGGTGAAAGTGCTGCGCCAGCAGCGAGCCGACGGCGCCGCCCGTCATGATGATCGGCCCTTCGGCGCCGAACGGTCCGCCGCTGCCGATGGCGATGGCCGACGCCAGCGGCTTGAGCACGGCCACCTTGGGCGACATCAGGCTTTTCTTGAACAGGATCGCCTCGATGGCTTCGGGAATGCCGTGCCCGCGTATCTGCTCCGTGCCATAGCGGGCGATCAGTCCGATGACGAGGCCACCGAGCACGGGCACGACGATGACCCAGATGCCCAGCGCGTGGCCGGCCGGCGACGTGAAGCCGGTCGAGAATTTTTGGAAGAAAAACAGGTTGCTGAAGAAGTGGATCGCGCGCAGCAGCACCCAGGCCGTCACGGTGCTCAGTGCGCCGACCACGACGGCGAGACCGGAGATGAGGATCAGCCGCGCCTGGCCATCGAAGTCGCGCCGCGTATCGAATTTATGCATGGCCGTCACCCGCCAGTTTCGGGATGGTGAACACGCCTTCGAGGGACAGCAATTCCGTGCGGTGCAATTGCGCCAGCTTGGCCAGCATGGCTTCGCCGTCGGCCAGCAGGTGGATTTCGACACGGCGCCGGTCGGCGCTGCTGTGGCGGCGCTCTACCAGACCCGATGCCTCGCAGCGCGTGACCAGCGCCACGACGCCGTGCGGTTTGGCCTGCAGCCGTTCGGCCAGTTCGCCCACCGTGGCCCAGTCGCGGCCCGGGTACCCCTTGATATGCAACAGCAGCAGGTATTGCAGCGGCGTGATGCCGTGCGCCTGGATCACGTCATCGGAGAAGCGCTCGAAGCGCCGCATCTGATAGCGAAATTCCGACAGGGTCGTGAAGTCATGCTTGCCGAGTGTGGCGGGAGGTGCAGGGGGCATCGCGGCGGCCTAGTGAGGGAAAGGCGCCAAATATATCACAACGTGATGTAAATAGCCGGAAAGCCTTTCCCTGTCGATGTTCCGCTCAGGCGGGCGTGGTGCTGCCGATGCCCGCGCCGTAGCCGGCCCGCACCGTTTCGCGCAGCAGCGTAGCTTGCGACAGGTGCTGGATCATGTGGCCGGCGCCGGGCAGCAAGGTCAGTTCGCTGTTGTCCAGCTCCTCGTGCAGGCGCGCGGAATGGTCGCTGGCGCTGACGATCGCATCCTCGCGTCCGGCCACGATGGACACGGGCATGCGCAGCTCCGGGTAGTGTTTGCGCAGCGCCGCCGCGCTCGGGATCATCATGGCCGTTTCTTCCGCCTCGGCGCGCAACTGGCCGGGACGCAGCATCATCCACGGCGACAGGCGCTTGAAGCTGTCCGGCACTGGCGCGGGTGCGAACGCGCGTTTGACCGACAGGGGCCACATCAGGCGCCCCAGCAGGGGCGAGATGGTATGGCTGAGCACATCGCCGATGACGGGAATGGCCGGCGTTGCCGTCAGCACATCGAAGCGCACGCTGGGATAGTAGTAGCCGGAAGCGAGCACCAGGGCCTGCACCAGTTGCGGCTGCTGCAGGGCCATCGAGATCGCCACCAGCGTGCCCCAGGAGTGTGCCAGCACGACGGCGTGGCGCACGCCCAGCTGCTCGAGCGCGGCCGCCAGCAGCGCGGCCTGGGCGGCCGGCGTCCACAGCGTGCCGCGCGGCCGGCCGCTGTAGCCAAAGCCGGGCCGGTCGAAGGCGATCACGCGGTGCGTGCGCGCCAGTTGGTCGAACAGGCCCGCATGGCGAAAATCCTCGGCGATGACGCCGTTTCCGTGCAACAGCACGATGACGGGGCCTTCGCCCTGGCTCAGGTAGTGCAGGCGCGTGCCGTGCACGTCGAGAAAATGGCCGGCGGGCGGATGCGCGCGCTCGGCCTGCCGGCTGCGGCTGCGGACAAACAGCCACGCCGCCCCCAGTGCCAGCGCGCCCAGGGTCCAGCCTCTATGTGCCTGTGCCCGTGCCGGCGTGCCTTTCGCAACAACGGCGTTCATGTCTTTTTTCATGCTGTGCCCCTGCTAGTGAGTCAGGCATCCATGATGCCCATGGCCGGCCGCCGGCGCGATAGGCGTTCTGCGGTGCCTGGCGTAGGAAAAACGCCCGCCCGACTTCGCCGCGTGGCGCTGCCCGGCGGAGCATGAGGCACAATGGGCGCCCTGACTGTCGATGAAAGTGCCCATGCTGTCCCTGCAAATCGGCCCCCTGGCCCTGCCCACGGGCCTCGTCCTGCTGTTCCTTTCCCTGTGCGTCGCCTATGGCGTGGCGGCCTGGCTGCGGCGCTACCGCCAGCTGCCGGACGCCGGCCCCCTCGTTTCCGACATGCTGATCGCCGGCCTGCTGGCGGCGCGGCTGGCCTTCGTGCTGCGCTGGCACGAACAGTACCTGGCGGCGCCGTGGTCCATCATCAATATCCGCGATGGCGGCTTTCTTGCGCCGGCCGGCATCGCGGCCGCCCTGGCCATCGCCGCGTGGCGCTGCCGGCGTCCCGCCATGACGGCCATGCGCCGCCCTTTGGCCATCAGCGTGGCCTCCGGTACGCTGGCCTGGGGCGTGTTGAGCGCCGGGATCTCGCTCGCTTTCGACAAGCCGACGGCCTTGCCGGCCGTGGCGCTGCATGGCATCGATGGCGCACCAACGACATTGGGCGCGCTGGCCGGCGGCAAGCCGCTGGTGGTCAACCTGTGGGCCAGCTGGTGCCCGCCGTGCCGGCGCGAGATGCCCGTGCTGGCCGCCGCGCAGCGGACGCGCGCCGATATCGTCTTCGTGTATGCGAACCAGCGCGAGGATGCGGCGGCCGCCGGCGCTTTCCTGGACAGGAGCGGCGTGACCCTGCGCAATGTGGTGCTCGACAGCGGGGCGGCGCTGGGCAAGGCGGCCGGTTCCTCGGCCCTGCCTACTACCCTGTTTTATGACGCGCAAGGACGCCTGGTCGACACGCACCTGGGCGAACTGTCCGATGCCTCGCTGGCCAGCAAGCTGCAAAAGATCGCGCCAGCGCCTTGACGCGGCCGCAGCCGTTTCTGATAGTATACCCCCCTATAGTATTTATCGAGGTGGGATCATGGGACACACGGCGCACAACAAGAGCAAGCTGCTCAATCGCGTGAAGCGCATCCGAGGGCAGGTGGAAGGTCTGGAGCGGGGCCTGGAAGAAGGGCGCGACTGCGGCGAAGTGCTGCAGCTGATCGCCGCCGTGCGCGGCGCCGTCAACGGCCTGATGGCCGAAGTCATCGAGGAACACTTGCGTGAGCACGTGGCCAGTCCCGCTATCTCCGGCGAGGAGCGGGCCAGGGGCGCCGACGACATCGCGGGCATCCTGCGCACCTACCTCAAATAAGGAGAACGGCATGCAAGCGCCATTCATCAAGGAAGACCTCTCCGCCTGGCAGCACGACCACGTTTTTGACAGCAGCAATGGCAAGGCCGAACGCCGCGCGCGCATCGTCATGTGGATCACCCTGGCCACCATGGCGCTGGAAATCGCCGCCGGCTGGTGGTACAACTCCATGGCCCTGCTGGCCGATGGCTGGCATATGAGTTCGCACGCGCTGGCCATCGGCTTGGCCGCGTTTGCGTATGCGGCCGCGCGCCGCTATGCGCGCGACTCCCGCTTTGCCTTCGGCACGTGGAAGATCGAAGTACTGGCCGGCTACACGAGCGCCATCCTGCTGCTGGGCGTGGCCGTGCTGATGGTCGTGGCCTCCGTCGAGCGCCTGTTCTCGCCGCAAGCCATTCACTACCCGCAGGCCATGGCGGTGGCGACCTTTGGCCTGCTGGTCAACCTCGTGTGCGCGCTGATCCTCGGCGGGCATCACGACCACGGCCATCATCATGGTCACGGCCACGGGCATGACCACCATGGCCACCATGACCACCATGGCCATGGGGAAGACTTGAACATGAAGGCTGCGTACCTCCACGTGCTGGCCGATGCCGCCACATCCGTGCTGGCCATCGTCGCGCTGGCCGGCGCGTGGGCTTACGGCTGGCAGTGGCTCGATCCCGTGATGGGCATCGCGGGTGCCGTGCTGGTGGCGCTGTGGGCGAAAAAGCTGATGCAGGAAACGGGCAAGGTCTTGTTGGACCGCGAGATGGACCACCCCGTGGTGGATGAAATCCGCGAGGCGGTGGAAGTGGAAAGCGCAGGCGATACGCCGCGCATCGTCGACCTGCACGTGTGGCGAGTCGGCAAGCAGCTGTACTCGTGCGCCTTGTCCGTCGTCAGCCGCGATGCCGCATTGACGGCCGCCGAGCTGCGCGCGCGCATCGGCATCCACGAGGAAATCGTCCACAGCACCATCGAGATTATTCACCGGCCTTGACAATGATGGTGAAACAAGGCCGCTGATGCGGGGCGTAGGCGGTATAATGTCGGCTTTTACAGCACACGCTGTTCACCAGACAGAGAAAAAAATGAGCACATTACCACCATGCCCGCAATGCAAATCCGAATTCACGTACGAAGACGGCAGCCAGTTGATCTGCCCTGAATGCGCGCATGAATGGTCGGCCACGGCCGCCGAAGCGGTGGAAGAGGGCGCCAAGGTGTACCGCGATTCGGCCGGCAACATCCTGCAGGATGGCGACACGGTCAGCGTCATCAAGGACTTGAAATTGAAGGGCGGCGGCGGTGTCGTCAAGATGGGCACCAAGGTCAAGAACATCCGCCTGGTCGACAGCGACCACGATATCGACTGCAAGATCGACGGTTTCGGTTCCATGAGCCTGAAGACGGAATTCGTCAAGAAGGTCTAACGCTTTTACCCGTAACACGGCGCGCCGGCTTCATTCCAGCGCGCCGTTTTTTTATCCGGACGCCATGCAAATCGATACCATCCGCCAGCGCCTGCGCGCCTTGGGCGCCAAGCCCCTGCACGAACAGCGCGTGCTGCGCGACTGGATACAGGCGCAGCCGCACGACCAGGGCCGGCGCCGCGCCGAGGATTTTCTGCCGCTGCCCGTGCGCTTGGCCTTGCCCGCGCTCGACCTGGAATTGCAGGGCATGCTGAAGTTGATTAGCACCCATCCGGGCGCCGACGGTTCCGCGCGCCTGCTGGTGGGGCTGCGCGATGGCCAGACGGTGGAAAGCGTGCTGCTGCCGCGCGACGGCCTGTGCGTATCGAGCCAGGTCGGCTGCGCCGTGGGCTGCCAGTTCTGCATGACGGGTCGCGACGGCTTGATCCGGCAAGTGACCAGCGGAGAAATCGTCGCGCAAGTGGTGCTGGCGCGTACCCTGCGTCCGGTGAAAAAAGTCGTCTTCATGGGCATGGGCGAACCGGCGCATAACCTGAACAACGTGATGGAAGCCATCGAATTGCTGGGCACCGAGGGCAATATCGGCCACAAGAACCTCGTATTTTCCACCGTGGGCGACCCGCGCGCCTTCGAGCGCCTGCCGCAAGGCAGGGTCAAGCCGGCGCTGGCGCTCTCCTTGCATACGACCAGGCCGGCGTTGCGCGAACAGCTGCTGCCGCGCGCCCCAAAGCTGTCGCCGCGCGAACTGGTGGACTTTGGCGAGTCGTATGCGCGCCTGACCGGCTACCCGGTGCAATACCAGTGGACCCTGATGGAAGGCGTCAACGACGGTGACGATGAGATGGATGGCATCGTCGCACTCCTGAAGGGCAAATATGCGGTGCTCAACATGATCCCGTATAACACCATCGAAGACTTGCCGTTCAAGCGCCCCAGCTGGGACAAGGCGCGCGCCATTGCCGCCGCCCTGCACGAGCGCGGCGTGCTGACCAAATTGCGCGATTCGGCGGGACAGGACGTGGAAGGCGGCTGCGGACAGTTGCGGGCGCGCGAGGCCAAGGGCAAGGTCATTCCCATCCGAGCCAGCGTGACGGCGTAGGTCGGATTAGCGGAGCGTAATCCGACATTCGCACATACGCCAACAATGGTGCCGGCTCACATCCCACCGAGCAAATCGTTTTCATTCAATATCGCAAACGCGATCTCGGGATGGGCGGCCAGGCAGCGCCGCACGGCGGCCGGGATGGCGGCGCGCGTCTTGCGGCACAGGCCGGGGCGCTCCAGCAGGCGGATCTGGAAGCCGCGCACGGTGCGTACCTCGCCGCTGCCCGGCGCGATCTGCAGTTCGACGCCCAGGTTTTTCTGCAACAGCAGTTGCAGCTTCCTCAGCTGAGAATACGTGGCGATGCCCTCGATGTGCGCCAGCAGGCGTTTTTCTTCCGTCAGATTCAGGCGCAGGATGGAAACGTCCGCCTGCGGATCGTCGAGCAGCCGCCCGCGCTCGCAGTCGCACAACTGCGGCGGGCACTCCTTGCGGACTTCAAAGTCGACGAGACGCATGTACGGCTTCCAATGGCAACCCCCGATGAATCAAGTATCGTCCGCCGCATGGCGCGTGTCAATCAGCGCGGGCTGACGATCAGGCGCCAAAGAATCGGCCCCTGTTCGCTGCTGTGCTGGTGGTGGTTTTGCGGCGGCATGACGTGGCCTTCCGTCGACACGATTTCATGCGCGCAGCCGTCGCAGCGGTAGATGCCCGAATACGGCGCGGTTTCGCCGGGCGAGGTCAGTTCATCGAAACGCGGGTGCATGGAGCGGGCCACGTAGCTGGGGTTTTTGTAGTCGGCCATGGCATCGTCTGGAAGTGGGCAATGCAGCCATTCTGGCACACAATCGCGCACGGCCTTGACCGCGTGTCTTGGCGCGCGCGCCGCCCTGTGTTGTAATGTTGATCATCCAGACTGCACACGCCAGGCCATGAGAACCCGCATCAAGATTTGCTGCATCGCTTCCATCGACGAAGCGCAACTGGCCATTGCCGCCGGCGCCGATGCGCTGGGCCTGGTGGCGGCCATGCCGTCCGGCCCCGGCCCGATTCCCGACGCGCGCATCGCGCAGATCGCCGCCTGGACGCCGCCGCCCGTGGCCACCTTCCTGCTGACGTCCGAGACGACGGCGCAAGCCATCGCCGAACACGTGCGCGCCACGCAGCCGTCCACCGTGCAGATCGTTGGCCATATCGACCCGGGCGAAGTCGAGAAACTGGCGCGTTTGCTGCCGCACGTGCGGCGCGTGCAGGTGATCCACGTGGAGGGGCCGGAGGCGCTCGACCTGATTCCCGCCTATGCTCCCCACGTCCATGCCTTCCTGCTCGACTCGGGCCGCCCCGGCGCGGCGGTGCCGGAACTGGGCGGCACGGGCCGCACGCACGACTGGTCCGTCAGCGCCCGCTTCGTGCGCGCCAGCCCCCGTCCCGTCTTCCTTGCCGGCGGCCTCGATGCGAACAATGTGATGGACGCGCTGCGCCAGGTGCGCCCTTACGGTATCGACCTGTGCTCGCGCGTGCGCACGGATGGCCAGCTTGACGTCATGAAGCTGGCCTTGCTGATGGCGGCCGTGCGCGACGTGGATGCGGCGCTGTATGCGGAAGGTTAAGCGGCCGGCAGTCTGGCCATCTCGCGCACGAACGCTTCCGTAAACGCGGCCACCATGCCGCTGGCCGCGCGCGGCGAGATCAATCCCACGACGGAATGCGATTCCTCGTCGGGCAGGGCGATGAAACGCACGCCCGGCGGCGCCACCAGGCGCATGCTGTCCGGGACGATGGCGATGCCCATATTGGCTTCGATCAGGTTCAGCTGCGACGTCTTGCGCGACAGGGCGCGCGCCGCCTTCGGAAAAAATCCCTGCGCCAGGCACATGCCCGCCACCAGATAGCTGAGGCCTCCCCGGTCCTTGTGCGGGATCGAGACGAAGGCTTCATCGTGCAGGGCGGCTATCGTCGTGCGTTCCAGCGCGGCCAGCGGCGACGCCGACGATACGGCCACCACCAGCTTTTCCGCAAACAGTTCGCGCACGACGATATTGGCGTGCTTGCGCAGGGTGGGCAGGCGCACGAGGCCCAGGTCGGCGCGGCCTTCCTCGATGTCGGCCGCCTGGTTTTCCGACGATCCCTTCGATACATCGAGCGAAACGCCGGGGAACTGCGCCAGCAGGCGGTTCAGCACGGCGCCGATGGCGGGCGTGAGGGTGACGGAGCTCGAATGCAGCAGGCGGATGATGCCTTGCTCGCCTTGTCCCACGTGACGCGCCTGGCGCACGGTTTCCTCGATGTCGTCGAGGATGCGCTTGGCCCGTTCATAGAACACCTGGCCCGCGGGCGTGAGCTCGATATGGCGCGCGTCGCGCGTGAGCAGCAGCGCCTGCACTTCGCCCTCGAGCTCCTTGATCTGCCGGCTCAGGGCCGACTGCGCGATGTACAATTTTTCCGCCGCGCGCGAGTAGCTGCCCGCATCGACGACTTCGACAAAGTAGCGGAACTGTCTGATGGAAATCAATCGTATGCCTTTTCGAGATCGGAGACTGCCTGATTTGATATTGGCCCGGTCCCGCCGTTCGCGCTACAGTGCCTGGTCTGCTGTCACTGCAAAGGAAAGGCCATGCTGGAATTGATCGGGGTGCTGGGACTGCTCGTCAGTATTATCGCAAAACTGATTTTCGTCCAGATCGGTGGGGCTGATGATGGTAAGGAGGATTGAGAGGGAATCAACCCAACAGCGTAAAGCTGGGGTCAGACCCGTCGGGTCTGACCCCGGATTGTCGCTAACATAGCCACGAAATTTTGCGGTGTCTCCACAGCTTGCAAGTGACAATTCAATGCTACATCATCCCACTCCGCCAACTGTCTGCCCGCACACTTGAGCGCCGCCTCGCGCGCCGTCCACGCTTGCGCCAGCGCCAATGGGCGCTGTGCGTCGGGGCAGGCTGCCAGTGCTTCGGCCACCTGCGGCCCCAGGTAATCGCGCGCCAGAGTGAACCAGTCGGCAATGTCCTGCACGCGCATCGCGTCGACGCCAACGGCGCCGTGCAGGTTGATGGCGGCCAGCGAGAGTCCTTCGTCATGGCTGAACGACAGGCCCGCAACGCCGCCGGGAAACAGCAAACGGGGCGGGGCGCCCGGCGTCGACGCCACCGAGATCGCCTCGGTGTCCAGCTTCAGCCATGTCGCCATCGCCTCGCGCACGGCGGCGCGGATGCGCAGGCGGGCTTCGGCGCGCGGCAGCACGGCGGCGATGCCGATCACCAGCACGCCGTCTCCTGACAAGAGCACCGTAAAAGCCATCAGCTGCGATCAGCTGCGCAAAGGCGCGGCCGGGCAGCCCGCCCAGTTGCTGCCGGCGGGGATGTGCTCGCCCTTCATCACCAGGGTCAGGGGACCCAGGCGCGCATTGTCGCCCACCTTGGCGCTGTACAGCACGGAGCTGCGCGGGCCCATGTAGACGCGCTGGCCGATGTCCACGTGGTCGATCTTCATCACGCGGTCTTCGAACAGATGCGTTTGCGGGCAGGTGAGGGCGTTCAATTCGCTGTAGTCGCCGATGTGCACGCAGTCGAATTCCGTGATGTCCGTCGTGTCCATGTAGACGCCGCGGCCGATCTTGCAGCCCAGCAGGCGGAAAGCCAGCGGCAGCCACGGCGTGCCGCGCAAATAGCGCATGAAGTTGGGCACGGCGATGCCTTCGTACAGATTGGTCACGCCTTCCGAAATCCACACGAACGGCGTCCACATGGGCGCCGCGTGCTTGCGGTAGCGTCCCAGCAGCAGCCACTTGAACAGCACGACCACTAAAAAATTGCCGATGCCGTAGGCCAGGCCGGCGATGGCCAGGTCGCCCACCACTTCGCCCCAGCGTCCGGCGCCCGCGATCGGCATCACGTCCAGCACCAGGGTATAGCCGACGGCGATCACCACGGCGTGCGGCGCGACGATGCGGAACGCTTCGATCAGGCTGCGGCCCAGGCGGCGCAGCAGCGACGGCTTGAAGGTCAGGTGCTCGGCAAAGCCGCTGACCTGTTCGCGCGCGGGCAAATGCATGGGCGGGGAACCGAGCCAGGTGTCGCCGCTGTGCATCTGTTCATTGCGCGGCGCATGCGTGTGCACGCCGATCAGCACGTGTTCGGGCAGCACGGTGCCGTCCGGGATATAGCTGCCGTTGCCGACGAAGCTGCGGTGCGAGACGACGGTGGGGCGCATGGTCATCCAGCCGCCGTCGATCTGCTCGTCGCCCAGCATGACGGCGTCGGCGATGAAGGTGTCGTCGCCCAGGGTCAGCATGTCGGGCACGACGCCCAGGGCCGTGGAAATCTCGGCGCCCTTGCCCACCTTGGCGCCCAGCAGGCGGTACCAGTAGGGCGCGTACACGGTGGCGTAGATGCCGTGCAGGACGTTCAAGCTCGATTCCTGGATATGGCTGACCAGCCATTTGGCGCAATAGATATTGCTGTGCACGGGCGAGCTGCCCGGCTTCAATCGGGGCAGCGCGCCCCAGCGGATGGCGGCCGACAGCAGGGCTGTCAGCACGATCAGCACGGCGCTGGCGGGGAAGGCCAGCAGGAAGTAGCGGGCCAGCTGGGTCGTCACGTCGCGTCCCTGCAGCCACGGCATCATTTCGCGTTCGTCGAACCAGTCGATCAGCACGAAGCTGGGGAAGACGGGCATGAAGAACAGCACGGCGATCAAGACCATGCCGAAGCAGAAGAACAGGGTTTCCCCGGTCAGGCGCAGGCGCGAGACGGCGGGCCGCGGCGGGTGGCTGGCTGGGTCGAAGGCGCCTGCGTCGCGCGCGGGAGAGCCCGTGTACACGCGCCCGGCCGGCACCGCCGCGCCATCGGCCAGCGCCGATTGTCCTTCCAGGTGACCGAAGGCGCCCACCGTGGTATTGCCTTCCATGATGGCGTAAGAGCTGATGCAGGCATCGTCGCCGATGCTGATCCGGCCCAGCAGCAAACGGCCCCGTTCGACCCGGGCGTTTTCAAAGTTGACGGCATTGCCCACGCTGACGTTGTCGCCGATGGACAGCAGGTCGGGCGCGCGCAGGGTCATCGAACCGATGACGACTTCCTTGCCCACTTTCGCGCCCAGCGCGCGCAACCACCAGCTATTCAGGGACGAGCCGCTGAGCAGGTAGGCGGGCGCCGATTCGACCAGACGGTCGGCCAGCCACCAGCGGTAGTAGGTGACGCCCCACAGCGGATAGCTGCCCGGCTTCAAACGTCCGGCGATCAGCCACTTGCCGGCAATCGCGATGGCAAATTCGGCCAGGGTCGCCAGCAGGAAGACGCCGATCGAGGCGGCGATGGCGCGCGGCACGGTATCGCCCGTGTCGCCCGTGAAGAAGTGGTAGGTGAAGAACGGCGCCATCCACTGCGCCATGCGCAGGGTGACGAGGCCAGGCACGGCCGCCGCCTGCGCCGCGCCGCAGATCCAGCGTTTCAGGGTGGACGGCGGCGTCCAGTCAGCTTCCGGCGTGGCCAGCGCGGGCGCCTCGTTCAGCACGGCGGCGATCTTGCCGATCTGCCGGTTCTGGTAAATGTCGCGCACCGTCATGTGGGCGTAGGCCGGATCGGCGCGCAGGGCGGACGCCAGGCGGGCTGCCAGGAAGGAATGGCCACCGAGGTCGCTGAAAAAATCCAGCTGGCGCACAATCGCCTGGCCCGGGAACAGCTTGGCCAGCGCCGCGAACAGGGCCGCTTCGGCCGGCGTTTCCGGCACGTCCGATTCACCCGCTTCGCCAGGCGGCGGCGCTGACAGGGGCATGGCCTTCAGCGCCTTCCTGTCGATTTTTCCGGAGGTGAGGCGCGGCATCAGCGGCAGCAATTCAAAACGGCCCGGCATCATATACGGCGGCAAGTGCAGGTTCAATGCCGCGCGCAGGGTTTTCGCGGCCAGGGCGTCGGCCGGCGCATCGTCGCTGCCGACGATGTAGGCCACCAGCTGGTCGATGCCGTCATCCTTGCGCAGCAGGACGGCCACCGTGCCCACGCCCGGTTGCTGCGCCAGTACGGCTTCGATCTCGCCCAGTTCCACGCGGAAGCCGCGTATCTTGACCTGGTCGTCGGCGCGGCCCAGGCACAGCACCTGGCCATCAGGATCGATGCGGGCCAGGTCGCCCGTGCGGTACAGGCGCGCGTCGTCGGGGCCCGTGCTCCAGGGATTGGGCAGGAATTTTTCCACCGTCAGGTCGGGCCGGCCCAGGTAGCCCTCGGCCAGGCCGGGGCCGATGATGCACAGCTCGCCCGTCTCGCCGCGCGCCAGCAAAGTCAAGGGACGGTTTTCTCCCGACTCGGCCACTTGCAGCACCAGCAAGCCGTAGTTGGGCAGCGGCGTGCCGATGGTCACCGGTTCGCCGGGCCGCAGGCGCGCCAGGCTGCACGAGACGGTCGCTTCCGTGGGGCCATAGGTGTTGAACATGGCGCGGCCCGGACGCGACCAGCGCTCGACGAGCGACTCCGGGCACATTTCGCCGCCAAGGTTGATCAGGCGCAGGCTCGGTACTTCCTCGGCGAACAGGGCCAGCAAGGTCGGCACGGCGTGCAGAACGGTGACCTGCTGGTCGGCCAGCGCGCGCGGCAGCGCTTCCGGGTCGCCCGAAATCTCCTTGGGCCCCAGCCACAGGGTGGCGCCCACCAGGTAGGCGATCCAGATTTCCTCGAACGACATGTCGAAGGCGACGGAAAAGCCCTGGTAGACGGTGTCGGACTGCGTTACTTCCAGCACGGCGTTTTCGCTGCGCAGGAAGTGGCAGATGCTGCGCTGATTGATCAATATGCCCTTCGGCTTGCCCGTGGAGCCGGACGTGTAGATCACGTAGGCCGGGTGTTCGGGCAGCACGGTGGCGCGCGCTGGCAGCACTTCGCCCGACGCGGCGGGGGCCAGCAGGCTTTCCGCCGTCCACACGGGGCGGCCGAGTCCTGCTTCTTCCAGGCGCGGCGCGAACTGCGCGCAGCTGACGACACCAAAGCCATTCGCGTCATCGAGGCACACCTGCAGGCGCTCGACGGGCGTATCTTCATCGACGGGCAGCCAGGCGGCGCCCGCCTTGGCGATGGCCGCCTGCATCAGCAGCAGAGGGGCGCCGCGCGGCAGCCACAGGCCCACGATGTCGCCGGGCTTGACGCCGGCCGCCACCAGGCGTGACGCGGCCAATCCCGCCTGCGCATCGAGCTGCGCATACGTGATGCGGCGCGCGCCGTCGATCAGGGCGATTTGCTGCGGACAGCGGCGCGCCGTCGCTTCCAGCAGGTCGGCCAGTACTTCCTCGCGCAGCAGATCCGGTCGCGGCGGGCCGTACAGGATCTCGGCGTGGGTGGAAGGGATGCCTGGACTGACTGCGGTGAAATCGTTCATGGATGACGCTTATCTGTAATGCTGTAGGAGGAATCTAAAGGGCTGCGCGTGGTGTGCGGCACAGTTGATACATTACAGCACGCAAGACATTTCAGCGTTGCAGAACGGGGAATTTTGGGGCGCTTTCCAAAATTATGTGCTTGCAGGATCAATTGCCATGGTTACGGAATGTAAAACGGGGAAACATGGCGCCGATTTGCGCCAGAACAGGCGCCGATGGATAGCCGTGCAGGGGGCGGCCGGACAGCGCCGCATCCGCGCAGCCTTCGGCGCGGAATTGCTGCAGCACGTAGTTGTCGACGCCTTTGGCGGCCAGGGTGGCGGCCAGGGCCAGCAGCTGCTCGTCCGGCAGCAGGTCCGGGTGGGCGGTGGTGCGGCACTCGTAGGCGACGCCGCTGGCGAGGATGGCGTCCAGGCAGGCGCGCGCCGGGTCGCCGCTGCCGGCCACGCGGGTCACATGACGATAGTCGGCAAACGGCGCCTTGATGTCGAAACCGACCCAGTCGACCAGCGGCAGCACTTCCTGCAGGCGCTGCGGATAGATGCAGGCCGTGTGCAGGCCGACGCCGAAACCCAGCTCCCTCACGTCCCGCATGGCGCGCGCCAGCGCCGGGTCCATGCACGCTTCGCCGCCGCTGAAGACGACGGCGTCGACCAGGCCCGTTCGGCGGCGCAGCCAGGTCAGGACGTCCTGCCACGGCATGGCGCCTTCCGGCGTGCGCGCCTGTAAGTGCGGATTGTGGCAATAGCCGCAACGCCAGGGGCAGCCCTGCACGAACACCACGGCCGCCAGCTTGCCAGGGTAGTCGGTGGCGGAAAAGGGCGTCAGGCCGCCCACTTTCAGTTCAGCCGCCATGGCAGGCGGGCTGGCCCACGCGGGCGCTCGCTTCCGTAAAATACTGGCGCTCGTGGAATTCGCCCTGCTTGCCGATGTTGAACGAGGCGACGGGGCGGTGGTAGCCCATCACGCGCGTCCAGATTTCGCAGCGCTGGCGTTCCGTGTCGAGCAGGGTGATGGCGGGAGTGAAGTCGGGACGTGCGTTCATGGCGTTTCCTTGAATGGGTGAGCGAGATCGGACTGCTTGCGGGCGATCAGTTCCGCGTCGCAGGTGGGACAGAATTCATGTTTGCCGGCCAGGTAGCCGTGGCGCGGGCAGATGGAAAACGTGGGCGTGACCGTGATGTAGGGCAGCGAGAAACGGCTCAGCGCGCGCTTCACCAGTTCGCGGCAGGCATTCGCATCCGACAGCGCTTCCGTCATGTACAGGTGCAGCACCGTGCCGCCCGTGTACTTGCGCTGCAGCGTATCCTGCAATTCCAGTGCCTCGAACGGATCGTCCGTATGGCCGACGGGCAGTTGCGACGAGTTCGTGTAATACGGATTGTCGACGGTGCCGGCCTGCAGGATGGCGGGATAGCGCTTGCGGTCTTCGCGGGCGAAGCGGTAGGTCGTGCCTTCGGCCGGCGTCGCTTCCAGGTTGTACATATGGCCCGTCTCTTCCTGGAATTGCAGCATGCGCGCACGCACGTGGTCGAGCAGGCGCACGGCCAGCGCATGGCCTTCCTGTGTCGTGATGTCGTCAGCGTCGCCGCTGAAATTGCGGATCATCTCGTTGATGCCGTTCACGCCCAGGGTGGAAAAGTGATTGCGCAAGGTGCCCAGATAGCGTTTCGTGTACGGGAACAGACCCTGCTGCATCAGTTCCTCGATGGTGCGGCGCTTGATTTCCAGGCTGGTCTTGCCCAGCTCCAGCAGGCGGTCCAGGTCGGCCATCAAGGCTGGCTCGTCGCCGCGCCACAAGTGGCCCAGGCGCGCGCAGTTGATCGTCACTACGCCCAGGGAACCCGTCTGCTCGGCGGAACCGAACAGGCCATTGCCCCGTTTGAGCAGTTCGCGCAAGTCCAGCTGCAATCGGCAGCACATGGAACGTATCATGTTCGGCTTGAGTTCCGAATTGATGAAATTCTGGAAGTAGGGCAGGCCGTAGCGGGCCGTCATTTCGAACAGGCGCTCCGCGTTCTCGCTGTGCCAGTCGAAATCCTCGGTGATGTTGTAGGTGGGGATGGGGAAGGTAAATACGCGTCCCTTGGCGTCGCCCGCCATCATGATCTCGATGTAGGCGCGGTTGATCATGTCCATTTCCGCCTGCAGATCGCCATAGCTGAAGTCCATTTCCTGGCCGGCGATGACGGGAATCTGTTCGCGCAGGTCGTCCGGGCAGACCCAGTCGAAAGTCAGGTTGGTGAACGGCGTCTGCGTGCCCCAGCGCGATGGGACGTTGAGGTTGAAGATCAGTTCCTGCATGTACTGGCGCACGTCTTCGTAGCGCAGGCTGTCCTTGCGGATGTAGGGCGCCATGTAGGTGTCGAAGGAGCTGAACGCCTGCGCGCCGGCCCACTCGTTTTGCAGGGTGCCGAGGAAATTGACGATCTGGCCGATGGCGCTCGACATGTGCTTGGGCGGGCCCGATTCGATCTTGCCCGGCACGCCATTCAAGCCTTCGTGCAGCAGGGTGCGCAGCGACCAGCCGGCGCAATAGCCGGCCAGCATGTCGAGGTCGTGGATATGCAGCGCCGCTTCGCGGTGCGCCGCGCCCACTTCGGGCGGATACACCTGGTCGAGCCAGTAGTTGGCGATGACCTTGCCCGATACATTGAGTATCAGGCCGCCCAGCGAGTAGCCCTGGTTGGCGTTGGCGTTGACACGCCAGTCGCGCCGGTCCAGGTATTCATTGATGGACGCGGCGACGTCGACCTGGCCGCGTGTTGGGGAAACTGCATTTGTCGTCATGAAACCTCCAATAAACACAACATGCGGTGTTTTTATGGAGATTAATCACTAAATATAGTGGCGTCAAAGGGCGCGTGCAGTTGCGTGAGGAATCCTTGATGCAGGTGAAAAAAGCGGCCGCTGTTTACTTTTTCGCGCCGCCCTGGCGCAGGAGGAAGCCGCTCAGGCCGAAATACGCGGCGCCGCAGACGGCGATGCTGGTGACGGAGGCGGGCAGCACGTGCGCCCAGATTTCCCGCGCCGAGAAGGTACTCCAGCTGGCCACGCGCGCGTCGAACGTGAGGTAGTTCGCCAGCAGCCAGTAGACGGCCAGCAGGCCCGTGCAGATGGCGGCCTGGCGCAGCACGGGCATGGCGCGGCGCGCGAAGACGGCCTGCAGGAACAGCAGCAGCACGCCCGGATACGCGCCCAGCACTTCGGGCGACAGCACGGAGAGCGTTTCTTCGACATGGCCGTCGGCGGGGGCGGCCCACTGCACCTGCAGCACGGTGAGGAACAGGGTGAGCAAAAAAATCAGCAGCGGTTTGCGGGGCATGGCGGGCAATCGGTGAGGGAGAAAAGTGGGGCATTTTACAGCCAGGTCAAGCAAGTTGAACGCGCGCCAGCCATGCATGCATTCCTTCACCTGCGTCAAGGACTGGGCGGCGGGGGCGGGGCTATAGTCTGCACCCTGAGCCGATACAGGACTGTGAACATCATGATGCTTGAATCAACCACCGCCACCCGCGTGGCCGGACCGCTGGAACTGGTCTGCCCCGCCGGCAGCCTGCCTGCCCTGAAAGCGGCCATCGACAACGGTGCCGACACCGTCTACCTGGGTTTTCGCGACGCCACCAATGCGCGCAATTTCGCCGGCCTCAATTTCGACGAGAAGGCCATCGCCGAGGGCGTGCGCTACGCCCATCAATATGGACGCAAGGTGCTGCTGGCGCTGAATACCTATCCGCAGCCGCACAACTGGGCCGTGTGGCGCAGCGCCATCGACCGCGCCGCGCAGGCCGGCATCGACGCCATGATCGTCGCCGATCCGGGCCTGATGGCCTACGCGGCCCAGCACCACCCGCAATTGCGGCTGCACCTGTCCGTGCAGGGTTCGGCCACCAACTACGAAGCCATCAATTTTTACCATGAACACTTCGGCATCGCCCGAGCCGTGCTGCCGCGCGTGCTGTCGATGGCGCAGGTCGAGCAGCTGATCGCCAAGACGGAAGTCGAGATCGAGGTCTTCGGCTTCGGCAGCCTGTGCGTGATGGTCGAAGGGCGCTGCGCGCTGTCGTCGTACGCGACGGGCGAGGCGCCGAACACGCACGGCGTGTGCTCGCCGGCGAAATCCGTGCGCTGGCTGGAAACGCCGAACGGCCTCGAATCGCGCCTGAACGGCGTGCTGATCGACCGCTACGCACCGGGCGAAAACGCCAGCTATCCCACCCTGTGCAAGGGGCGTTTCGAAGTCAACGACGAAGAGTATTACGCGATCGAGGAGCCGGCCAGCCTGAACACGCTGGCGCTGCTGCCGCAGCTGATCGCCATGGGCGTGCGCGCCGTGAAGATCGAAGGACGCCAGCGCAGCCCCGCCTACGTGGCGCAGGTCACGCGCGTGTGGCGCGAAGCGATCGACGCCTGCCGCGAAGGCAATGCGCGCTACGCCGTCAAGCCGGCCTGGATGGCGTCCATGGACAAGCTGGCCGAGGGCCAGCAGCACACTTTGGGTGCCTACCATAGATCTTGGAAATAGCAAAACCTACTGCGCGTCCCGGGGCGTGGCCTGCGATGCTCGCTGTGCTCTAGCACAGCTGCGCTTCTCGGCCTCGCCGCGAACCGCTCGCTACGGTTTTGCAACTTAAAAAATAATGGAACAGACATGTTAAAACTCTCTTTGGGTCCCTTGCTGTACTACTGGCCGCGCGCCACCGTCTTCGAGTTTTACCAGCGGATCGCGGCGACCGCCGTCGATATCGTCTACCTGGGCGAAACCGTCTGCTCGCGCCGGCATGAGCTGCGTCTGGCGGACTGGCTCGATATCGCCGACATGCTGGCCGCCGCCGGCAAGGAAGTGGTGCTGTCGACGCAGGCGCTGATCGAGGCGGGTGCGGAACTGGCGACCCTGCGCCGCATCACGGGCAATGGCCGCTACGGCGTCGAGGCCAATGACATGGGCGCCGTGCACTGCATGGAAAAGGGCGCGTCCTTCGTTGCCGGTCCCCATCTGAACCTGTTCAATGGCCCCAGCCTGCAACTGCTGGCACGCCTGGGTGCGCGGCGCTGGGTGATGCCGCTGGAAATGGGGCAGACGGCGCTGGCCGAGATGCAGCGCCAGAAACCGGAAGGGCTGGAGACGGAAGTCTTCGCCTATGGCCGCATGCCGCTGGCGTTTTCCGCGCGCTGCTTCACGGCGCGCAACCGCAATCTGCCGAAGGACGATTGCGGCTACAGCTGCCTGGAAGAGCCGGACGGCCTGCTGCTGCGCACGCGCGACGAAGTGCCGTTCCTCGTGCTCAACGGCACGCAGACGCAGTCGGCCCTCGTCTACAACCTGGTGCGCGAACTCGACGCCATGCGCGACATGGGCGTGTCGGTGGCGCGCATCAGCCCGCAATCCATGCATACGGAACAAGTCATCGCCATCTTCGACCGCGCCCGCCGCGGCCAGGTCAGCGGCATCGGCGCGCAGGCGCAGCTGGCGGCCTGCCAGCCGGCCGGCGCCTGCGACGGCTACTGGCACGGCCAGCCCGGCATGGAACAGCACGCCGCCCATTGAACGCATCGAAAGGAAATACATGCAAGATCAACTGGAAAGATTGCCCGTCCCGGCCAAGCCCCCCATGAGCAAGCCGGCCATGTCGTACCGGCTGCCCGAACCGCTGGCCGAACTGCTGTCCAAGCTGCCGCCGTATCCCGCCTCCTGGCTGTTCGTGCAGGGCTTGAACCGCCTGCTGGCGCCGCAATTGCCCGACGACGTGCGCTGCAGCCTGGAAGGGCGCAGCCTGCGCTTGCGTCTGCTGGACGCGGGCATTGCCTTCGATTTCGAGTGGCAGGGCACGGTGTTCGTGGCCGAGCGCTATGTGGACGTGCCGGACCTGTGCATCGCCGCCAGCGTGCATGACTTGATGCTGCTGGCGCGGCGCCAGGAAGATCCGGACACGCTATTCTTCAGCCGCCGTTTGAGCCTGGAAGGCGATACGGAACTGGGCTTGCTGTTCAAGAATACGCTCGACGCCATCGAGCTGCCGCCGTTCGACCTGCAGGCGCTGGGACCGCGCCGCGTGCTGGCGCATCTGCGCGACCGGGGCGCGCGGGGAGGGTAGGCGCAGAGCTGGCGGCGCGCAATGGCGGCACTCAGTGGCGGCAGTGGCCGCAGGCGCCGCTGCACGAGGCCAGCTGTACTTCATCCGTCGCTTCGCCCATGAAGCCGGCGTCGTTGACGGCGGCCAGCAGGCGTTCCTGCGTGGCCAGCTTTTCGTCGAATTGCACCGTGGCGCCGTGGCGCGCCAGCGAGACGCAGACGGTGGCCACGCCCGTGACGGCTTCGAGCGCGCCCGTCAGCCTGTCGGCGCAGCCTTCGTGATCCATTCCGATGATATTCAAGCGTGCTGTCTGCATGGGTTCCTCTTGTTTTTCAGATAAAAAAACAGCGTAGGCGAGGGGCGCGCATGCCGTCCAGAGCAGCACGCAAGATTTATTTTCTATTTGCGGTTTTATTGATCTGGATTAATTCCGACCCCTGCTGGCCAGCCTGATAGTGCTGTTGTTTTGTACACAGTTACCGTATTCCAGTCGACAAGCGCGCTCTGCTGCGCGATACTGTCATTCTGATAAGAACGCTGGAAAGCGCTGGAAAGGAGGGCCCATGCAGCGCCGCCCCCTGCTCAAGCTTGCCGCCCTGTGGCCGTTCGGCGCGGCGGCCGCCGGCACCTCGTCGCCGCTGCCGCTCGTGTATCCGCGCCACCAGGCGTTCGATGATCCGCAGCAAGGTTACGTGACGGCCTTGCTGCGACAGGCGCTGGCCCGTTCGGGCCAGGCCTATGTCTTGCGCCGCTCCGAACTGCGCATGGTGCAGACGCGCGCCATGCAGGAAATCGCCATGGGGTCGGGCAGCGTCGATGTCGTCTGGACGATGACGAGCCGCGCGCGCGAAACGCAGTTGCTGCCGGTACGCATCCCCATCGACCGCGGCCTGATCGGCTGGCGAGTGGCCCTGATCCACGCGCGCCAGCCGCAGTTGCTGCGCGATGTGCGCAGCATCGCCGCGCTGGCGCGGCTGTCGGCCGGCCAGATGCGCGACTGGCCCGACTCCGTCATCCTGCAGGCGAACGGCTTGCGCCTCGATACCTCGAGCACTTATGAAGGCCTGTTCCAGCAACTGGCGGCGGGGCGCATCGACTACTTTCCCCGTTCCGTGATCGAGGCACAAAGCGAGCTGGCCAGCCACGCGCAATTGCCGCTGGCGCTGGACACCCACCTGGTCATCCGCTACCCGGCCGCACTGTACTTTTTTGTCGGCAAGCACCGGCCGGAACTGGCGCGTCACATTGAAACGGGACTGGAATCCATGCTGGCCGACGGCAGCTTCGCGCGGCTGTTCCAGCGCCATTTCGGCCGCCTCGCCGATGGCTTGCAACTGTCCCGGCGCCATGTGCTGGAACTGGCCAATCCGGACTTGCCGGAAGAGACGCCGTTGGCGCGCAAGGCACTTTGGTATCGTCCAAAAAATTACTAATAGTTTTATTGATCAGTGTCAAACAGCTGCTTCAATCGTGCACACGATGTTTGACGAAACGCAAAGCGAGTTCAACAGAACACCTGTTGACACTTATTAAATTTTCACCGAACATAATTCCACGTTGCAACACTTTGCAAACCTTTCCCAGCACAAGCGTTTACCGCAGGTGTCGTGCGGGATCCGTACGTCCGTTCAACAGCCAGCTGCCGCCAGCCGCCGAACGCCCTGTTCCCTTGTAACCATCCGTTATCTTTTCGAAGGTTTGCCCATGCTCGAGTCGATCACGTCGGTATTGCACCAGGTGCCGGAACTGGCCCTGTTCCTGGCGCTGGCGTTGGGCTATGCGGTAGGGCAGATACGCTTCGGCCCCATCCAGCTGGGCGGCGTGTGCGGCACCCTGATCGCCGCGCTGCTGATCGGCCAGCTGGGCATCACCCTGGACGCCAGCGTCAAGAACGTCTTTTTCATGCTGTTCATCTTTGCCCTCGGCTATGCGGGCGGTCCCCAGTTCTTTGCCAACCTCAATGCCAAGGGTTTGCGCCTGGGTTTGCTGTGCCTGATCGAAGTGGTGGTGGTGCTGGCGCTGGTGCTGCTGGCCACGCGTTTCCTGGGCCTGGACCAGGGCACGGCGGCCGGCATGATGGCGGGCGCGGCGACGGAATCGGCCGTCGTCGGTACGGCCACGGACGCCATCTCGAAACTGGCGCTGCCGGCCGCCCGCATCGCCGAGCTGCAGGCCAACGTCGTCACCGCGTATTCCATCACGTACATTTTCGGCCTGATCGCCATCGTCATCGTCACCAGCCAGATTTTCCCGCTCCTGTTGCGCGTCAACCTGCGCGAGGAAGCCGATAAATTGTGGACGCAGATGGGTGGCGCGCAGACCGGTGGCGACGGTGCGCAGGCCGCGCCGGACATGGTGGGCCGCGCCTATCGCATCAGCCGTGGCGCGGGACGCCGTCTCGACGCCTTGCAGCATATTTTCGCGGGCCGCGCCAGCATCACGCGCGTGCGCCGGCATGGCAAGGTATTGCCCTTGGAACCCGCGCTGCGCCTGCGCAACAACGACGAGGTGCTGGTGATCGGCCACCGTCCCGCGCTGGTGGCGGCCGAAGCCATCCTGGGCGAGGAATTTGCCGACACGACGGGCTTGAACATGGCGGTTTCCGCCGTCGAAGTGGTGCTGCAGCAAGCCGCACTGGTCGGCCAGCCGCTGCGCCAGCTGGCCTTGCCCTCCGGCGTGCACGTGGCGTCCGTCCTTCGTGGCGAGCACAGCATGCCGCCGCTGCCCGATCTGGCATTGCAGCGCGACGACGTGCTGCGCCTGTACGGCACGACGCAAGGGCGCGAGCTGAACACGGCGCTGGCCGCCATCGGCAAGCGCGTGCCCACCGGGGACCGCAGCAATATCGTCTACGCCAGCATCGGCATCGTGCTCGGCGTGGTCATCGGCGGCTTCAGTGCCAAGCTGGGCGGCATCCCGTTTTCGCTGGGCACGGGCGGCGGCGCCTTGCTGACGGGCCTCGTGTTCGGCTGGTACCAGGCGAGAAAGCCCGGCATGCCGGGCATCCACCCCAGCGCGCTCGACATGATGAAGGATATCGGCCTGGCCACCTTCATCGCCTGCGTGGGCCTGGCGTCGGGGCCGCAGGCGATCGACCTGATCCGCCAGTACGGCCTGTCGCTGCCGCTGATGGGCGTACTGATCGCCGTCATCCCCGCCTCGCTGTCGCTGCTGGTGGGCCACTTTTTCCTCAAGCTGGAAGCCCCCGTGCTGCTGGGCGCCATTGCCGGCCAGCAATGCAGCACGCCGGCCCTGTCCGCCGTGCAGAACGCGGCCGGCAATTCCACGCCCTTGCTGGGCTACACGATTACGTATGCCATCTCGAACGTGGTGCTGCCCCTTCTGGGGCCGCTCATCGTCGCCCTGGCCGGCTCGGTCCACGCGTGAAGCACGCAGTAAAGAATTCCTTCAACATGAAAGGCGGTCCGCATGGAATGGTTGCATGAGTTATTCAAGAAGTCGCCCGAAATTGCCTTGTTTCTCTCCCTGGCAGTGGGCTACTACATCGGCAAGATCAAGTTCGGCTCGTTTCAGCTGGGCGGGGTGGCCGGTTCACTGCTGGTGGCGGTACTCGTCAGCCAGGTAGGCGTTGCCATCGATCCCGGCGTCAAGTCGGTGCTGTTCGCCCTGTTCATTTACGCCGTCGGCTATGAAAGCGGACCGCAGTTCTTCAATTCGCTGGGGCGCCAGTCCGTGCGTGAAATCATCCTGGCCGTCGTGCTGGCCGTGACGGCGCTGCTGACGGTGGTCATCCTGGCCAAGATGTTCGACCTGGACAAAGGCCTGGCGGCCGGCGTGGCGGCGGGCGGCTTGACGCAGTCGGCCATCATCGGCACGGCCGGCGACGCGATTACCAAGCTGGGCCTGGCGGCCGACGAGGTGGCGCGCCTGCAGGGCAACGTGGCCGTCGGCTATGCCGTCACCTATGTGTTCGGCTCCTTTGGCGCCATCATCGTCTGCGTCAACATCTTGCCCAAGCTCATGGGGCGCACCATCCGCGAAGATGCGATCAAGGCGGAAACGGCGCTGCAGGCGGGCGTGCAAGTGCTGGGACCGGGCCAGACGCCGGCCGCGCCCGACCTGATCGGCCGCATCTACGACGTGGGCCCCGGTGCCGGGCGCTCCGTGCAGGAGATCGAAAGTGCCCATCCGAACACGGCCATTACCATCGAGCGCGTGAAACGCAATGGCCAGATCATCGACGTCAGCCCGGACCTGGTGCTGGCGGCCGACGACATCGTGCTGCTCGTGGGCCGGCGCGAAGCCATGCTCAGCGTCTCTTCCCAGCTGGGCAAGGAATTGCATGCCGTCGAAGGCATGGAACTGGTGATGCAGCGCCGCGACATGGTGCTGACGAACAAGGCTTACCACAACAAGACGGTGGGCGAAATCCGCAGCGCCACGGCGCCGGGCGTGCGCCATGGCATCTTTGTCGTGCAGCTGAGCCGCATGGGAAAAATCTTGCCCATGCAATCGGAAACCGTCGTGCAGACGGGCGACGTGGTGACCATCTATGGCGCCGAGCAGGACGTCAAGCGCGTGGCGGCCGAAGTGGGCTACATGATCGTGCCGAGCGCCAAGACGGACTTCGTCTACATGGGCGCCGGCCTCGTCGTCGGCCTGCTCGTAGGCTTGCTGGTGGCGCGTATCGGCTCGATTCCGCTGACCCTGGGCAGTGGCGGCGGCGTGCTGCTGTCGGGCCTGGTATTCGGCTGGTTCCGCGCCAAGCGCCAGACGTTCGGCTACATGCCCAGCGGCGCCGTGCAAATCTTGAAAGACTTGGGCCTGGCCGGCTTCGTGGCCGTCGTCGGCCTCACGTCCGGCCTGCAAGCCGTGCAAACCGTGCGCGAACATGGCCTGACCCTGTTCGGCGTCGGCGTGGTGGTCACCATCCTGCCGATGATTTTGACCATGCTGATCGGCCGCTACATCTTGCGTTATGACAACGTGGCCGTGTTCGCGGGCGCCTTGTCCGGCTCGCGCAGCGCCAATCCCGCGTTCGGTGAAGTGCTGAACGCGGCGCAAAACTCGATTCCCACCGTACCGTTTGCCATCACGTATGCCTTGGCCAACGTTTTCCTGACTTTGCTGGGGCCGCTGATCGTGGCCTTCGTCTGAGTCTGCAAGTATTTGCAAGAACCCTTGCAAGAACCGTGCACATTGTCTGTCTATAAGGAGTAGCAAAAATGGATTTCAGTAACCCAAGCAAACTCGCCCTGTTGAGCCCCTTTGAATTGAAGGATGCGCTGATCCAGACGGCCAAGCAAAGCAACCGTTTGATGCTCAATGCGGGCCGCGGCAACCCGAATTTCCTGGCCACCACGCCGCGCCACGGTTTCTTCCAGTTCGGCCAGTTCGCCATGACGGAAGCGGAACGTTCCTATGTGTACATGGAAGACGTGGGCGGTTTTCCCACGCGCGACGGCATCGAGGCCCGCTTTGAAATCTTCGTGCGCAAGCATGAAGGCAACCCGGGCGTGCATTTCATCGAGGCTGCCGTGTCCTACGTGCGCGACCAGCTGGGCTTGAGCGCGGGCGATTTTATCTATGAAATGTGCGAAGCCATCCTCGGCTGCAACTATCCCGTGCCGGACCGCATGCTGCGCCTGTCCGAGAAAATCGTCGGCCAGTATATCCACCGTGAAATGGTGGGCGACCATCCCTTCGTCGGCAACTTCGATATGTACGCCGTCGAAGGCGGCACGGCCGCCATGACGTATCTGTTCGCCAGCCTGAAATCGAACCACATCATCCAGGAAGGCGACACGATCGCCCTGGGCATGCCGATCTTCACGCCGTACATCGAAATTCCCCAGCTGAACGATTACAAGCTAAACACCGTGCACATCGATGCGCCGCAATCGAACAACTGGCAATTCACGAAGAAGGAGCTGGACAAGCTGCTCGATCCCAAAGTCAAAGCCTTCTTCCTCGTCAACCCCAGCAATCCGCCCTCCGTCAAGATCGATGACGAGACCCTGGAATACATCGCCAAGATCATCAAGAAGCGCCCGGACCTGATCATTCTGACCGATGACGTGTACGGCACGTTTGCCGACAATTTCGTCTCGCTGTTCGCCATCTGCCCGTTCAACACCATCCTCGTGTATTCGTTCTCGAAATACTTCGGCGCGACGGGCTGGCGCATGGGCGTGGTGGCCACACATGAAAACAATGTGCTCGACGATAAAATTTCCAAGTTGCCGGAAACCATCAAGAAGCAGCTCGATGCCCGTTATCACTCGATCACGACGGAGCCGCGCGAGCTGAAATTCATCGACCGTCTGGTGGCCGACAGCCGCACGGTGGCGCTGAACCACACGGCCGGCCTGTCCACGCCCGTGCAGGCGCAGATGACCTTGTTCTCCCTGTTCTCGCTGATGGATGAAGAGCAAAAGTACAAGCAGTCGATGAAGCGCATCGTGCTGCGCCGCAAGGAAGCGCTGTACCGCGAGCTGGGCTTGCCGATGGTGCACGACGCCAATTCCGTACGCTACTACCACTTGCTGGACATGGAGTCCCTGGCCGCGCAAATGCATGGCGTGGAGTTTTCGCAGTGGCTGCTGAAAAAACTGAAACCGAACGAAGCGCTGTTCCGCCTGGCCGAGGAAACGGGCGTCATCCTGCTGCCGGGCCGCGGCTTCGGCACGACGCACCCGTCCGGCCGCGTGTCGCTGGCCAACCTGAACGAATACGACTACGCCAACATCGGCCGCGCCATCCGCAGCATGGCGTCCGAGTTCTTTGCCGTGTTTGAAAAGGAAAAAGAGAAGGGTAGCAAGAAGGCGAAGAAATAATTAGTTTGGTAAAGGCTTGACCGTAACGGGCGTCCCGCAAGAGGCGCCCGTTTTCACGTGCCGGCCGCAGTGACCAACAGTGCAGGCTGGAATGGACATCCGTGGATATAATTGCTATTGTGAAAGTATAAACATGGCAACCCCGTGCTTTCCCCTCATTCATTGACTGGACGCTACATGGGCAGATTGCAAGGACACCTATCATTATTGCTGGCCAGCGCGCTGGGCGCGGCCATGCCCGCGCTGGCGGAACCGCTGACCTTTAACGAAGCGCTGCAGCAGGCGGCCAAGGCTTCGGGCGCCGTGCAGGGCGCCGCGCTCGACGTGCGCGCAAAAACACTGAAGGCGGAAGCCTTGTCGAATATCGACGGCCCGTCCGTGGACTTGACGGCGTTTCGCGGCCGTTTGTCGACGGATTTGAATATCGATACGAGCGGCTTGTCCGGCGTGGTGGGCGGCATCGAATCCGTGCTGCCGCCTATCCCCGGCTTGCCCACGCCCCACATCCCCAATTCCCTGAACCGCGAAGTGGTGACGGATTTGACGTCGTTCGGCTTGCTGGGCATGTGGCCCATTTACACGGGCGGGCGCCTGGACGCCGTCAAAGGCCTCGCTTCCAGCCAGACCCTGGCCGCGCAGGCCGAGCGCACGGAAGCGGAAGAGCAGCTGGCCACCCTCGTGGCGCAGCGCTACTTCCAGTTGCTGCTGGCGAAACGGGTGGTGGCCGTGCGGGCCGAAGTGACGGCCGGCGTGACGCAGCACCAGCGTGACGCGGCCAGGCTGGAAAAGGGCGGCCTGATTTCGCGCGCGGAGCGCCTGCGTGCCGACGTGGCCCTCGACAGCGCCCGCAGCGACGAGGCGCAGGCGCGCAGCGACGAGGAAATCGCCCAGGTGGCGCTCGACCGCCTGCTTGCCGTCAATACGCAGGTGCTGCCCAGCACGCCGCTGTTCGTCAACAGCTTGCCGGTCGGCACCTTGCAATCGTTCATCAGCACGGGCATGCGCGAAAATGCGAACTGGAAAAAGATCGACAGCAAGCGCGTGCAGGCCGAGCAAGCCCTGAAGCTGCATGGCAAGGAATACGCGCCCACCGTGTTTGCCATCGGTAACTACAACTTAAATCGCGGCAATGAAAAACTCGTGCGCTCGAACTGGGCCGTCGGCCTGGTCGTGGCCGTGCCGCTCGTGCACCGCATCAATACGGGCAAGATGATCGCCGCCGCCAAGCTCGACCAGGAGCGGGTGGAAGTGGTGGCGCGCCAGGCCGAGCGCGACATTCCCACCCTGATCGAAAAGAACTGGCGCGCGCTGGAAAACGCCCGCATCCAGTATCTGTCAACGGCCTCGTCGGTGGAGCTGGCGCGCGAGAATATCCGCTTGCAAACAGTGGCCTTCCAGCAGGGGCAAGTGACGTCGCTGGAAGTGGTCGATGCGCGCCTGAACCTGGCCAAGGTCGAGACCCAGCGCGCGCAGACGGCCTACAACTATGTGATGGGCCTGGCGCAATTGCTGGAAGCGACGGGCGAGACGCAACGCCTGGGCAGCCTGGCCGCCGCGGCCGATATCCAATTACCTGTGGACAAATAATAATGAGTACCTCTAAAAAACCATTGGCCATAGTCGCCGCCGTCATCGTGCTTGCCTTCGTCGGCTGGGGCTTGTACCAGGCCTTCCAGCCGCAGCGCCTGCCTTTGCAGGGGCAGATGGATGCGCAGGAAGTCAATGTCTCGTCGAAAGTGCCGGGCCGGGTGGGCGAGCTGTACGTCAAGCTGGGCCAGACCGTGCCGAAAGGCCAGATATTGTTCCAGCTGACGAGCCCGGAAGTGGATGCGAAGATCGCCCAGGCGACGGCCGCCACCCAGGCGGCCGAGGCCGTGGCGCAAAAGGCGCAGGCCGGTGCGCGTCCGGAAGAAGTCGCGGCAGCGAAAGCCAACTGGGAGCGGGCCCAGACGGGGGCGACCATCGCCAAGACGACGTACACCCGCGTCAACAATATGTACGAACAAGGCGTGATCGCCCAGCAGAAACGCGACGAGGCGCAAGCGCAATGGCGCGCCGCCGACCAGCTGGCGCAGGCTGCCCGCGCGCAATACGACATGGCGCAAAAGGGCGCCCGTCCCGAAGACAAGACGGCCGCCGCCGCCCAGGCGCGCCAGGTGGGCGCCGTGCTGACGGAAGCGCAGATCGCCCTGGCCGAAACGAAGATCGCTGCGCCTGTGGCGGGCCAGGTCAGCAAGATCCAGATACAGCCCGGTGAACTGGCGCCGCAAGGTTTCCCCGTGATTACCCTCGTGAACCTCGACGACGCCTGGGCCGTGCTGCAAGTGCGCGAAGATGAAATGGCCGCGTTTGCCATGGGCAGCACGCATACGGCCAATGTGCCGGCGCTGAAACAGCAGCTGAGCTTCAAGGTCAGCTCCGTGGCCGTGCTGCCGGACTTTGCCACGTGGCGCGCGGCACGTCCGGGCGGCACGGACTTGCGCACGTTTGAAATCCGCCTGCGTCCCGCCATCAAGGTCGAGGGCTTGCGCCCGGGCATGTCGGTCGTGTTTCCAGCGCTCTGATACTCGATGAACGAAGCGGATAAAGAGCCGGTTTCGGCGCTGGCACGCGAGTGGCGGCGTTTGCGTGGCGACTTCTGGGACTTTGGCATGCTCAGCTGGATTCCGGTCGTGCTGTGCGGCATGCTGTGGCTGGTGTTTTCCGCCGGCATCGCGCGCGACTTGCCCATCGTCGTCATCGACAACGATAACTCCACCTTGTCGCGCCAGCTCACGCGCTGGCTCGACGCTTCGCCCGGTGTCCAGGTGGCGGCGAAAGTGGCGTCCAGCGACGAAGCGCTGCACCGGCTGCGCGAACGCACGGCGTTCGGCTATCTGCTGATCCCCGACGATTTCGAACAGAAACTGCTGGGTGGCCGCCAAGCCACCGTGCAATGGCTGTACAACGCGCAATTTTCCTCGCACGCGGGCGCCTTGCTGCGCGACGTGCGCACGGTCAGCACGACCTTGTCGGCCGGCATCGAGATGACGGCGCGCGCAAAAAAAGGCGTGTCGGGCGTGCAGGCTGCCGCCCAGTTCGAACCGATACGCACGACCTTGAACAGTTTATACAACGAGAACATCAGCTATGAAGCGTTCCTGACCCTGGCACTGATGCCGGCCATGCTGCAGATTTTCATCGTCGTCGCCGTCGTCACGAGCATAGGCCGCGAGTTGCGCGACGGCACGGTGCCGCAATGGCTGGCTATGGCCCGTGGCAGCTGGCTGCGCGCCATCGGCGCCAAGCTGCTGTTTCCCCTCATCGCCTACTGCGCGCTGGCGCTGCTGTACTTGCTGTTCTTCAGCCTGGCGCGGGACTGGGCCGTGGCGGGCAGCTTGCCGGCGTTACTACTGAGCATGCTGCTGCTGGTGCTCGCCTATTGCGGCCTGGCCACCTTGCTGATCGGCGCCACCTTGTCCCTGCGTCTGGCCCTGTCGGGCGCGGCCTTCATCACGGCGCCGGCCTTCGCATTTGCGGGCCAGGCTTTTCCCTTGATGGCCATGCCGGCGCCGGCCCGCGCCTGGGCGGAAGCCTTGCCGCTCACGCATTATCTGCAGCTGCAAACGAAGTACTGGCTGGCCGGCGCGCCGTGGCGCTATGGCGTGCAGGAAATGCTGATACTGGCCGGTATCGCCATCGGCTGCGGCGCCGTGGGCGTGTTCCTGCTGGCGCGCCGCGCGAATGCGCCTGCCGCCTGGGGGCGCGCATGATGTGGCCGGCCTTTCTCGCCACCTGGCGCGCCATGCTGACGGACAAGGGCGCACTGACCTTGCTGTTCATCGGCGGCATCATCTATTCCTTCTTTTATCCGCTGCCGTACTCGACGGAAATCGTCCAGCGCGTGCCCGTGGCCGTCGTCGACCAGGACCGCAGCGCCATGTCGCGCCAGCTGACGCGCTTTGCCATGGCCCACCCGTCGCTGCAAGTGATCGCCGTCACGCCGGACCTGCCCGTCGCACAAGATCTATTGTGGCGCGACGAGGTCATGGGCGTGCTGATCATTCCCGACGGCTTGCAGACGGACGTGCTGGCCGGCCGCGCCGCCCACGCGCAGGTGGCCGGCAATGGCTTGTATCTGATGCTCAACAAGGTGGCCCTGAATGGCCTGGCCGAAGTGGTGGGCACGGTGTCGGCCGGTATCGAATTGAAACGTCTGGGCGCGGGCACGCCATCGGGCATCCAGGCCAACGAGCAGCGCTCGCCCATCGCTTTCGACGCCGTGCCCCTGTTTAACGTCAAGGAAGGTTATGGCGCGTATGTCGTGCCTGGCGTGGCCACCTTGATCGTGCAGCAGACTTTGCTGATCGGCATGACCATGCTGTTCGGCACCTGGTACCAGCGTAAAAACTTCCCGCTGGCGGGCCAGCGCACGGCGGGCGGCTATCTTGGCATGCTGCTGGCGTTTGCCTGCGTGGCTTTCCTCAACTGCTGCTATTTCTTCGGCTTCGTCTTCTGGTTCCAGGACTACCCGCGTGGCGGCAATTTTGGCGGCATGCTCTTGCTGCTGGTGCTGTTTTCCTTGGCGGAAGCGGCCTTCGGCATGCTGCTGGGCATGCTGTTCCGCACGCGCGAACGGGGCACGCAACTGATGATCGCCACCTCGATGCCCGTGCTGTTCCTGGCTGGCCTGACCTGGCCCGTGTCGTCCATGCCCATCGTGCTGCAATGGCTGCGCTGGCTGCTGCCATCGACGGCCGGCATCCAGGGCTTTGTCGCTCTCAACCAGATGGGTGCCTCGCTGTATGAAATCCGCCATGAAGTGGCGGGCTTGCTGGCCCTGCTGCTGGCTTGCGTGGCGCTGGGCTGGTGGCGCTGGCGCGCCGAGGCGCCAGCGTCCGTCATCCAGCAAGGATGAGCATGAAACCAGGGAAAGAGCTGGAGCCCCAGCTGCCCGTATCGTTAGCGACGGGAGCCATCACGCTTTCCGCAATGCCGCCAGCAGCAGCTGGCAAAAACCGTCACGCACGGGGTCGGGCAGGTTGTCATTGGCCCGCAGCAGGCTGTCGACGCGGGGCAGCGGTGCAAGCCGTTCCAGTGCCGCGTGCCGGTGCACGCCCTGGCCCAAGTTGCGTGCATTGACCACCGCCATGCCCAGGCCGGCGGCAACGGCGGTCAGCATGCCCGCCACCGATGGACATTCCAGGCCCGCGCTCCAGGCCATGCCGGCCTGGCCCAGCTTTTCCTCGGCCAGCCGGCGGTAAAAGCAGTGCGGCCCGTAGGTGATCAGCTTGACGGTCTCTCCCGGCAAAGCCTGCTCTGCCGTGGCAGCGCACCAATGCAGCGATTCTGTCCATAACAGCGTGTCGCCCGGTGCCGCCTTGCCGGCAAAATCCTGGTGCAAAATCACATCGAGCACGCCGTCGGCAAAGCGTTCGCGCAATACCTGGCTTTGCTCCACCACCAGCTGCACGTCCACCTTGGGGTGGTGATGCGAAAACTGCGACAGCACCGCGCACACGTCGGCCAATGAAATCTGCTCCGTCACGCCGATGCGCATCCGGCCTTGCATCGCCGATGGCGAAAAATGGGCGACGGCGTCATCGTGGGCGTCGAGTATGTTGAACGCATGCCGCAGCAGCACGGCTCCCTGGTCGGTCGTGCCAAACAGCCCGCCGCTGCGCGCCAGCAGCTGGCAATCGAGCTGCTGCTCCAGCCGCTTGATTTTCCAGCTGACGGCCGACTGGCTCAGATGGAGCAGGCTGGCTGCCTGGCTCATGCTGCCGGTTTGTACCACGGCCCTGAATACACGCAGGGCGTCGATGGATAGGCGTACATTCATGGGTTATGACAAGAATTGGATTGAAGATTAAAAGAATGTCGCTGACGTCATGTTGAGTCTAGCCTTAGCCTGCAGGTTCTGCAAACAAAAGGACATCTGATGACGAGTCAAGAACCGCTGTTGAATGGCCACGCCCTGATCCACGGCCAGCGTATCGCCACCGGCATCCATGGCGCAGGTACGCCGCTGGTGCTGGTGCATGGCACGCCGGCGCACAGCATTATCTGGCGCGAACTGGTGCCGCTGTTCGTCGATGCCGGCTTCCACGTGCACCTGTATGACTTGCTTGGCTTTGGGCGATCCGAGCGACCCGTCGAGGCCGATACCTCGGTAGCGGCGCAGGTGACCTTGCTGGCGGCCTTGCTCGAGCACTGGCAACTGCCGGCCACCCACTTGTTCGGCCACGATATCGGCGGCGCCATTGCGCTGCGGCTGGCGTTCGACCACGCGGCGCGCCTGCGCAGCTTGAGCATCGCCGACGCGCCCAGCTACGATTCCTGGCCATCGCCTACCTGGAAGCATCTGCGCGATGACTTCGCCCGGTATGCTTTGACGCCGGCCAGCGAGCATCGCGCCACGATGGCGCGCCAGCTGGGCATGGCCGTTTTTCACAAGGACAGGATGCAGGGCGAGCTTTTGCGGTCTTACCTGGAGCCGCTGTGCGGCGTGGTGGGGCAGCCCTCGTTCTACCAGCACCAGGTGGCGCACTATAACGCCCGCCATACGATGGACTTTGCCGAAAAACTGCCGCAGTTGACCGTGCCGGTACAGGTATTATGGGGCCGGCAGGACGAGTGGCAGCCGGTGGCTTATGGCCATCGCCTGCAGCGCGATATTCCCGGCGCCACCTTGCACCTGTTTGACGAGGCCGGGCACTTCCTGATGGAAGATGCGCCAGCGGCCGTCGCGGCACAAGTGATCGCGTTTATTCATCAACTGGAGAGGAGGGGACCATGATATTGATCGGAATGCTCGATTCGCCTTACGTCAGGCGCGTTGCCATCGGCATGAAAGTGCTGGGTCTGGACCATGAACACCGGCCCTTGTCGGTGTTTTCCGATTTCGACCAGGTACAAGCCATCAATCCTGCCGTCAAAGTGCCGACCCTGGTTACCGGCGACGGCCAGGTGCTGATGGACTCGACCCTGATCCTCGCATATCTGGAAGAACTGGCCGCGCATGCTCCCCGGATCAGGCCGGAGCCTGATCCGGAGCCTGCACGCCTGCGCGCGCTGTGCCAGACCAGCTATGCTTTGGCTGCTTGCGACAAAGCCGTGCAGATCGTCTATGAGCGGCGCTTGCGCCCGCAGGAAAAGCAGCATCAGCCCTGGCTGGACCGCGTCCAGCTGCAGTTGCATGGGGCCTGGCGGCAGCTGGAAGCGTCACTGCGCGAAGAGGCGCCGGACTGCCTGAGTATTGCCGGCATCACCATTGCGGTGGCCTGGAGTTTCGCTCGGCAGATGGTGCCCGACGTGATGGCGGCCGGCGACTATCCGGCCGTGGCCGCGCTGACGGCGCTGGCCGAGCGGCAGCCGGTGTTTCTGGCTACGCCGATGGCCGGCTGATCCGCTTTCATCCGAACCGGTACTTGCAGGCGGCTTGTGCAATAATTTCATTTCCTTAACGGAAGAATATTGCCATGCCGTCTTTTAATCTGTTCCAGCGCCTGTCCCAGGCCCCCACCAAGCCCAAGGCGGCGCCCGTCGCGCGGCAGTTCGACGTGGCGGATCTGTATCAGGGCCCCATCGCGCTGGGAGCGGAAGGCGAGACGCAGGCGCGGCCCTTCGATGAAAAGCTGCGCCAGGCGTATTTCTGGATCGTCAATCACGCCATCATCAGCCCCCATTACGATATCGAGTACAACGACGGCCCGTCGCAGACGTATTCCGTGGGCGACAGCCGACGCACCCTGAATCTGCCGTCGGCGCAAAGCTATTCCAGTTTTATCCTGCTGCCGCTGCTGACGTTCGCCACGCGCCGCAAATGCCTGTTCGTTGGCGGGCCGGGACGGGGCAAGACGGCCAGCGCCTTGCTGATGGGCGTGCTGGCCGGCTCCACCGTCAAGGAAGTCAAACGCGCCATGCAGCATGGCCACCCGCAGATGACGGTGGCCGATTTGCTCGGCAACCCGCTGCCGGCCGACCTGGTCAACGCGCAAAGCATGGACGATATCCGCATCGCCTGGCGCGCCTGGCTGGGCATGCGCGTAAAAATCGTCGATGAATACAACCGCATCCCCACGCGCACGCAGAGCGCGCTGCTCACCGTCATGGGCGACAATTACGCGGAAGTGCTGAACCACATTTACGAATGCCCGGAAGCGGCCTGGTATCTGACGGCCAACGACGACCAGGGAGGCGGCACCTACCAGGTGATCGAGGCGCTGCGCGACCGGGTCGACGTGACGGTGCAGGCGCTGGCCTTCAACCCGCGCTTCCTGAACGAACTGCTGCTGCGCGTGGAAGAAAACGTGCGCCCCGAAGAGCTGGTGCCGCCCGATATCATCTTCACGGAAAGCGAGGTGGACCAGATCGGCGAAGCGATCCGCCAGGTGGGCATCCCCGACGCCGTGCGGCGCCGCCTGGAGTTCTTTGCCAGCCAGTTCGAGCTGTTCGAGACGGCCGGCGGCCAGTTCGAATACATGACCAAGGATACGGCCCGCCTGGCCGGCGCTGACCGGGGGCAGGCGCAGGCGGCCGACAATGGGCGCGACCGCCTGAAGGATCTGGGCTGCCAGACCCTGAACGGCATCTCCGTGCGCACCCTGATGGCGCTCATGATCTACGCCAAGGCCATGGCTTACTTCCGCGGCAATGGCGAAGTGGCGCTGGAAGACTTGCGCCAGGTGCTGCCGTTTGTGTTGCATAACAAGCTGCAGCCGGACCCGGATGCGCCATTTTTCGCGCTGCCGGAAAACGCCGCCTACCGCAGCGACAGGCTGGGCTGGCTGCGCCGTTTGTTCGATCTGTCGAACGATGAATTCAACCGCCTGGACCTGGACCGCGACGATCCCGTGGGCGTACTGTCGGCCGAATTCGACCTGGGCCTCGACGGCGTCAGCGAACGCGAAACGCTGGCGCGTCTGAACCGCATCGAAAAGCTGATCGGCGAACGCACGAAGGGGAGAAAACTGTACGGTCCCCTGTACGACGATCTGTTGAAGCTCAAGTACCTGCACCAGCGCTATACCAACTACCGCAGCTGGCTGCGTTCGCAATGAGCGTCCTGCGTTGCCAAGGCTTCCTGGAAGCGCTGGCCCTGCTCAATGGCGAAGCGGGCGACCTGTGCGCCAGCTACGAATTGCAGCGCCTGCCCGATGCGCCCGATCTCGCCACGGCGCTGGGCTTGCGCGTGGAAGACCATGCCTTGCACGTCATCGCCCCCGCGCGCGACTTGCCGGCCGACCTGTGGCACATCAAGGTGGCGCCGTGCGGGAGAACGCAGCTGGAGCAGGTATGCCAGCGCTGGTTTTTCTCGTCGCGGCACATGCAGGCGGCGCCATTGGGGCGTTTCCGCGCGCAGCTGGTGGCCGCCTTCCTCGAGTCGCTCGATGACGCGTTCGGTGGATTTTCCCCGCACGCCGTGACGATGACGCCGCCAATGTGGTACGCGATCCACTGGGACGAGATCGCGTTCGAGCGCGATGGCGAACGCTATCTGTTGCACTTTTCGCACAGCGACTGACGGGCCGCGATGATTTCTCCTGCTTTTGCCTCGGTACTTGCCAGCGGCCGCGCCCAGTTCAACGGCCGTGCGGCGGAAGCGCGCCGGCG
The DNA here is from genome assembly GCF_900103595.1 of Janthinobacterium sp. OK676. Taxonomy (NCBI): domain Bacteria; kingdom Pseudomonadati; phylum Pseudomonadota; class Betaproteobacteria; order Burkholderiales; family Oxalobacteraceae; genus Janthinobacterium; species Janthinobacterium sp. OK676. The sequence goes on from NZ_FNHA01000004.1 coordinate 248,079, forward strand.
CTTTCCCGCGCTCGACATGGCCGCCTTCGGCGCCTTCCTGCACGACGGCGTCGATCCGCTGGTGCTGGCCGTGGCCGCCGCCGCGCCCGAGCGCGTGGGCGGCGTCACCCTGGCCGCCTACGACATGGCCCTGGAACTGGTGGGTCACGGCCTGGCCGGTCCTGCCGCGAAAAATCCGTTCTTGAATACCGTGTGGCGCGAACTGGCGCCGCTGTTTGCGCCGCTGCTGGCGACGGCGCCCGTGGATGTATTGGGCATGCTCAGCAACGCCGCCATCCACATCGCCTCCGTGGCGGGCGCGCGGCCCGCGCAGTGGCAAGCCGGGATGGCTGCCGTGGCGCCGCAAGTGGGCAGCGTCGCGCAGCTGCGCGCCGTGGGCCAGGTGCTGGCCTGGCGCGCCGGCGTCGCGCATTTCCGCCAGGGCGCGCTGGCTGCCGCCGACACCTTGCCACCGGCGCTGGCGCTGGCCGCGTTTGACGAGCCGGGTGCGCAATGGCCGCAGGTGCATGCACAGCTGCTGGACTATCCGTGGCGCGGCAATGCCGAGGGCAGGGAGTTCGGCAGCTTCAGCGGCCTCGGTGGCGATTTCGGCACGCCGCCGCAAGTGCGCGCAACAAACGACGGTTTTATCGTGCGCAGCGCCGAGCGCCATTACCTGCTGGTGGCCGACGCCTATGGCGCCGTGCTGCACAGCGCCACGGCGCAGGAGTATGAGCAGGCCACTACCGGCATGCCATCGTCCGTGCGCCTCGACGGGGCCACCGTGCACGTCGGCGCGCGCAGCATCGCGCTCGACCTGCCGGCCGGCGACATCGCCATCGCCGCGAATGCGCATACCTTGGCCATTACGTCGCCGTGGACGCACGCGATCCGCCTGCTGCCGCTCGCATGAAGACGACCGCCGACACCGCGCTGATCGACGCCTGGCGCGCCGCCTGGCCCGAAGCCCTGGCCGTGTGGAGCAAATTCACGCGCTTGCGCGATCCGAGCCTGTGCGCCAGTCGCGTCGAGGCCAGCAAGCAAGGCTTGTCCGGCAGTTTCGCCATGATACGGCTGCTGGACCAGAGCGTCGTGGTGGACTTGCCGCTGGTGACGGAGCTGGGCCTGGACGACTATGCGCTGGAAGTGCTCGCCCATGAAATCGGCCACCACATCCTCGCGCCGGGCAGCGCCAGTGACCAGTTCCGCCTGCTGGCGCGCATGCGCCGCGCCTTGCCGACCCTGGAACAGCACGCGCCCATGGTGGCCAATCTGTACACGGACCTGTTCATCAACGACCGCCTGCAGCGCCAGGCGAACCTGCGCATGGCCGATATCTACCGCAAGCTGGAGCAGGGACGCTCTGTGGAAGCCAAGGCCAACGGCGGCGTATGGACCCTGTACATGCGCATCTATGAAAACCTGTGGCAGCTGGAAAAGGGAGAGCTCGGTGGCGGCCACGCTGACGAGCGGCTGGACACGGACGCCTGGCTCGGCGCGCGCCTGATACGCGTCTACGCGAACGACTGGATGCTGGCGGCGGGCCGCTTCGCCACCTTGCTGCTGCCTTACCTGGTGGAAGACACGGACGCTCTGAGCCCCAGTCGCTATCTGCTCGATACGCGCGACGCGGCGCGCGGCTGCCAGACGTATGGCGCGCAGCAGATCGAGGATGACGAGGAGGACGGCGCCATCCATCCCGTGCACGACAAACGCATCTCGGGCCTCGACGGGGACGAAGCGCCTGCAGAGCCGGCGGCCAGGCAGGGCGGCGGCCAGCTGCGCGAACCGTTCGAACTGGGCGACATTCTAAAGGCGTCGGGCGTGGACCTGAGCGACCATGAAATCGCCATCCGCTATTACCGCGAACGGGCCTTGCCGCACCTGGTGGCCTTCCCCAGCCGCCCCGCGCCCGAGTCGCAGGAGCCGCAGATGGAAGGGCTGGAACCGTGGGAAATCGGCGACCCGCTGGAAGACATCGACTGGCTGCAATCGGTGATGCAGTCGCCGCGCCCCGTGCCGGGCGTGACCACCGTGCGCCGCGTGTATGGCCGCGAACCGGCGCGCGCCATCGATGCCGTGCCCGTCGACCTCGACATGTACGTGGACAGTTCCGGCTCCATGCCGAACCCGCAGGCGCACACCTCGTTTTTGACCCTGGCTGGCGCCGTCATCGCGCTATCGGCCTTGCGCGCCGGCGCGAAAGTACAGGTGACCCTGTGGAGCGGCAAGAACGAAGTGATGCAAACGCCGGGTTTCGTGCGCGATGAAGACATGATCCTGGGCGTGCTGACGGAATTTTTCGGCGGCGGCACCTGCTTCCCCATCCACCGCCTGCGCCAGACCTATGCGGCAAAGCGCGAGCGGCCCGCGCACATTTTGATGATTTCCGACGACGGCATCACTACCATGTTCGACAAGGATGAGCTGGGCAACAGCGGCTGGGATATCTCGGCGAAAGCGCTGGCCCAGGGCGGCGCGGGCGGCACCATGGCCCTGAACCTGGAGCGCGACTGGGAGGGCGCGGCCAGCCACAAATGGCTGCAGAAAACCTATGACGACTTGAAGCGCGCGCGCCGCGAGCAGGGCTGGGACATCCACGCCGTCGAGCGCTACGAGGACTTGCTGGACTTTGCGCGGGCGTTCAGCCGCAGGCATTATGTTTAAATTACCCCAAAGTCTAAACCTGGGGTCGGACCCTCAGGGTCCGACCCCGGCACTTGTATTTTGGGGTTGGAATTTCAAAGTAAAACGATGAATACTCCTGGCCCACTGCTCGAAATCCTGACCCACCGCCTGGCCGACACGCCCGTCGAATTCCTCGCCGAGCCCCGCATCGCCGGGGTCGCCAATGCGCAGGCCGTGGCCGTGGCCGCGCTGGTCAACGACATTTTGCTGCTGCATGGCGCGCGCGCGCCGGCCGCGTCGCTGCAGGGTTTTGTCGGCGCGCAGGTGAAGGCGGACCGCAACCGGCTGGCGCTGGCCATGATCGTGTGCTGGCTGCTTGCCGACGACTGGTTCACCGCGCAGCAGTTGCCGCAGCCAGCCTTGCTGCAGGTGCTGGGCGAGGCGGCGCGCGAACTGGCCGCTGCCACGCCGGCCCACCAGTTTACGCAAGACCCCGAGCGGCGCGAGGAACTGGCGCGCATCGTGCTGGCGCGCCTCGGCTTTCGACCGCGTGACGAAAGCGTGGCGCAGGCCACGGACCGATTGTCCGCCATCAGCGGCACGGAGCGCCGCCGCCTGCTCGACGCGAGCCGGCTGGCCGAGCAGCGCGCGCGCGAAATCCGCGAAGCGCTGGCGAAAAAGGCGGCCGAGGAATCGGCCGACAAGTGGTCGCGCGAATGACGCTCGCTGGCAAACCTGACGTCAACCTGCCTGGCGGCGCCTGGGCATCGGATCGCGACTACTGTCCCACCCTGACGCCGGCGGGCGCGCGCATGCTGGCGCACTTGCGCAGCCATCCTTGCGCCCCCGTCTACCGCAACCGCAGCGGCAACAAGCTGCTGGCCGGGGAAGTGGAAGCGTTGCGCGCCTACGAGCAGGAAGTCATGGACGCGGTAGCCGCTTGGAATGCCGATGCGCCGCCGTCCTGGCTGGCGGATTTTCTCAAGACGGCCTACGCCACGGTGCCGCATTACCGCGCCTGCGGCTCGCCGCCCGCGCGCCTTGCGGACGTGGCACCCGTCAGCCGCGCCGAGCTGGCCCACGACATCGCCGCCTTCGTGCCCGACGATGCGGACCTGGCGCGCATGATCAATTTCCAGACGACAGGCACCACGGGCCACCCGCTGCTGATCGCTTCGCACCCGCTGGTGGCGGGGCGCTACCTGGCTTTCCACAAGCGCGCGCTGCGCCGCTTCGGCGTGACCCTGCGCCATGGCGCGGGACAGGTGGGCGTGATGCTGCTGGGGCACCAGCGCCGCTGCTTCACCTATGTTTCCGTCACGCCGACGATGAACGAATCGGGCCTGGCGAAGATCAACCTGCACGTGGACGACTGGCGCGACCCGGAAGACCGCGCGCGCTACCTCGATGCCATGGCGCCCGAGCTGATCGCGGGCGACCCCATTTCGTTTGCCGAGTTGCTGACCTTGCCCATGACGCACAAGCCGGCCGCATTGATGTCCGTGTCGATGATGCTCTTGCCCGGCATGCGCGCGCGCCTGGAACAGCGTTTCGGCTGCCCCGTGCTCGATATCTATTCGCTCAATGAAGTGGGACCCGTCGCCGTCTACGATGAACAGGCGGGCGGCCACGTGCTGCTGCAGCACCGGCTGTACGTGGAAATCCTCGATGCTGCGGGCCAGCCCGTGCCCGAGGGCGCGCGCGGCGAAATCACGGTGACGGGCGGCTTCAATTTCTGCCTGCCGCTCGTGCGTTACCGCACCGGCGATTACGCTTCGCTGGCGCATGGCCCGCACGGTCCCGTGCTGGTGGGGCTGGCGGGACGCAGCCCTTTGCGCTATCGCACGGTCAACGGCGAATGGATCAACAATATCGACATCACGCACGCCTTGAAACCGCTGGCCATCGCCCTGTTCGGCGTGCACCAGCACGGCGACGGCGCCATCGCGCTGCGCCTGGCGCCGGGCGCCATGCCGCAGGCTGACCGGGCGCGCGCCTTGCTCGCGCCATTTTTCGGCGACATCGCGGTCGAGACTTTGCTGGCGGAAGACAAGATCATTCAATACACCTCGGATTTGCAGGAAGCGGCAGCATGAACCTTTACAAGCGCGGCCTCGTGGTCGGCAAATTCTGCCCGCTGCACCAGGGCCATGAACTGTTGATTGAGCGTGCAGGTGTCGCCAGCGAAGAACTGCTGGTGGTCAGCTACACCAAGCCCGAATTTCCCGGCTGCGCGCCGGCGCGCAGGGACGGTTGGCTGCGCGCGCAGTTCCCGCAAGCGCGCATCGTCGTGCTGGACGATGCGCGCCTGGCCGCCCTCTGTGCGGCGCGCGGCGTGCCTGCGCGGACCTTGCCGCACAACGACGACGATGGCGACGCGCATCGCCACTTCATGGGCTGGCTGTGCTGGACGGTGCTGGAACTGCCCGTCGATGCCGTGTTTACCAGCGAAGACTATGGCCCCGGTTTTGCACAGGTACTGGAACGGCATTATGCCAGCGGGCCGGTGGCCCACGTGAGCGTGGATCAGGCGAGAGCGGCGGTGCCCGTGTCGGGCACGCGGGTAAGGCAAGATCCGCATGCGCACAGCGCCTTCTTGTCACCTGTCGTTTACGCCAGCTTTGTCACGCGCGTGTGCGTGCTCGGCGGCGAATCGAGCGGCAAGACGACCTTGACGGCCGCGCTGGCGGCGCGTTTCGAGACGGCCTGGGTGGCCGAGTATGGCCGCGAATTGTGGGAACGCCAGGATGGCGTGTTGGCGTATGATGATTTGCTCAAGATCGGCCGCGAGCAGCTGCGCCGCGAAGCGCATGCGCTGTTGGCCGCGCGGCGCTGGCTGTTTTGCGACACCTCGCCCATGACCACGTATTTCTACTGCGTCGAGATGTTCGGCAAGGCCGAGCAGGAACTGGCTCAGCTGGCCGAACACCGCTACGACCTGGTGCTGCTGTGCGCCCCCGACTTCCCCTTCATCCAGGACGGCACGCGCCGCGACGAGGATTTCCGCGCGCGCCAGCATGCGTGGTACCAGGCCGAACTGGCGCGGCGCGGCATTGCCTATGTCAATGTAGCAGGCACGGTCGCAGACAGGGTCGCGCAAGTCGCCCAGTTGCTCGCGCGTAGGTCGGATTAGCGCGCGAGCGCGTAATCCGACATGGCACGCCAACAATGATGTCGGATTACGCTTCGCTAATCCGACCTACGCGGTAAAAGCCGTGTTCACGGCTTTCAGAATCTCGTCCGAAAACGCGTCATCGTCGATGGCGCGCGCCAGCGCCACGGCGCCCACCATGGCCGACAGCATGACGATGGCGTCCTGGCGCGCGTTGCTCTTTTTCTGCCACGGGAAATGCGTGGCCAGCTTGCCGATGATGGCTTTCAGGTGGAAGGTGAAGGCAGGGCGCACGGCCGGCTGCTTGCGCGCGTCGCCCGCCAGGGCGGCCAGCAGACAGCCATCGCCCGGTGCGTCGCGGTGGGCCGCGCTCACGTAATCGCGCACGTACTGGCGCATCGTTTCCGGGCTGATGGTCGCCGCATCGAGCGCCACGCGCGAGTGTTCCGAACCGTGCAGGGTGCTTTCGGCCATCAGCGCTTCCTTCGAGGCGAAGTGGTTGTAGAAGGGGCCATGCGTGAGTCCCGTCGCCTGCATGATCTGTCCCACGCTGACGCCGTCGTAGCCTTTTTCACGGAACAGCCGCGCCGCCTGCGTCAGGATGCGCTGGTGCTTTTCGGCGGTTTCTTCGGCGGGATAACGCATGGCAGGCTCCTGGTCGCGATGTAAAAATAATGGTTGACATCATACATGATGTTCGTCATGCTTCAACGCATTAAACATGATGATCGTCATATTTAATGCGTTAAAGCATGATGGCTATCATGTTTGATGGCCTCAACCCCCCCTATACTGAAGAAGGAATGACCATGAATGCAGTCACTACCCAGGGCACGGCCCTCATCACCGGCGCCTCTTCCGGCCTGGGCGCCGTGTACGCCGACCGCTTGGCCGCGCGCGGCTTCGATTTGATCCTCGTGGCGCGCCGGGTCGAGCGCCTGGGCACCCTGGCCGCCGCGCTGGCGGCAAAATATGGCGTGGCCGTGCGCGCCATGGCCGCCGATCTGGCCGCACCGGCCGACCTGCGGCGCGTAGCCGAAGAACTGGCCGGCAACCCGGCCATCACCATGCTGGTCAATAACGCGGGTGTCTCGACCCTGGGCGCCGTGGTGGACGCGCCGCGCGAGGGCATTGCCGCGATGGACCAGGTCAACGTGGCGGCGCTGGCGCAACTGACGTACGCCGTGCTGCCGCAGTTCAAGCAGCGCAACAGCGGCACCATCATCAACATCGGCTCCGTGCTGTCCTTCCACATTCTGCCCGTCAGCACGATCTACAGCGCCACCAAGGGCTATGTGATGAATTTCACGCGGGGCTTGCAGCAGGAACTGGCCGGCACGGGCATCACGGTGCAGCTGGTGCTGCCCGCGTCGACGGCGACGGAAATCTGGGAATTGAGCGGCGTGCCGCTGGCGCAGCTGGACCAGGCCACCATCATGCGCGCGGAAGACTGCGTCGATGCGGCGCTGGCGGGCCTGGACCAGGGCGAGCTGGTAACCCTGCCTTCGGTGGAAGACCAGGAGCTGTGGGAGCGTTTTGACGCGGCCCGCCTGGCCCTGTTCGCGGGCGCGATGCGCGGCACGCCGGCATCGCGCTATGGCGTCAAAGGCTGACAGGAGGGCGGCCAGCGCCGCGCGCCGAAGTTACAGCGGTCGCACGGGGATGCAGATATCGCAAGAGAATTCTCCGGTGGCCGGGTCTATCGCTGTGGCGGCGGAAAAGCGTTCGAAGCAAGGGCGCTCATCCCACTGCAGGCCGCTGGCCGGCAGCCATTCACGCGTCATGCGCGTCCACGTCTCGGCGATGGCGCTGGACGGCCCCTTGAACTGCGCCACGGCATAGCGCCCGCCGGGCAGGGTGGTGATGCTGGCCCGGCCGCCTGACTGGAAGCCATCTGGCACCGCGACGCAGGCATCGTAGCGGCATTTGTCCGGCGGCGTGATGCCGGGATCATCATGGCCGATACCGTAGCAGATCGCGTCGTCCAGGCCGTGCGACTGCATCCATGGTGCGACGGTGTCGCGCCAGAAGGTGCTGATTGCGGGGCCGTAGGGGCCGATATGGCGCTGGCATGCCACGGTGGCAGGCGGCAGGTCGAGGATGGTAACTTTCATAAGACTCTCTCTATGATGTGAATGGGAGTCGTCATGGTGCTGGAAGTTCGGCAGGCTTTCCTGATCGGTATTGCGCATGGCCTGATCCGGATTGCTATCTTGCCGGCGCAGGCGCATGGCCGCAAGCATGGCAGCGTTTTTTGCGGCAACGTCGGCACGCCAGGCCGTCGGCGTGCAGCCGAATTTCAACTTGAAGGCGCGCGCAAACGCTTCGCCTGACCCGAAGCCCGTTGCCAGCGCGATGTCGAGTATCGTTTCGCCGGGGCGGCAGGCCAGGCGCAAGGCGGCCGTTTCCAGCCGCCGGCGGCGCGCATAGTCGCCCAGCGTTTCACCCATCCAGGCGGCGAACACGCGGTGAAAGTGGAAACGGGAAAAATGCGCGACGTCGGCCAGCTGCGCCAGGTCCAGCGGAGTGTCGAGGTGGCGGTCGATATGATCGAGCACGGCATTCATACGCCGTGCATATTCGGCGCGAAACAGGCCGGACGCCGGCTCTTCAGGGAGAGTGGGAGGGGAAGACATGCCGCCAATTATGGCATGAAGACCCCTGTGGACGGTTTGAAATAGGGCCTCAGGCCGCGTTCAACGCCTGTTCCAGGTCTTCGCGCAAGTCGTCGATATGCTCGATGCCGACGGACAGGCGCAGCATGTCTTCGGACACGCCCGCCTTGGCCAGTTCCTCGGGATTGAGCTGGCGGTGCGTGGTGGAAGCGGGGTGGGTGGCCAGCGACTTGGCGTCGCCGATATTGACCAGGCGCGTGAATAGCTGCAGGGCGTCGAGCACGCGGGCGCCTGCCGCGCGCGGATCCTCGCCAGCCGCCAGTTTCAGTCCGAAGGACAGGATGCCCGAGGCGCGGCCGTCCATGTATTTTTTCACCAGCGCGTGGTCCGGGTGGTCTTCCAGGCCCGCGTAATTGACCCACGCGACTTTCGGATGCTGCTTCAGGTGCTTGGCCAGGGCCAGCGTGTTGTCGCAGATGCGGTCCATGCGCAGGGCCAGGGTCTCGATGCCCTGGATCAGCTGGAAGGCGGAGAGGGGCGAAATGGCCGCACCCATGTTGCGTAGCGGGACGACGCGCGCGCGGCCGATGAAGGCGGCGGGGCCGAACGCGTCCGTGTAGACGACGCCGTGATACGACACGTCCGGTTCGTTCAGGCGCTTGAAGCGCTCCTTGTGCTCGGCCCACGGGAACTTGCCGCTGTCGACGATGGCGCCGCCCACGGTGGTGCCGTGGCCGCCCAGGTATTTGGTCAGCGAGTGGACGACGATGTCGGCGCCATGCTCGATGGGACGGAACAGATAGGGACTCGGCACCGTGTTATCGACGATCAGCGGGATGCCGTGCGCGTGCGCGATCTCGGCCAGTTTTGCCACATCGGTGACATTGCCCAGCGGGTTGCCGATCGATTCGCAGAAGATGGCCTTGGTGCGCGCATCGATCAGTGCGGCGAAGGTCTCGGGCTGGCGCGCGTCGGCGAAGCGCACTTCGATGCCGATCTGCGGCAGGGTGTGGGCAAACAGGTTGTAGGTGCCGCCATACAGCTGGCTGGCGGAGATGAAATTGTCGCCCGCTTCGGCAATCGTCTGGATCGCATAGGTAATCGCCGCCATGCCCGACGCCACGGCCAGCGCGGCCACGCCGCCTTCCAGCGCGGCGACCCGCTTTTCCAGCACGTCCTGCGTGGGGTTCATGATGCGCGTGTAGATATTGCCTGCCACCTTGAGGTCAAACAGGTCGGCGCCATGCTGGGCATTGTCGAAGGCGTAGGCCACCGTCTGGTAGATGGGGACGGCGGCCGCCTTGGTGGTCGGGTCAGGGGTGTAGCCGGCGTGCACGGCCAGGGTTTCGATTCTCATGTGGTCTCCGGTTCGAATGGTCTGCGATGGTCAAATCCGCAGCCATTGTGCCATGCGTACCTTAGCTCGTTGCTACGCTTGATAGAATATTAAGTCATAAGCTAGTGCGGTCTTGATATAAGTCATGCAGCTCCGCCGGTCCGATGAAGCGTTCATGCGTGCCATGCTGCGCGCAGGCAAACGCGCCGCCGATGGCGCCGCGGCGCATGGCGGTGTCCAGGCCTGCATCGCCAAGCCAGGCGTGCAAAAAGGCGGCCACGAACGAATCGCCCGCGCCATTCGTGTCCACCACGGGCAGCGTCAAGCCTGCCGTCGGATAGTGGCGCACGGATGCGCCGTCCCGTTCCAGCAGGTAGGCGCCGTGCGCGCCTGCCATGGCGATCACGGCTTGCGCGCGGCCTTGCGAAATAATCGCGCGCATGACGTCGTCCCGGCGCTCGCCCAGCGCCGCCGTGCTGAGGAAGACCAGGTCGGCGCGCAGTGCGAATTTCCTGTGGTGCGGGTTGACGCCATCCCAGTCGTGCAAGTCGGTCGACACCGTCGTGCCGCATACCTGCGCATCGTCAAACAGTTCGGCCACCCAGCCCATGATGGAAAAATGCGCGTGGCGCGCCGGTCCCAGGTAGGGCAGATAGAAGGCGGCCGGCATGCGCACGTCTTCCGGATGGCGGCCATCGTACAGCGACAGCCGGCGTCCTTGCGGGTCGACCAGGTTGACGCTGCGCCGTGTTCCCGAAGGTTCGACGATGTGCGAGAAATCGAGCTTGGCGTCTTTATAGCGCTGCAGGATGGCCGCGCCTTGCGCATCGTCGCCGATGAAGTCGATGAACTTGCAGCGCAAGCCCAGCGCGTGGCAACCGAGCGCCACGCCATTGCCCGTGTGCGCCACGTAGTCGCGGATGGGCGGCACGTGTAGCGAATCGGCGACGGGCAGTTGCAGGTCGGGGACGCGCACGATGGTGTCGATGCCGGCGCCGCCGACCACTAGGATGTCATAGCTGCTCATGGTGCTGCCTTTTCTAACAGGACGGTGCCGGCCGCGTTCACGGCGACGGCGTCATCTTTGACGATATAGGTTTGGTTCGTGTAGGCGTCGCGCAGTTGTGTGCCATCGGCGAACACGCCATGTACTTTGAGTGCGAGCGCGCCTTGCGCTTCGGGCACGGCGATGATGGCGTCGCCATCCATCACGCGGGCGAACGCATACGGCTTTTCATCGATCAAACGATGCTCGCCGCGCGCCAGGGCAGGGTGGCGCAGCCGGAACTGGCCCAGCTTGCGCGCATGGGCCAGGGTGGCCGCATCGAGCGTAGCCCAGTTCATGCTTGACCGGGTCGCCTGCTGTTCGTCGCCGATGGGCGCCGCGCCGGGCTGGCGCGCGCTTTCATCGCCGTAGAACAGCTGCACGCCGCCCGGCGCCAGCAGCAGGGCGGACAAGCCATGTTTCAGCCGGTCGCGCGGGAACAAACTGGTGTCGTGCGAGGAGATATACGACAGGATGTCGTAGCGGGGGGCCGAGCCCTTGTTCAGCAAGCCCGCGTACTGGCGGTACACGCCGTCGATGCTTTTCCAGTCGCCGCCCGCGCGATGCTGGAAATCGAAATTGATCATCGAGTCGAAGCCCGCGTCATGCCAGCTGCTGCGCTCGGGGCCATGGCCCCACGCTTCGCCCGTCATCCAGAATGGCGCGTCGTCGATTTTCTGCTGCGGGTGGCGCGTCTTCCAGTCTTGCAGTGCATCGGTGGCCGCCGCGCGCAGGGCCAGCCAGCTGGCCGGCTCCACGTGCTTGACGGTGTCGGCCCTGAAACCGTCGACGCCGAATTCGCGCACCCAGTCGGCCAGCCAGCTGACAAGGTAAGTGCGGACAGTCGCATCGGGCAGTGCCACGGCGCGCGTGTCGCTTTTACGTTGCAGGATGGGCGGCAAGCCCACGGCCTTGCCGCTCTCCGTGCGGAAGTCGGGCAGGTAGGCCAGCTGCATCGTGAAATCGTCCTTGCCGCCGTCTGAATAGCCGGGCAAGCCCGCGCGCACCCAGTCCGGGCCCCACCATTGCGCGAATGCGAAGTTGTTGTAGTCGATGAAGCTGTGATAGTCGCGCAGCACGGCCTTTTCATGTCCCGGCCACAGCACGGGCACCTTGAATTCGGACAGGGTGCGCAGGTCCGCGTAGCCGGGGTGGTTCAGCACCACGTCGAACAGCACGCGGATGCCTTGCGCGTGGGCCGTATTGATCATTTCGCGCAATTCCTCGCGCGTGCCCATGTTGGCGTCCATGGTGGTGTAGTCGAGCGCCCAGTAGCCGTGGTAGGCGTAGTGCTGGAATTGCTGCTTGCCGCCCACCACCCAGCCGTGTATCTGCTCATACGGCGCCGTGATCCACAGGGCGTTGACGCCCAGTTCCCTGAAATAGCCGGCTTTGAGCTGCTGCGTGATGCCGGCGATGTCGCCGCCGTGGAAGCTGCCGACGTCGCCGCCTTGCGGATCGGCGGCGCGGCCATAACTGTGGTCGTTGCCGGGGTTGCCGTTGGCGAAGCGGTCCGTCACGGCGAAGTAGACAACCGGATTCTCGGCAAAACTCCCTGCCTGCGCCGAAGCGCACAACAGCAGGGCGGCCAGCGTAGTCAGGGAGCGCCGCATGGTCAGCCCTTCACGCCGCCAGCCGTCAGGCCGGAGATCATCCATTTTTGCGCCAGCAGGAACACGGCCGTGATGGGCAGGCCGGACAGGATGGCCGCCGCGGCGAAGTCGCCCCACAGGTATTTTTGCTCGTACAGGAACAGCTTGGAGCCGACGGCCAGGGTCAGGTTGTTCTGTTCATGCAGCAGCACGGACGCGATCGGGTATTCGATGATGGCGCCGATGAACGACAACAAAAACACCACCATCAGGATGGGCACCGTCATCGGCAGCAGCACGTAGACGAAGGCCTGCCACTGCGTGGCGCCGTCGACCTTGGCCGCTTCCTCGATCTCGATGGGGATGGTTTGGTAGTAGCCCTTGATGGTCCAGATGTGCAGGGCGATGCCGCCCGTATAGGCCAGCACCAGGCTGCCGTGGTGGTCGATGCCCAGCCATGGCACGTAGCTGCCCAGCACGTCGAAGATGGCGTAGATGGCCACCAGGGCCAGCACGGCGGGGAACATTTGCAGCAGCATCAGCGCGGACAGCGTCTGCGACTTGAAGCGGAACTGCATGCGCGCGAACGCATACGCGCAGGTAGTCGACAGCAGCACGGTCACGGTGGCGCTCATGCTGGCCACCTTGATGGAATTCCACAGCCACAGCAGCACGGGGAAGTCCGGTTCGACGAGGGCGCCGTTGGGCGCCTGGTAAGACATGCCCAGCGCCAAGCGCCAGTGCTCGAAGCTGATCTCGGGCGGTATCAGGCTGCCCGAGGCGAAATTGCCGGGCCGCAGGGAGATCGACAAGATCATCAGGAAGGGAAACATCACCAGCGCGATCAGCGCGATCACGGCGACGTGGGCCGCCAGGATGCGCCAGCGGTTGGAACGGTCGACAACGATAGCCATGGCTGTCCTTTATGCTTTGTTCATGCGCGTCAGGCGCATGTTGACCAGCGAAATCGCGGCCACGAGGAAGAAGATCAGGGTCGAGATGGCGGCGGCCAGGCCAAAGTTCTGGCCGGAATCCTCGAACGCGATGCGGTAGGTGTAGGACACGAGCAAGTCCGTCGTGCCGGCCGGCAAGGTGGTGTCGAGGAAATCGGGACGCCCGCCCGTCAGCAAACTGATCAGCACAAAATTGTTGAAGTTGAAGCCGAGGCTGGCCACCATCAGCGGCGTGAGCGGCTTGATGATCAGGGGCAGGGTGATCTTGAAGAAATTCGTCAGCGGTCCCGCGCCGGCCAGGGCCGAGGCTTCGTACAGGTCCGACGGGATCGCCTTGATCAGGCCCATGCACACGACCATCATGTAGGGGTAGCCGAGCCAGGTGTTGACGATCAAGATCATGGCCTTGGCCAAGGTGGTGTCCGAGAACCAGGCGGGCTTGATGCCGAACAGGGCGTCGAGCACGAGGTTGATTTCGCCAAAGTTATTGTTGAACAAGCCCTTGAAGACGAGGATGGAAATGAAACCGGGCACGGCGTACGGCAGGAACAGCAGGGTGCGGTACAGGCCGCGGAAGCGCAGCGCATCCCAGTTCAGGAGCACGGCCAGCACCATGCCCAGGCCCGTCGTGGTGGCCACGCTGATCAGCGCGAAAACGATGGTCCACACGAAAATGCGCAGGAAGGGGCCGCGGAACGCTTCGTCCGAGAAGATCTTGACGAAGTTGGCGAAGCCCACGTTGACCTTGAAGCCCGGTTCCAGTTTCGTGCCGTCCGGCATTTCATAAAAGCCCGTCTTGAAGTTCGGTTTCACGAGTTCGCCCGTGGCGACTTTCTTCAAGGTCTTGTCGGGCAGTTGCTTGTAGACGTGCGCGACGGGGCCGAATTCGCGCAAGCCCACCATGCGCAGCTCGATCTTGTTCGGCAGCACGAGGGTGAGCAGTTTCAAGTCTTTTTGCAGGGCGATGATGTCCTTGATGGGCAGCGGCGCGGCCAGCACGGGCGCCTGCACGGGATCGAGCGGCGCCACTTCCACGTTCAGGGGCACGGCGCGCTTGAGGGCCAGCGGCTGCGTCAAGAGCACTTCGCCCGTGTCCGGGCTTTCCAGGCGCAAGCGGTATTCTTTATTATCGGCATGCACGGTCATGGCATAGCCGGCGCTTTCCACGCGCTGCGTTTCATCCAGCAAATATTGCGTGGCCCGTTCATAGGTGAGCAGGTTGCGCGAACTGAAATTGGTAAAGCCGATCGACACCGTGTACACCATCGGCAGCAGCACGAAGACGATGACCGCCGTGATGCCGGGAAACAGATAGCGGTAAGCATAGGCGCGCGGCGACGTGAAGACAAACGTCGTCAAGGTCAGCAAGCCGAGGAAAACGGCGGCCAGCATGGTCTGGCCGGAAATGTACAACATGAAGAGCAGATACAGACCCAGCGCCATGCTGATGGTCAATACCGTAGGGCCGATAAACTTGCGCACGATGGATACCTGTGAAGATGGATACTGGATGAAGGCGTTGTGGTGTAGGTCGGATTAGGCCCGAAGGGCCGTAATCCGACAACATTGTTGGCTGCACATGTCGGATTACGCGCAAGCGCTAAGCCGACCTACGCGAAGTCACGTGATGCAGCGCGATACCGATTAATTCGCCGTCGTAATCCGCTTCGCCGCCGCATCGAGGCCATCCTTGGTCGTCTGGCGGCCTTGCGTGATGTTTTCCAGCGCCGATTGCATCGACGACCAGAAGCGGCCCATTTCCGGGTTGTTCGGCATTGGGCGGCCCGCTTGCGCGCTTTCCATCGTCGCCTGGATGTTCGGATTGGCTTTCAGTTCCGCAAACAGCACTTTATTGGCTGGCGTACCCAGCGGGACGTCGGCGTTGATGGTTTTCAGGCCATTGATCTGCAGCATCTGGTTTTCCAGGAATTCCGTCGCCAGGTCCTTGTTCGGGCTGGCCTTGGAAATCATCGCGCCCAGCACGCCCACGAATGGGGTGGCCGTCTTGCCCGCCACGGTAGGGATCGTTGCCACGCCGAAGTTGATCTTCGACTTGCGCGCATTGTCCCATGACCATGGGCCGTTGATCATCATGGCGATCTTGCCCTGGTTGAAGCCCGCTTCCATCTCGGCGTAGCCGGCGCCCTTCGGCATGGCGCCGCTGTTGATCAGGGTCATCAGCGCATTCACGCCCGCTTGCGAGCCGGCATTGTTCACGCCCGTCTTGGCTGCATCGTAGCGGCCGTCGGACTTGACTTCAAACGGGAAGCCGCCGCCCGCACCCAGCAATGGCCACGTGAAATAGGTGTTCGTGTAATCCCACAGGATGGCTTTCTTGCCTTGGGCGGACAATTTCTTGTCCAGCGCGGC
Organism: Janthinobacterium sp. OK676; assembly: GCF_900103595.1. Taxonomy (NCBI): domain Bacteria; kingdom Pseudomonadati; phylum Pseudomonadota; class Betaproteobacteria; order Burkholderiales; family Oxalobacteraceae; genus Janthinobacterium; species Janthinobacterium sp. OK676. The sequence continues at coordinate 263,709 of NZ_FNHA01000004.1, forward strand.
GATTTCCTCGAAGGTTTTTGGCGGCGTCGGCACCAGGTCCTTGTTGTAGACGAGGGCGACGGCTTCGATGGAGATCGGGTAGCCCCAGGTCTTGCCGCTCACCGTGAAGGCGTTCCAGGCCAGCGGCAGGATGGCGGCGCGCGCTTCCTTGCTTGGCGTCAATGGTTGCAGCAAGCCGGCGTCGATCCAGGTGCCGATGCGGTCATGCGGCCAGATCCAGATGTCCGGGCCCTTGCCGGCGGCGGCCGCTTGCTGGAATTTGTTCGGCGCATCTTCCGGATGCTCGACGACGACCTTGATGCCCGTCTTCTTGGTGAATTCTTCGCCGACCTTGGCCAGGCCCTTGTAGCCTTTGTCGCCATTGATCCAGATCAGCAGGGTGCCTGCTTCGGCCGCGTTCCCCATGCTGACGGCGGCCAGGTTGCCGATGCCGGCCAGGGCGGCGGCGATCAGGGTGGTTTTGATGAAGCTGCGTTTCGGGTGCGTGAAGGACATGTCAATCTCCAGTATCTTTTTTTATGCTAAGTTTATGTTGAGTATCAAGGCTGAAACGATACAACCAGGCCAGGCGGCGCCTGTAGCGCCTGGCCCCTTAAAGCCGGGTGTCAGGTACGGGTCTGGCCATGCTCGTCGAACACGTGGACGCGGGCGGGCGCCACCTGCAGCGCCACGGATTGGCCAATGGCCCAGTCCGTCTCCGCATCGGCGCGCACCACCAGCGGCTCGTCGCCGCCTGCTACGTGCACGTACAGATAGCTGATGTCGCCCAGTTTTTCCACGGCCTGCACGGTGGCCGTGATGGCGGCCGTGGCGCCGGGCGCGCATGCCTGCACGTGCTCGGGACGCGCGCCGACGGTGACGGGGGTGCCGCTGGCCAATGGCTGCGTCAACACGGCCTGCAGCATGCCGCCCGCGTTGGTGGCGATGGTGGCCACGCCGTCGACGTAGCTGTGGATCTTGCCCTTGAGGAAATTCATGCGGGGCGAACCGAGGAAACCGGCCACGAACAGGTTGGCGGGGTGGTGGTACAGCTCGAGCGGCGCGCCCACCTGCTCGATGCGGCCCGCGTTGAGCACGACGATGCGGTCGGCCAGGGTCATCGCTTCGACCTGGTCATGCGTGACGTAAATCATGGTCGAGCGCAATTCGCGGTGCAAGTTCGCCAGTTCGATGCGCATCTGCACGCGCAGCGATGCGTCGAGGTTCGACAGCGGTTCGTCGAACAGGAAGACGTCGGGCTTGCGCACGATGGCGCGGCCGATGGCCACGCGCTGGCGCTGGCCGCCCGACAAGTCCTTCGGTTTGCGTTCCAGCAATGGTTCGATGCGCAGGATTTGCGCGGCGCGCTGCACGGCGTCGGCGATTTGCACCTTGCTCATGCCGGCCAGTTTCAGGCCGAAGGCCATGTTCTGCGCCACGCTCATGTGCGGGTACAGGGCGTAGCTCTGGAACACCATGGCGATGCCCCGTTTGGCGGGCGGCACGTCGTTCATGCGGGTCTTGCCGATGAACAAGTCGCCGCCGCTGATTTCTTCCAGGCCGCATATGCTGCGCAACAAGGTGGATTTGCCGCAACCCGACGGGCCCACGAAGACCATGAATTCGCCGTCCGCGATCTCCAGGTCGATGCCGTGCAGGGTTTGCACGTCGCCATATGCCTTCTTCAGCCCTGCTAATTTCAGTCCTGCCATGTCGTCCTCACTCTCACTGAATGTGCCTGGCCAAATCTGCTGCGCGTCGAGATTTGCGGCTGGCGATGCTCACTGTGCGTTCGCACAGCTGCGCTTCTCAGCCACAACTCTCATCCGCTCGCTACGATTTTGCCAAGCACCGATACTCTGTTGTTCGGCCCCGCTGATGCGCGGGGCTCGTTATTGTAATTGGCGGCATGGCCGCCAAAGCCTGCGATTTACGCCAGGGTGCCGAACCAGCCGCCATGCGGGGGCAGGATGATCTGCTGGCCATCTTTATTACCTGGCAAGCCGTGACCGGCCAGGTCGGCCGCCGGCGCCGCGTCTGGCCAGGCGAAGGTGACGGCTTCCGTGCCCAGGTTGAAGGCGGCCAGGACCGACGGTTGGCCGGGCAAGTCGCGGCGCAGGGCCAGCACGGGTTCCGGCGCATCGAAGAAACTGATGTCGCCGCGCAGCAATTGCGGCAGGGTGCGGCGCCAGGCGAGGATATTCTGCGCAAACTGCAGCGGCGAGCCGCTATCGCGCGCTTCGACGTCAGCGGCGCGCGCCAGGTGTTCGGGCGGCACGGGCAACCAGGGTTTTGCCGTGCTGAAGCCGCCGTGCGGCGCACCGGCCACCCATGGCATCGGCGTGCGGCAGCCGTCGCGGCCCTTGAACTGGGGCCAGAACGGGATGCCGTACGGGTCTTGCAGCGCTTCGAAAGGAATGTCCGCTTCCGTCAGGGCCAGCTCGTCGCCCTGGTACAGGCACGGCGTGCCTTTCAAAGCGGCCTGCACGGCCAGCACCACCTTGGCCAGCGACGGCGACGGATTCTCGCCACCCCAGCGCGTCATGACGCGCACGCTGTCGTGGTTGCCCACGGACCAGGAAGCCCAGCCGTCGGCCACTTGCGCTTCGAACTCTTCCACTTGCTTGCGGATGTGGGCGGCCGAAAACTCCGCCGTCAGCAAGTTGAAGCTGTAGGCCATGTGCAGCTTGTCGGCGCCCGTGTAGGCCGCCATCGTGGCCAGCGCATTGTCGTCGCCCACTTCGCCGATGGAAACGGCCTGGTATTCATCGAGCACGGCGCGCACGCGCTGCAGGTAGGCGATGTTTTCCGGCTGCGTCTTGTCGTACACGTGCGCCTGCATGCCGTAGGGATTGATGGCCGATACGCTGCTGGCATCGCGCTGCGCGGCTGGCGGATTGTCGCGCAGCAACTGGTCGTGATACGGGAAGTTGCAGGAATCGAAGCGGAAGCCGTCGACGCCGCGCTCGAGCCAGAAACGCAGATTGTCCAGCTGGGCCTGCTGCACGGCCGGATTGTGGAAGTTCAGGTCGGGCTGGCTGACGAGGAAATCGTGCAGGTAGTACTGGCCGCGGCGCGGCTCCCATTGCCAGGCCGAACCGCCGAACACGGACAGCCAGTTGTTCGGCGCCGTGCCGTCCGGCTTCTGGTCGGCCCACACATACCAGTCGGCCTTGGGATTGTCGCGGCTGGAGCGGCTTTCCACGAACCACGGATGGGTGTCGGACGAGTGCGACAGCACCTGGTCGATCATCACTTTCAAGCCCAGTTCATGGGCGCGGGCCACGAGGCGGTCGAAATCGGCCAGGGTGCCAAACATCGGGTCGACGTCGCAGAAATCAGCCACGTCGTAGCCGAAGTCCTTCATCGGCGACGTGAAGAAGGGCGAGATCCATACGATGTCGGCGCCCAGGGCAGCGATGTAATCGAGCTTGGAGGTAATGCCGGGCAAGTCGCCGATGCCGTCGCCATTGCTGTCGAGGAAGCTGCGTGGATACACCTGATAGATGACGGCGCTGCGCCACCAGTCGGCGGGCAGATGGGCGAGATTGTTCTGGATGGTCGGCATGAATGATTTCTTAAAAGTTGCCTGTAGCGTTGGCTATCAGGGCGGCGCTGCTGGTTGGTAGGCGAACGTCTTATTTTAAAATTCAAAGCGCTTTGGGTATGAAATGAGTATAGTTCAAAGCGCTTTGAAAAGTAAAGCGATACACGCGCCAGACATACGATTTTTTTATGAGGGTGATTCAGGACAACAAGATGGCGCCGCTGGCCAGGCGGCCGGCGGCGCAGGGAGGCGGAAAACGCCTAGTTCGGCACGGGTCCCGCCGACTCGCCCGGCAACAGTTCGCACGGCCACAGTTCCTGCAAATCGGTGACGGACGTGCCATCCATCTGCGCCAGCAGCATGTTGATCATTTTCGCGCCGGCGCCGCGCGGGTCGGGCTGGACGATGGTGGTGACGTTGTGGCCGGCCAGGGAATCTTCCATCACGCCCCAGACGATCAGCGACATCTCGCGGCCGATGCTGATGCCCGCGTCGAGCAGCGCGCGCACGGCGCCCACGCCCGACATGTGATTGTCGACGATGACGGCCGTGGGGCGGGGCGAGCGGGCCAGCAGGCGCTGCATGGCCTGGTAGCCGGCGCGGCGGTCGTGCGCGTTGTCGACCAGATTGTCCGGATCGACGGCCAGGCCGCCCGCCTGCATGGCGTGCTGGAAACTCTCGACGCGCTGGCGCACGAAGTTCAGGTCAGGCGTGGCGCTGATCAGGCCGATGCGCTGGTGGCCCAGCTGCGCCAGGCGCTCGACGGCCAGGCGCATGCCCGCCTCGTTGTCATAGTCGAACCACGCATGCGGCTGGTTCAGCTGCGTGCGGCCATGCGCGACGAAGGGCATGCCCTGCTGCGCCAGGTAGGCGATGCGCTCGTCGAACGGTTTCGTGCGCCCGACGATCAGGCCGTCGATGCGGCGGCCCTTGACCATGCGTTCATAGGTGTGGAACTCGTTGGTGGCCGAGGCGGGCGCGATCATCATGTCCATCTGCTGCGCTTCCAGCGCTTCCGACATGCCGCCCACGATGTCGATGAACATGGGGTCGGCGAGGTCGTTCGGCATCAGCGGGTAGATGATGCCGACGATATTCGTGCGCCCCACGGCCAGGCTGCGCGCCATGGGATTGGGGCGGTAGCCGGCCGCCTGCGCGGCGGCCAGTACCCGCTCGCGCGTGCGTTCGCTCACTTCCGGATAGCCATTCAAGGCGCGGCTGACGGTGGTTTCGGATATTCCTAGCGTTTTGGCGAGATTTTTGAGGTTCATGGATGCTGCAGTCGGGGTGGATCGGGAGCGGTGCGGTGCCGTGCAATGCAGGGTAGTTTATCTGATAAATGCCGGAATGATCAGGGGTATGGCAAGCGGCGGCGGCGCCCAAAAAAATACGCGGGCAAACCCAGGGGCGCCCGCGCTAAAAGAGGATACTGCTGAATCACTACATTGAAGCTGCCGGCCATCGCGTGCAGCGGCGAAATGGTGGGTCCGGTTACTACCTGCCCCTGAATGAGCGGGCGGTGCTGCTGCCAGTGGCTGGCGCCTTGCGGCGTCAGCCAGTGTTGGATGCCTCTGATTAATAAAGAGCTCTTACCACCACGACTCGACCTGGAAGCCGATCGAGCTGCCATTGGTCTTGCCACCAAACACGCCCGTCGACGACAGCGCCGATTCCGCGGCGGCGGCCGACTGGGCCGCCTTGTTCCATTTGGCGTAGGTGTAGAAGGCGCGCAGCACGGGGCGCGACCAGAAGCTGTTGCCGGCCGACAGTTGCGGCGCGAACGTCAGCTTGGTGAGATTGCGGCTTTCACCGCCTTCCGGCTTGACGATGTCGTGGCCCAGTTCCACGGCCAGGCTGTAGTTGTCCGTGAAGTGGTAGACGGGGCGCGCGCCGATCGACGTCCATTTGCTGCTCACGCCTGCCGTTTCCTTGTCTTCATAGACAAAGGTGCCCATGCCCGACCACGCGCCTTTGGGCTGGATCATGATCTGTTCCGTCAGGCGCACGACCTTGTCATCCTTGCCGGCGCCCAGGCTGAAGCCGCCCGTATTGGCGGCGCTGCCTTTGCCGTACTGCAATGCCACCTTGTTGAAGCCGCCCAGCAGATTGCCTTGCGTATGCATGACAGTCAGCAAGTGGCCGCTGGCGATGGGGGCGGCGCCCTGCGCATTGCGTTTCTGGTTGAATTGCAGGCCCAGCGTCAGTTCGCCATCGGGGTTGACCTTGATGCCGGAGAAGCGCAGGTCGTGGGACAGGCCCATGCGCTTGCTGTCGCCGTCATCGGCCGTGCGCACGATGGCGTAGGCCAGCTTGGCGGCGCCCAGGTCGATGTTTTCCAGGCCGGCGCCCGGGCCGCTGTTATTCCAGAAGTAGTAATCGGTGATGTGCACGTCCTGGCGGTCGTAGTAGCGCTTGCCCACCCAGGCGCGCGCTTCGGCGAAGGCGCCCGTGCCGATCTTGTCCGCCACCACGTTCATTTCGCGCCACGACGGGTCCGATTGCTCCCAGTCCTGGTTCTGGTTGACGGAGAACGCCACCAGGGTGTTGATGCGGAAGGTGGTGCCATTGGCGGCTTTGAAGGCTTCGCCGCCGAATTTCAACTCGCCGTAGGTTTCGCACTCATTGCCCAGACGATACTTGGACGAGGCGCCGGCCAGGCCGAAACACGCTTCCTTGCCGCCTTCGCTGCTGGTGCCGAAGCCCGAGCGGATGTAGCCGCCGAAATCGATAGGCAGGGCGGCCTGGGCGGCCGAAGCGCTCAAGGCCAGCGCCACGGCGGCAGGCAAAGTTTTCAAGAAATGTTTGTTCATTGCGTCTCCAGTGTTTTTATAGGTGTGGGATCGGTGCGCATAACTTCGCACAACCAAAGCGCTTTAGTTATGTTTCAAAGCGCTTTGAGTATAGTTCAAAGCGCTTTGATAAGTAAACTCGTTTTGCTTCTGGAAATTTATGACGTGTTGCGGAGAAACATCAGGGCGGGCGGCGGCGCGTGGGCGCCGCCGTGTACGGCAGGAGGAACGGTGATGGTCGTGACTTATTGCTGCGCCTTGCAGGCGGGCAGGGCGGCCGCGTCCGTTGCTGCACCAGTTGGATGACGCAAAAAGGCCAGGATCAGCAGGGCCGAAGCCGTCGTAATGCTGGCCAGCACATACAGCAGGTGGCGGAAGGCGGCGCCATACGCTTGCGCCAGTTCGGCGGCGCCGGCCTGCGGCAATAGTTCACCGGCATGGCGCAGCTCGCCCAGCGCCAGGAAGGGCGCGGCCAGCGCCGCCTGCTCCGGGGCGAGGCCGGATACTTTGCCCAGGGCCGCCATCGCCAGCGTGCCCAGCAGTGCGCTGACGATGGCCAGCGCCAGGCTTTCACCCGCCACGCGCGTCGTATTGAAGATGCCGGCCGCCATGCCTGCCCGTTCGACGGGCACGACGCTGATGGCCAGACCATCCATCAAGCCCCACGGCAGGCTGATGCCGCAGCCGATCAGCAGCAGCGGCCCGATCAAGGTGGCGGGCGATTGTCCCGGCGCACAGGTGGATAGCCACAGCAGGCCGCCGGCCGCCAGCAGCAAGCCGCTGGCGCAAATGTGCGCGGCGGCAAGGCGCTGCGCCGCCATGCCGGCCAGGACCGGCAGCACCAGCATGGGCGCGGACAGGGCGATCATCATGCGTCCCGCTTCGAGTGCGCTGTAGCCTTCGATGCCGATGAAGCGGGCCGGCAGCAATACCAGCAGCACGACAAAGGAAAACGCGGGCGCGGCGGCCAGCAGTTGCACGCCGGCAAAGGCAGGCAGGCGGAACAGGGTCAAGTCCAGCATGGGCCGCGCGGCGCGCCGCTCCACGCGGATGAAAATGGCCAGCAGCAAGGCCGCGCCACCGAGCAGTCCCAGGCTGGCGGCGCTGCTCCAGCCACTGTCGGGTGCCTGCAGCAAGCCATAGGTAAACAAGGACAGGGCGCCGGTAAACGTCAGGGCGCCGGGCCAGTCGACGCCTTGCGCCTGCGGGTCGCGCGATTCGCGCATGGCGAGCGCGGCGGCCAGCAGGGCGGCCAGGCCGGCCACGGCCGTGCCGATAAAAATGGCGCGCCAGCCCGTGTGCGTGATCAGGGTGCCTGCCAGGAAGGGACCGAAGGCCAGGCCCGTGCCGAAGGCCGTGCCGATCAGGCTGAAGGCGCGCGCGCGGGCGGGCCCGTCGAATTCCTGCGCCAGGGCCGCCAGTCCACTCGACAGGGCCATGGCGCAACCGAGGCCCTGGACGGCGCGCAGCACGTCGAGCCACACAATGCCGGGCGCGGCTGCCAGTGCCAGCGCGGCGGCGGAAAACACGCCCAAGCCCAGCAGGAAGACGCGCTTGCGGCCATAGCGGTCGGCCAGCGCGCCGGCCACCATCAGGCAGCCGCCAAAACTGAGCATGAAGGCGTTCGTGATCCACGCCAGCGCCAGCGGCGTGCCGTGCAAGTCGGCGGCGATGGCGGGAAGGGCGATGGCCGGCCCCGTAAAACTGAGCGGCATGCAGAGCGCGGCCAGGCAGACGGCGGCGAGCACGAAGGCGCGCCGGGCGACAGCTGGTTCCGGGGCTTGCGCGGGGAGAGTGGTATCCATGGGAATGATTCCAGAAAGAGGGAATCCGATGATAATATGGACGCAATCAATGAAAAAGTGGCTAAAAATCCACTCATAACGGACAAATATTCCCCAATGGCTATGACATGGATAATCTGAACGGCATTGCCGCCTTCGTGCGCGCGGCGGAAACTTCCAGCTATGTGGCGGCCGGCCGGTTGCTCGGCGTGTCGGCCTCGGCCGTGGGCAAGAGCGTGGCGCGGCTGGAAGAAAAGCTGGGTGTGCGCCTGCTCAACCGCAGCACGCGGCGCATCAGCCTGAGCAACGAGGGGGCGCTGTTCTACGAACGCTGCCAGCGCATCCTGGCCGACCTGGGCGATGCCGAGGCGGAACTGTCGCACCTGGCCGAGGCGCCGCGCGGCAAGCTGCGCGTCAGCCTGCCCGTGATCGGCTACCGCATCATCCTGCCCTTGCTGGCCGAGTTTACGCGGCTGTATCCGGAGATCGAGCTCGACCTCGATTTCAACGACCGCCTCGTCGACGTGGTGGCCGAAGGCGTCGACGTGGCCGTGCGCAGCGGTACCTTGACGGATTCGCGGCTGATGGCGCGCGAACTGGGGCCGTTTGCCTTTGCCATCGTCGGCTCGCCCGCGTATTTCGCCCGCCACGGCGTGCCGGCCACGCCGCGCGCGCTGGAAGGGCATGCCTGCGTGCGCTATAAATTCCCCACCACGGGCAAGTTGCAGGAATGGGCGCTGCAGCGCGCCGAGGGCGACAGCGGCGGCGAGTTGCGCTTGCCGACCGCCTTGACCTGCAACAATATCGAAGCCTTGATCGGCGCCGCCACGCAAGGCGTGGGTCTCGCTTATTTACCTGACTTTATCGTGCGCGACGCCATCGCGCGCGGTGAATTGCAAGCCGTGCTGGCCGGCTACTTGCTGCACTCAAGCAAGTTCTGGGTGCTGTGGCCGTCAAGCCGCCATCTGTCGCCCAAAATTCGCGTCTTTGTTGACCATTTGTGTACCCACCTGCATTTCACTTCGCTCCCTCCCAAGCCTGCCTCACTCCCTTGATGTCCCTTGCCCCCGCGCCGGGAGCGGCTTGGGGAATACTCCTACCCCAAAGCGATTATTCTTAACGCCACCGAATTTATATTTGCTGCGCTGCATCAAGCCATGCCGCACGGCATCAACTTATGGCCTTGCTGAATACCCGTCATTCGTTATGGAAATTGCCATAAGGAATTTATTTATGTTAATTTCATATCTGTTTCTGCAGCATTGCATTTGCCGGACGGTTGCAGGGACATGTGCAGGATTAGGCGCCATCAGCGTGTAGTAACCAACAATTAAGGGATGATCATCCCGTTCCGTTCAGGGAGTGTGCATGAAGACAGTCACGACGATACCGCCGGATCCGGCACCAGCCGCGACAGCGAAACCGGCCCGCAAAACGGGGCTGCTGCTCGGTGGCGGTGCACCAAATTCCACCTTGATCGCCGGTGCCCTGGCCGCGTTTCTCGATGAGGGTATCGAGTTCGACGTCATTTCCGCCTCGGGCGCGGGCGTGTTGATGGGCTTGCTTTACACGACGCCGCACGAAGCCGCGCCGCGCCAGGCCTTGCAAAGCTGGGCCGACACGGGCGTGGCCGATAGCATCTACAAGATGATCCCGATCAACTACAAGGTGTTCCAGAAGCCGGGCATGCACGCGAGCACTTTCCGCGACGCCTTCCAGCCGCCGGCCAACAATCCTTTTTTTCAGGCGTTCCAGCAAACGTTTGCGGGCGTGCCCACGGCCTGGTCGGACTGGGGCAAGCTGATGGTGTCGTCACTGTCGCCGTCGGATCTGTCGGCGAAAAGCCTGGGCCTGTGCGCGCATTTGCCCTTCCTGGAAAAAGCCGTGGATTTTTCGGGCGTGGCGCGCATGCGTCCCGATTTCTACATCAATGCCTACAACCTCAGCGAGCACCGCATGCAAATCTGGGGCAAGCACGAGATCGAACCGATCCATGTGCGCGCGGCCCTGTCGTTCCCCTTCCTGTATGCGCCCACGACCATCGGGGGCGACGACTACATCGAAGGCGCGGCCCTCGATACGCTCAATTTCGATCCGTTTATCGAAGGCAAGGGCGAGCACCATGACGCCGACACCCTGGTCATCCTCGACATCCTCGGCGACGAACGCCTGCTGCGCAAGCCGCGCAACCTGTATGACGCCTGGGTGCGCTCCATCATCACGCCGCTGGTGAAGATTTCCAAGAGCGAGTTGCGCCTGTTTGAACTCGAGCACAACACGGATGCGCGCACGGGCCAGCCCAAGCGACGCCTGCTCAAGCTCGACCTGATGGGAGGCATCCCGGAGCAGCACTGGCCCGACACTCTGGACTGGTCCAGCTCGAACATGCAACTGCTGTTCGACGTGGGCCACAAGGCGGGCCTGGCGTTTTGCCGCCAGCATGGTGACTTGCTGCGCCGCACTCCCGACGCTTCCCCGCTGGCGGCCTGATCGCCGGCAAGCGATCCCGGCCACCCGATCGGCAGCTCTTATCCCGCCTGGCCTTGCCAGGCCACCTTTTTACTGTGACACACCATGAATATCACCAAGCAATTAATTCTGACCCTGACCATCGCCTTGCTGGCCCTGCTATTGCTGGGCGCGGGCGGCGCCATCCAGCTGCAGCGCGCCCAGGAGCGTTTCGATACCGTGCAAAACCGCATCATCCCCAGTATCCAGGGCTTGAATGCGGCCAAGGGTTTCCTTGCCGATTCGCGCCTGGCCGGCTACCGCCTGTCCGTGTTCTCCAACCTGGCCGACAAGACGGCGCTGGACAAGGCCGTGGCCGACGCCAACACGAATTTCGACAAGGTCATCGCCACCTACCGCGCCGAGCGCCTGTATGACGCGACGGACAGCAAGATGCTCGACGCCGACCAGGCCGCCATGGAAGCTTACCGCCGCGCGCTCGTGCCATTCTTTGCCGCCGCCTACGCGGGCGACATGGATGGCGTGCGCGCCACCTTGCTGGCCGGCACGCCGCTGGCCATCACGGCCGCCGCCGCCAAAAAGAGCATGGATGACCATATCGCCTACAACAACAAGCTGGTCGACGATGTAAAAGCGGAAAGCCTGGCTGCCTATGACACGGCGTTCAACACCATGCTGGCCGTGCTGGGCGTGGCCGTGCTGCTGACGGGCGCGCTGGCCTGGCATATCTACCGCACCATCAGTGGCGGCCTGGGCAATATCGAACATACATTGGAGCGTGTCAGCGCTTCGCTGGACCTGTCCGCCGCCATGCCCGTCGAGCGCATGGATGAAGTGGGCCGCACGGCCACGGCCTTCAACAAGTTCCTGGAGCGCATCGTCGGCGTAATCGCCACCGTGCGCGCCTCGGCCGATACGGTCAGCGTGGCGGCCGCGCAGATTTCCGCCGGCAACGCGGACTTGTCCGTACGCACGGAACAGCAGGCGTCATCGCTGGAAGAAACGGCGTCCAGCCTGGAAGAACTGACCTCGGCCGTGCGCCAGAATACGGACAATGCGCGCCAGGCGAATACCCTTGCCGTGTCCGCCTCGGACGTGGCCCGCAAGGGCGGCGCCGTGGTGGCGCAAGTGGTCGGCACGATGGGCTCGATCAATGAGTCGGCGAAGAAGATCGCCGACATTATTGGCGTGATCGACGGCATTGCCTTCCAAACCAACATTCTGGCGCTGAACGCGGCCGTGGAAGCGGCCCGCGCAGGCGAGCAGGGCCGTGGCTTCGCCGTGGTCGCCACCGAGGTGCGCAACCTGGCGCAGCGTTCGGCGGCGGCCGCCAAGGAAATCAAGGGCTTGATCGAGGATTCCGTGGATAAAGTCAACACGGGCAGCGCGCTCGTCGACCAGGCGGGCGCGACGATGGAAGAAATCGTCGCCAGCATCCGCCGCGTAACGGACATCATGGGCGACATCGCCAACGCCAGCCACGAGCAAAGCGCCGGCATCGAGCAGGTGAACCAGGCCATTTCGCAAATGGACCAGGTCACCCAGCAAAACGCGGCCCTGGTGGAAGAGGCGGCCGCCGCGGCATCCTCGCTGCAAGACCGTGCCGTGGAACTCGTCGACGTGGTGGCCGTGTTCCGCCTGCGTGGCGACGCCAAGGAAAAATCATTGAAAGTGGCGGGTGGCTTGCCGGCCCCGGCAACAGCTGCCGCCAGCCGGCGCCTGGCCTTGCCGGGCCGCAGTGCTCGAGGTTAAATCTTTTGACCGCCCCGGTTCATTTAATGGGCGGTATTCGGAAAAAAGCGTAGGTATCCAGCGATGTCAGGTCCGCCTCCAGCAATTTTATCTTTTGGATGGAGTCGGCCTTCGTTGACTGCTACTTCTTCAAAGTCAAACGGACTGATTCCTTCCAGACAGGCCACATTGATCCCGAATTGATCGGGTTTTGACCGGCGTTGGTGATGTGTGTATATCCCGCATTTTGAGCAAAAATAGTGCTTCGCTTGCATGGTGTGAAACTGATAAAGGGTGAGCAATTCCTCTCCAGAAGTGATCTCTATATCCTGAAGCGCCGCAGAAACCGCTATCGCACCGCGCATGCGGCAATAGGAGCAGTTGCAGCGCCGTGCTGTCTTGAGCCCGTCGCTAAGTCGAACTTGAAATCTTACAGATCCACAATGGCATGAACCTCGTAACTTTCCATCAGTGCTTTTCATTTTTTTCCTTACAATGACGGCTTGTGTCCGAACACGGCCTTCAATCAAAGACAATCCGCTGCCCCAGCTCGAATTGATTCTCATGGCAATAAAACAGGATAAGCGGCGTGTCCTTCGAATAGATCATCGCGTCGTCACGTGACGGTACAAAAATATCCGACCAGTTCTCGACCAGGAACACACTGCTGCAGACGAAGCATGCGTCTTCTCCAAACACCACCACGACCTGCTGAATTCCTGGCACGCGCTCCCGTAACCAGCTGGTTGCGATGGCCACGTCGTCTCCGAAGGCGAATCGCTCGATGGAATCAACGGTGTTACTGTTCAAGCCGAGATGCGTCTTCGAGTCATGCAGACCCACCAAATCATAGGCACGGCGAGCATCCGCGGCATCAAGCCAGACGATATCGGCCGAGTGATGTTTTAGCTCCTCAACCCGCCAATGTGTTTTGTTTATCATCTTTCAACATCCAAGGTGCCCTGGGCAGCGTTTCTAGGGTAGCATCGTGCCCAGGTGTGAATACATGCCTTGTCATTTGTTTGTATAGTCAGAATGCAATTATATTGATATTAATAGGGAGATACCCGCTGATGCAAATCGAAGAAAGCATCCACATTGCCGTCCCGCCCACGGTCATCGATCAAATCTGGAGCGAGGTCGACCGATGGCATCAGTGGGATCCGGATACCAAGCAAGCCCGGCTCAATGGGCCATTTGCGGTGGGAACACATGGCCGTATCGTTCCCAGCAAGGGGATGGGCATTCCGATGCTCGTCACGGAGCGCTCGGCGGGCCGCTCGTTCACCGTCGAAGGCTACATTCCTTTGTTCCGCATCCATTTCGAGCACACGGTGCTTGCCGCAGATGGCGGATCGGAAGTCGTTCACCGCGTGTGGTTCACCGGAGCGCTTGCCTTTTTGTTCGGGCCAGGCGTCGCCAGGCAAGTCCGGGACGGGCTTCCCAGGACGATGCGCTCGCTCAAGGCCTATGCCGAGAAGCGCAACGAGACTCTCCATGACGGTGAGGCGGCGGGGCTGGCGCGGCAGCAGCCTGATAGATAGTTTCCCGTCGTCAATTCCTTGCAAACTGCCGCGTCAAATTAACGTGCCCTTCCTGTCATGATGGAATACAATTCCTGCGTGGCAGCCAGCTTGCCTGGCAAGGCCGGGCACGGCGTCACGCTTTGACCTCGGAAAGATGTTTGCTTATGACTCTGCAGTTCCACCTGCCGAATGTACCTTGTGCGCCTTGCGCGCCATGCAGTCGGTCCCAGCCACTCGGTTCCCTGTTTGCCCTGACCCTGTTTTGCCTGATGCCAGCGGCGTCCGCGATAGCGGCTGCGCCCGCCAGCAGCGGCGTGATGCTGGAAGAGCTGACGAGCACGGAGTTGCGCAGCCGTATCGACCACGGCGCCACGACCGTGCTCGTGCCGATAGGCGGCGTCGAGCAGAGCGGGCCGTATATCGCGCTGGGCAAGCACAATGTGCGCGCCGGGCTGCTGGCGCGGCAGATTGCGCAAAAGCTGGGCAATACCATCGTCGCGCCCGTCGTTTCCTACGTGCCGGAAGGCGCGATTGTTCCGCCGGCCGGCCACATGCGCTTTGCCGGCACCATCTCGATTCCGCCCGCCGCCTTCGAAGCCGTGCTGGAAGGGGCTGCCGCCAGCCTGCGCCAGCATGGTTTCCGCGACATTATCTTCCTCGGCGACCATGGCGGCTATCAAAAAAACGAACAGAACGTGGCCAACAAGCTGAACCGCTCATGGGGCAAAGCCGCCACCGGCAAGGACGCGCGCGCTTATGCCTTGCTCGACTACTATGACATCACGCAGACGGCGTATATTGCCGAGCTGCAAAAGCGCGGCCACAGCAGCGCCGAGATCGGGCTGCACGCGGGCTTGGCGGACGCGGCCCTGATGCTGGCGACGGACCCGTCGCTGGTGCGCAGCGAGGCCATGGCCCATGGCCCCAAGCCTGGCGTCGCGGACGGCGTGCGCGGCGACGCCACGCGGGCCACGGCTGAACTGGGCCAGATCGGTATCAAGCTGCAGGTGGACACCTCGGTGGCCGCTATCAGGCAGCTGCTGCAACGTAATAAATAAATCTTCCGCTGGAAGTGCTGAACTTCCGGCTTTTGCAACGAAATGACGCGAAATCACATGAAAAAAATGCAACGACGCTCCATCGTCACCTTGTCCGCCCTGGCTGCCGCACTGGCCGGCCTGGGCGTGGCCAGCCAGGTCATCGGCGCCAGCACGCCGGCCCCAGTTGCCGCCGCGCCGGCCGCCGCCTATTCGCCGCTGCCGGGCATGCCGCCGCTGGTGGACCCGAAGAACGTGTACGGCAGCATCGCCAGCAGCAATATGAGCGCCGTCGTCAAGGATCACCTGCGCCGCGTGTACGTGCCCAATCTGCGCTCGAACGACGTGTACGTGATCGACCAGGACAGCCTGAAAGTGGTCGACAAGTTCAAGGTCGGCAGCGGCCCGCAGCACGTCGTGCCGTCGTGGGATTTGCGCACCCTGTGGGTGGCGAACAATGCCGAGCGCACGGACAAGGGCAGCCTGACGCCGATCGACCCTTTGAGCGGCAAGCCGGGCAAGGAAGTGCCTGTCGATGACCCCTACAATATGTATTACACGCCGGACGGCAAGTCGGCCATCGTCGTGGCCGAAGCGCGCCACCGCCTCGATTTCCGCGATCCGAAGACCATGGCCGTGCAGTATTCGATCGACACGCCCCAGTGCGGCGGCATCAACCATGCGGACTTTTCGAATGACGGCCGCTATGCCATGTTCACCTGCGAATTCGACGGCACCATCGCCAAGATCGACCTCGTGGGCCGCAAGGTCGACGGCTACCTGAAATTGCAGATGCCGGCCAAGCGCTTTGCCGAGTCCGGTCCCGTGGGCGGCCCGGCGAATGAAATCTGCAGCGTCAAGAAAGGCATGCCGCAAGACATACGCATCTCGCCGGACGGCAAGAAATTCTTTATCGCCGACATGGACGCCGACGGCGTGCACATCGTCGATGGCGCTACCTTGAAGGAAATCGGCTTCATCCAGACGGGCGTGGGCGCGCACGGCCTGTATCCTAGCCGTGATGGCAAGAAATTGTACGTGGCCAACCGCGGCACGCACCGCATCCACGGCAAGCCGAAAGGCAAGGGCAGCGTGAGCGTGATCGATTTCGCGACGGAAAAAGTCGTGTCGAACTGGCCGATTCCCGGCGGCGGCAGCCCCGACATGGGCAATGTGTCCGCCGACGGCAAATACCTGTGGCTGTCCGGCCGTTTCGACGACGTGGTCTACCGCATCGATACGAACAGCGGCGACGTAGCCAAGGTGAAAGTCGGCCAGGAACCGCACGGCCTGACCGTGTGGCCGCAGCCGGGGCGCTATTCGCTCGGTCATACGGGCAACCTGCGCTAGGCAGGGGGCATGGCGTTCCTGGGGGAGCCGCGCCGTATCTGTTGCTGCAATTGCTTAAAATGCAATATTGGCGCATACTGCGTTTTCTATTCCACTACCTCCAGGGAACGCCATCATGATTCTTGATCACATCGGTTTGACTGTCAGCGATGCACCGGCCAGCAAGGCTTTCTTTGCGGCCGCCCTGGCGCCCCTGGGCGTCTCGGTGGTAATGGAAGAGCAGGGCTGGGTAGGCATGGGCAAGGATGGCAAGCCCGATTTCTGGTTCGGCGCGGGCGGCACGCCGCAGGCCGGCATGCATCTGGCCTTCGCGGCGGCCAACCGCGCCCAGGTGGATGCGTTTTACCAGGCCGCGCTGGAAGCGGGCGGCAAGGATAACGGCGCCCCCGGCATCCGCGCCCTGTATCATCCGAATTACTATGGCGCTTTCGTGCTGGGACCGGACGGTCACAATGTCGAAGCCGTTTGCCACCATCCCGAGCCGTGAGGCCGGACAATACCTGAAGAGAGCAGCATGAAGCACAGCGCCACCCTGTTTGCCGACGATGCCGGCCGCTATGCCTACGTCAAAGCGGGTTTTTCCTGGCCGGCCCTGTTCCTGGGCTCGTTCTGGGCCGTCGCCAAGCGCCGCTGGTGGCTGTTGCTGCTCATGCTGGCCATGGATGCGTGCCTGTGGTTTGGCAGCCATCTGGCGACCGAACTGCGCATCGGCCCGATGATGCTGTTGATGGCCGCCGCGGAGATCAGCTATTTGCTGGCGCGTGGCTGGTATGGCAACCGCTGGCTGGAGGCTTCGCTGCGCAGCCATGGCTACAAGCCCGTCGTGCCGGGCGCGGGCGTCGCTGCTTGAGCGTGCCTGGCACAGATTTTCCTCCTTGTTACTGACGTTTGCCAAGGGCCAGCCGTCCAGCCCACACTTTCTGCGCAGCCTTGCGCACCTTTGATCTAGATCATCCCTCACCTGCAGTGCTCACGTAGCCTTGGGACTCGCGTTGCAAAGCATCTTCCCCACCAACCGGATATGTTTTTTCGCGTTTCGTGGCCTAGCCCGGCCGTCTGTCTGAACGTTCGACAGCCGGTGGTGCCGCCATCCGTTTATGTCCACCCAACCGCTATTTAATGAGGAACTCCATGTATCCATATTCCCGTAGTGTTACCCCCGCCGCCAAGAACCACCTGGAAGCGCAACTGGCTTTCTTCAATGGCCTGTCGAAGTCGCTGTTCCAGTCGGTGCAGCACTTCAGTGACCTGAACATGCAGCTGGCGCAAGGCTTGCTGGAAGAAACCACGGTCACCAGCCAGAACCTGTTGACGGTCGAGCGCGCTGAAGATGTGTTCCAGGTGGCTGCCGCCTCGGGCCAGCCAGCCGCCGAGCAACTGCGCAAATATCAGCAACAGGTATCGCGCCTGGCGGCCGATACGCAAGTCGAACTGGCCAATGTGGCAGAGCGTCATGTGAATGAAACGAGCCGCACCGCCAAGGCCCTGGCCGAAGAAGTGGCCCGCACGGCTTCGGAAGAAACGGAGAAAAACGTGCGCAAGCAGCAGGAAGCCATGCAGCGCATCGCCGAACCGTTCCAGGCCTATCATCAGAACGGCGCCAACCGCGACCAGCAACGCGGTGCGCAAAGCCGTGACGGTCAAAGCCTGCAAAGCGCCGGCCACCAGGGCAGCCAGCAGTCGGCAGGCAGCGAAGGCTCGGCCAGCGGCAGCACATCGCAAGCGGGCTCCGCACAAAGCAAGAGCAGCAGCGCCAGCCGCAAGGAGTAAGCGCGAGTTGCTTGCCGCTGAGTCGCATCGCGCGGGCCGAGCCTTTGGGCCTTGATATGTGGCCAACTATGCGTCGGGCCGGCAAGCATCGTGCGTAGTGATCCGGGCACAGCGCCCGCCCTTCACGGGGCGGGCGTTTTGTCGTAGGCGTGCGGCTCGGGCGCCGGCGTGGCCGCGCCAGGCGGGCGGGAGGGCGAGGTCATGCTTGCCGACAAGGCCGTATCGGACAAGGGCAAGTCGCTCCCGCTGTTGGCGTCGATGAAGATGCTGACGGCGTCCAGGGTGGGCGCCAGCCTGCGCAAGGGGCCGGCCAGCGAGGCGACCAGGGTGGCGTGGCCCACGTGGTCGAAATAGGTTTCCGTCACGGGCCGGTGCAGCGCCCGCAAGGCTGTGGCCAGGCCGCCCGTGTTGCGTTGCGGATTGACCAGCTTGTCCTTGCCTGGCAACGGGGCGATCAGCAGGGCGGGCGGGGCGTCGGCCGTCACGTGGTGGATGGGCTGCGAAGCGGCGGGCGTGTCCGGGTAAAAGAAGACGGGGCGGGTGGTGGTGTTTTCGATGGGCAGGAAATCATAGGGGCCGGCCAGGCCTATCCAGCCCCGCAAGTCCTGCGGACGCATGCCGTGGCGCGCCAGCAGGCTGGCATCGAGCGCCAGCATGGCCGCATTGTAGGCGCCGGCGCTATGGCCCATGACGAACAGGCGCGTGGGGTCGCCGCCATGGCGGCGCGATTCCATCGCGGCCCAGGCCACGGCGCGGGCCGCATCCTGCAAGATCTCGGGGTAGTGCACGTCCGGATACAGCCGGTAGTCGGCGATCACGGCCAGGTAGCCGCGCGCCGCCAGCGCGTGGCCGACGAAGGCATAGTCGGCGCGTTCGCCCGTCGTCCAGTTGCCGCCATAAAAGAACACCACGACGGGCACGGGTCCCGTGCGGATCCTGGGGGCGTACACATCGAGCTTTTGTCGTGGCAGGGGGCCGTAGGCCAGGCCCCGCGTCACTTGCGAGGCGCTGCCGGACGACAAGGCATTGATGGCGGTCAAGGGCGAGCAGGCGGCCAGGCCGGCAGCGAGCGGGATGGCCGCCAGCAAGCCGAGCAGGGCAGTGCGCAGGATCGTCATGCAAGCTCCCGATGGTGGTGGTTGATGCTTGCAGTGTAGGCCAGGCTGGGCCGGGCGCACATGGGGAAGTTGCTTTCCAGCATAGATAAATGTTGCATGCGTCAATCAATCCTGTAACAGCCATTTGCGCGCCGTGGCGATGACGGCGTCCGACAGGGTGCGCGTGAGCGGCGTCTGGATATCCCAGGCATGCCAGGTCAGGGGCACGTCGAGCGCCTGACCTGCCGCCACGTCGACGAGCCTGCCGGCGGCCAGTGCCGTTTCCGCCTGCAGCAGGGGCACCATGCCATAAGCATAGCCCGCTTCGATGAAGCGCACGAAGTCGCGCGCCGAACCGAGCACATGGTGCGGATAGCGGCCCGTGTAGCCGAGCCGGTGCTGCAGGTAGCGCTCGTGCAGCGCATCCTTGCTGCCAAAGGTGATGGCGGGCGCCTGGCTGACGGCTTCCACCGTAAAGCCATGGGGAAACCATTGTTGCGCGAACGGGGGCGAGGCCACGCACAGGTAGCGCATGCCGCCCAGCGGCGTGGCCGTGGTGCCGGCCACGAGGTCGTTGGCGCTGGTGACGCAGGCAAACACGCGTCCTTCGCGCAGCTGGCTCAAGGTATGGTCCTGGTCGTCGAGGCGGATATCGAGCAGGCAGGACGGCGGCGACAGCAGCGGTCCCAGCGCTTCCGGTATCCACGTGGCGGCGCTGTCGGCGTTGACGGCGATGGCCAGCGCCGGCAATTGCGTGGTGGGGCCGGGCTGGGCATCGAGCGCCGCTTCGAGCAGCTTGACTTGCCGGTAGTGGGCGATCAGGCGCTGGCCCGCTTCCGTGGGCAGGGGCGGGTGGCTGCGGATGATCAGCAAGGTGCCTTCCAGGTTTTCCAGGGTGCGGATGCGCTGCGACACGGCCGGCTGGCTGATCGCCAGCGCTTGCGCCGCCTTTTCAAAACTGCCCAGGCCGATCACGGCGTCGAGGGCGGCCAATCCACGGTAATCGACGACGCGCATAAGTTTCTCTTATATATGGTTATAATCATTCATTATACTTATATTTACTTTTTCTTTACACTGTTGAAATAGGGTAACAACTCCACTCTGCCGCGCGGTCCTCCTGGTTCCGCACCACCCTCCACCTACCTCTGATGACTTTGCCTTTGCCGGCAGAGCGTGGGCGACCGTGCGCGTGATGGAAAGCAATGGAAAGGAATCGATATGGACAGCGCAATTTTCTTGAAAGGCATGGGGCTCGGGGCGAGCCTGATCGTGGCCATCGGCACGCAAAACGCCTTCCTGCTCAAGCAGGGGCTGAAGCGCCATTACGTGCTCACCTGCATCCTGGTTTGCCTGCTGTGCGACGCCATCCTGATCACGGCCGGCGTGGCCGGCATGGGTACGTTCATTGCCGACAACCCGAATTTCCTGCTGTGGGCCAAGGCCGGCGGCGCCACCTTCCTGATCGCCTACGGCTTGCGCGCGGCCAAGTCCGCCTGGCGCCCCACGGCCTTGACGGTGTCGGCCGCCAAGGCGCCCGAAGGCTACTGGGCCGTGATCGGCGCGGCACTGGCGTTCAGCCTGCTGAACCCGCACGCCTTCCTCGATACGGTCATCCTGCTCGGTTCGATCGGCGGCCAGCATGAAGGCGTGGGACGCTTCTACTTTGCCGGCGGCGCCATCATGGCTTCGGCCCTGTGGTTCTTCCTGCTGGGCTTTGGCGCCCGCTACCTGGCGCCCGTGTTTGCCAAGCCCATGGCCTGGCGCGTGCTCGACGGCATCATCGCCCTCGTCATGTGGGCCATCGCCGCCTCGCTGTTCCTGTAAGCGTGACAAGCGCCGCAGCCTGCCTGCGGCGCGCGGCAATTCCCCGTAAAATAGCCTTCAACTAGACGCTACGTTTTCCAGGAATGCCATGACCCAGACCACGCCAGACTCCCTGCACATCGTGTGCCCCCATTGCGACGCCGTCAACCGCTTGCCGGCGGCGCGGCTCGCGGAACAGCCCACTTGCGGCAAGTGCCAGAAGGATTTATTCACGGGCGAACCCGTGGACCTGGCCAGCGCCCGTTTCCTCAAGCATATCGAACGCAGCGACATTCCCGTGCTGGTGGACTTCTGGGCGCCCTGGTGCGGCCCATGCCGCAGCATGGCGCCATTTTATGTCCAGGCAGCCAAGACCCTGGAGCCGGCGTTTCGCGTCGTCAAGGTAAACACGGAAGCGTCGCCGGACATGGGCAGCCGCTTCAATATCCGCAGCATTCCCACCCTGGCCCTGTTCCGCAGGGGCGTGGAAGTGGCGCGCCAGCCCGGCGCCATCGATGCCAATGCCATCGTCGCCTGGGCGAGGGATAAAGCCCGTCTTTGAGCTGGCAGGAAAACCGTGGCGGTTTTCCATTTGACATTTAATATGGCGCCATATTATATTGCGCCTTATGATAAAACTTGAACAGAAATACACGGCCTTGCTCGGTGACGTGCAGCGCCGCGCGCTCGGCGCGGACACGCGGGCATCGATCGGGCGCTTGCGCCTGTGCTTTGAAGTGCTGGGCCTGGCGTCCGCCATCGATGGCGATTGCGCCGCGCGCCTGGGCCGGCATGGCTTGTCCGAAGGTAAGTTTGTCTTGCTGTCCCTGTTGCGCGACATGCCCGACGGCCTCTCGCCACACGCACTGGCCGAGCGGGCAGGCGTGACGCGCGGCACCATCACGGGCTTGCTCGACGGCCTGGAACGCGACGGTTTCCTCGCGCGCCATCCTGACCAGTTCGACCGGCGCAAGCTGTTCGTGCGCCTGAGCGCCAAGGGAAAAGCCGCCGCTGCGACCCTGGTCGACGAGCACGCACAGTGGATCGCCAGCCTGTTTGCCGACTTCACGCCGGCAGAAATGCAGCTATTGAGTACGCTGCTGGAAAAAGCCTGGCGCAAGACGGACCGGGGTGCGCCATGAGCCGCGGCGTCGCCGACATCGCGCCCGCGCGCCTGGCCCTGCTGAACGGGGGCAGCGTGGCCAGCGCCACCCTGACGGAAGGGCTGGCCATCGATTTCGCCCAGCTGCTGGCCGCGGCCGTGCCCGGTATTGGTGCCGCCCGCCTGGACCGGATGCGCGCGCTGGCGGCAGACGGCATCACCAGGCGCATGGCGCTGGCGGCGCAATTGCTGCTCGATGCACAAGTTGACCTGGCTGTGCTGCAAGCCCACCCATCCGACACGGTACGGGGATGGACCTGCTTTGCCATCGCCGCCCAGGCTGGCTTGACCTTGCCGCAGCAGCTGGCCGCCATGCGGCCGCTGGCCGACGATGGCCACTTCGGCGTGCGCGAATGGGCCTGGCTGGCGCTGCGTCCCCATCTGGCGGCGCATCTTGACGAGGCAATCGTCTTGCTGGCGCCGTGGACGGCGGACCCGTCGGAAAGAGTGCGCCGCTTTGCCTGCGAGGCGCTGCGCCCGCGCGGCGTGTGGTGCGCGCATATCGCCCGCTTAAAGGCGCAGCCGCAGCTGGCCTTGCCCGTGCTGCAAGCCTTGCGCGCCGATCCGGCCGTCTACGTGCAGGATTCCGTGGCCAACTGGCTCAACGATGCGGCCAGGAGCGAGCCGGACTGGGTGCGCAGCGTGTGTGCGCAATGGCTGCAGGAAAGCCCTGCTACTGCCACGCAGCGCATCTGCAAGCGCGCCCTGCGTTCGATTTCTTGATTTTTTGGAGGAAAACCATGCATTATCTGTTGGAACTGTACAGTCCGAAACCGGCCTGGCTGGCCCTCGACGCCGCCGCGCGCCAGGCGTATTTCGACAGGGTCGGCGCCGGCATGGCGGCCCTGTCCGGCATGGGCGCCGAAGCGCTGGCCATGGGCGCCATCGATGGCGGCAAGCTGCACGCGGCCGCCCGGCA
The DNA here is from genome assembly GCF_900103595.1 of Janthinobacterium sp. OK676. Lineage (NCBI taxonomy): Bacteria > Pseudomonadati > Pseudomonadota > Betaproteobacteria > Burkholderiales > Oxalobacteraceae > Janthinobacterium > Janthinobacterium sp. OK676. Next base: position 286,675 of record NZ_FNHA01000004.1, read on the forward strand.
ATTCTATGCGGTCTGGCGCTTCCCGGACGAGGCGGCACTGGACGCCTTGCTGGCCGGCATCGCCGCCACGGGCTGGCACGATTATTTCGACACCATCAATGCGGCTGGCACGGCCGTGGATTTTGCTGGCCACCTGGCGCAATTGGCCACCGTTTAAGCGTACGGCGTTTTCCTTGCCGCTGCGGTAAAGTTGGCATTTTCATCCGATTACGACGTTGATGCCACTCAAACTGCTCTCCACCCTGTTGTTTGCCCTGGCGCCCATGCTGGCGTCGGCCGCTCCCGCCACCCCGCTAGCCCTCGTCGTCGCCGCCCGCAAGCAGGTGGGCGTGACCGTGCGGTACGACCCGCGCTACGAACGGCTCGCCTATCCGGGCGGCGACGTGCCGATGGAGCGGGGCGTGTGCACGGACGTGATCGTGCGCGCCTACCGCCAGCTGGGGCAGGATTTGCAGGTGCTCGTGCATGAAGACATGCGCAAGGCGTGGCAGGTGTACCAGCAGCAGGGGCGCTGGCAAATGAAGGGACCGGACCGCAATATCGACCACCGCCGCGTGCCGAACCTGGGCACGTATTTTGCCCGGCACGGCACCAGCTTGCCGCCAAGCAAGGAGGCGAACGCCTACCGCGCGGGCGACATCGTCACCTGGCGCCTGCCGGGCAACCTCACGCACATCGGCATCGTCAGCGACAAGCAGTCGTGGGGCGGCGTGCCGCTCATCATCCACAACATCGGCGAAGGCGCGCGCGAGGAAAATATTCTGTTCAGCTATACGATTACGGGGCACTACCGCTGGCAGCCCCGCTGACGGACACGGGCGCTATTTCCTGCAGGATCGCCAGCACCTTGGCCAGTGCCGTGTCGATATCGAGCTTGTCGATGGCGCCATAGCCGAGGAACAGGCCTTCGTGGCGGGCGGGGCCGTGGTAAAAGCCGGACAGCGCATACAGGCTGATGTCGGCCAGGCGCGCGCGGCGCTGCAATTCGACGACGTCGAGCGGCGCCTGGGCCAGGGCCGCCACGTGGAAGCCGGCGCTGGCCGGCACCAGGCGGAACCATGGCGCCAGCGGGCCGTTGAACCAGTGCAGCAAGCGCTCGCGCCGGCCCGCATAGATGTCGTGGCAGCGGCGGATGTGGCGCAGCAAATGGCCGTCGGCGATGAACTTGGCCAGCGCATGCTGGCCCAGGCTGGCCGTATGGTAGTCGCTCAGGTATTTCACCGTCTGCACGGCGGCTACGATGGCTTGCGGCAGCACCACATAGCCGAGCCGCAGTTCCGGCAGCATGATCTTGGAAAAGCTGCCCACGTGGGCGACGACGCCATAGCGGTCCATGCTTTGCAGGGAATCTTCCGGCCGGCCCTCGTAGCGGAAAGCGCTGTCGTAATCGTCCTCGATGACAATGGCGCCTAGCTGTTGCGCCCGTTCCAGCAAGGCATGGCGGCGCGCCATGCTCATCGGCATGCCCAGTGGAAATTGATGCGCGGGCGTGACGTAGATCAGCCGTGTGCCATCCGGGATTTGCCCGACGATGAGGCCATCCTCGTCCACTTCGATGCCCACCACGTGCGCTCCCTGGCTGGCGAACACGGCGCGCGCCACCGGGTAGCCGGGTTCCTCCACGACTACCGTGTCGCCCGGTTCCAGCAGGGTCTGCGCCAGCAGGTGCAAGGCTTGCTGCGCGCCGCTGGTGACGAGCACCTGTTCCTCGGTGCAATGGATGCCGCGGCTGAAGGCGGCATGGCCGGCGATCGCCGCGCGCAGCGAGGGCAAGCCTTCCACGGGACCATAGCGGCCGCGCGCCTGGCCACCCTGACGCAGCGCGTGCAGCATGCAGGCGCGCCATTCATCTTGCGGGAAGTGCGCGGGCGTGGCGCGTCCGCCGATGAAGGCGTAGCGCGCCGGCGTTTCCTGGCTGGCGCGGCGCAAGGGCGTGGACGTCGCTTCCCAGCGGGCGATGCGCTGCGCGCTGGCCAGCGGCGTGCTGGCGTGGCGGCGCTGCGGCGAGGCGTGCGGCGTCTGCACGAAGCTGCCCACGCCCACTTTGCCGACCAGCAGCTTTTCATAACCGAGCTTGTCATATACGTCGGACACCGTCTTGCGCGACAGGCCCAGCTGGCTGGCCAGCAGGCGCGAGGGCGGCAATTGCTGGCCGTCCGCCAGCCGGCCCGAGCGGATGGCTTCGCTGAGCTGGCGGTACAACTGGCCGCCCAGGTCGCGCGTGCCGTCGATCAGGATGTGTAATTCCATGGTGTGTCTGCTGGTGGTCTGCTGTTTTTCGGGAAGATTGGCCTGCCGCGCGCTCTTCTTGCGCTTCTACAATGGTGCATCTCTACTTTATCAAGGAATGCCATCATGACACAGCAACGACTCGATTTTGTGCAAGCCTCGCCCGACGCCATCAAGGCCATGTATGCGCTGGAAGCGGCCATTGCCAAGCTGGGCGTGGAACACTCGCTGCTTGAACTGATCCGCCTGCGCGCCTCGCAAATCAATGGCTGCGCCTTTTGCGTGGACATGCACACGAGCGACGCGCGCAAGGCCGGCGAAACGGAGCGCCGCCTGTATGCCGTCTCCGTCTGGCGCGAAACGCCGTTCTTCACGCCGCGCGAGCGGGCCGTGCTGGCCTGGACGGAAGCGCTGACCCTGCTGCCGCAGAATCACGCGTCCGATGAAGACTATGCGGCGCTGGCGGAGCAATTGACGCCGGCGGAGATGGTCAACGTGACCCTGGCCATCGGCTCCATCAATACCTGGAACCGCCTGGCCGTGGGCTTTCGCAAGATGCCTGAATAAATCCTGTGTTCGTTCGCGAACAGACGGCTGGCTGACCCCTGCGTAGGCTGAACGGACGATTGATCAGCCAGGGAGCAGCCATGCAAGTAGCTATCGGGGAAGGCGCCGACAAGACGCCGGCACAGCAGGAAGAAGCGCAGGAAGAAGCGCGCCGCGAATTCATCGCCGAACTGTGGCGGCGCTTCGAAGCCTTGCAGGAGTGGGCCGTCAGCCACTGGCCCGACCAGCAGCACCCCCTCAGTTCCGCCGACTTCGTCGAGGCGCGCAAGGAGATATTGAGCTTGCGGTCGCCGGCCGGTTCCCTGAATCAGCCGTCCCGGCAAGATGAAGCGGAACCGGAGCAGGGCGGGGCGCAGTACCAGGATGTGACGCCTGCGCCTTGGCCTTGAGGAAACCCTAAATGAAGGGCCGGGGTCGGACCCTCGGGGTCCGACCCCGGTCTTTGCCCCGGGTTTATTGTTTGTTCGTCACCGCATCCGCCGAACCACCCTGAGCAAACACCCAGCAAACCAAACTCACCAGCAACCCCGCCATCACGCCATACGCCAGGTTCAAGGCGCTGTCGAACAGCAGCGGCGCCACCAGGCCCGAGACGAGGGCGAACAGCAGCATCTGGATGAACGATTGCATCGACGACGCCAGGCCGCTGTTGTTGGGGAAGTGGTTCAAGGCCATCAGGGTCATCGGCGGCATGGCGATCGACAGGGCGAACGAGTAGAAGAACAGCGGCAGCACGGCCCATGGCACTTCGGCGGCAAAAACATAGTTGTAGCCGATGTTGGCGGCGGCGGCCACCAGCATGAGGATGAAGCCGGCCCAGATCATCTGGTGCTGGCTGTAGCGGTGGGCGATTTTCGCCGACAGGGCCGAACCGAACACCATGCCGCTGATCAGGGGAATGAACAGCCACGCGAATGCCGTTTCCGGCAGGTGCAGGATGTTGATGATGAAGTAGGCGGCCGAACCGATGTACAGGGCGAAGCCGCCAAAGGCGGCGCCGATGGCCGTCGACAGCAGCAGAAACTGGCGGTGGCACAGCACCTTCCAGTAATTGACGGCGATGTCGCCCAGGTGGAAGGCGTGGCGCTGCTCCTTCGGCAGGCTTTCCGGCAAGGCGCGCCAGACGACGACGAACATCAGCACGCCGAAGGCCGTGAGGAACCAGAAGATCCAGCGCCAGCCCAGGCTTACCTGCAGCCAGCCGCCCAGCACGGGCGCAATCGCCGGCGCCAGCGCGAACACCATCATGATGTGCGAGAGGATTTTCTGCGCGGCGGCGCCCGAATAACGGTCTTGCACGATGGCGCGGCCGATCACGGAACCGGCGCCCGCCGACAGTCCCTGCAGCACGCGCCAGGCCAGCAGCCAGCCCAGCGACGGTGCCAGCGCGGCGCCCACGGAGGCGATCACGTACAGCGCCAGCGAGACGAGGATGACGGGACGGCGACCGAACGAGTCGGACAGGGTGCCGTAGAACAGCATCATGAAGGCGAACGTGAACAGGAAAAAGCTCAGGGTTTGCTGCACCAGCAGGGGGCTGGCATTGAAATCGTGCACGATGGCGGGGAACGACGGCAGATAGGTGTCAATTGCAAGCGGTCCGACCATCGCCAGGCCCGCCAAGATCCAGGTTAATAATTTAGTCATGTTGAACAGTGTTTTTGTTAGTCCGTCATTTTACGCTAGTGGCAACGATCGGGCTTGATCGCATGCCGCCGCGAGATCGATATGCGTTTTTCGCATATGGAATCTTGGAATTCTTCTTTTGAATCGCGGTGCCTGGCCGCTAAGCTGGGGCGACCCGGCCTGTTTGCCGTTTTTTGGAAGATACGCCATGCACAGCATTTATCCCGCGGCGCCCGCCGACGACACGGCCCACTGGAACCTGGGGCCCGTGATCCAAGCCTTGCGCAGCTCGCGCGAAGACAAGCACAAGATCCGCCATAACGGCAGGGTGCGCGAACTGCCGTCGCGCGAAGCGCTCACCACCATCGTCAACGGCCTGTCGGCGGCCCTGTTCCCCACGCATTACGGGCGGCCCAACCTGACCGATGAAAGCATCGACTACTTTGTCGGCGACACCCTCAACACGACCCTGAACCGCCTCAGCGAACAGGTGCGGCGCGGCCTGCTGTTCTCGGCTCCGGCTCACGCCGTTCCGGCCGGCGATGAGGGTGATGCCGCCAGCGACGACGCGGCCCTGGCGCAGCAGGCGCGCGACATCACGCGCGCCTTCGCCGCCAGCCTGCCCGATATCCGCGCCTTGCTCGTGTCGGACGTGCAGGCCGCCTATGCGGGCGACCCGGCCGCCACGTCGGTGGCCGAGATCATGCTGTGCTATCCGGGCACCATCGCCATCCTGTACCACCGCCTGGCGCATCAGTTGCACGCGCTGGGTGCGCCGTTCCTCGCGCGCCTGATCGCCGACATCGCGCATACCCTGACGGGCATCGACATCCACCCGGGCGCGCACATCGGCGCCTCCTTCTTCATCGATCATGGCACGGGCGTCGTGATCGGCGAGACGGCCATCATCGGCCAGCGGGTGCGCCTGTACCAGGCCGTGACATTGGGCGCCAAGCGCTTCCCGGCGGATGCTTCCGGTGCGCTGATCAAGGGCACGCCGCGCCATCCCATCGTCGAGGACGACGTGGTCATTTACGCGGGCGCGACCGTGCTCGGGCGCATCACCATCGGCACGGGATCGACCATCGGGGGGAATGTGTGGCTGACGCAGAGCGTGCCGCCGGAGAGTAATGTATCTCAAGCGCAGATGCGTAATGATTGAAGAGTGAAATAAAGTAGGTGCTTTAGCCAAACCCCAGAGCTAGGGCTGGGGTCGTACCCTGAGGGTACGACCCCGGTACTTGCGGTCGGGTTTACTTCACCGTCAGGACTTCATACCGCGCCACGGGCACGCCATCCTTCAGCAGCAGCAATTCCTGGTCCGCGTAGCGGTAGCCGTTGACTTCGCCCAGGGTGGTCAGGAGCAGGCGCTCGAGGTCCATGTCCTGCGGCTGGCACATCATCATGGTGCCGGCCATCTGCCCAAAGCTCAAGGTGCTGACGCCATCGCTGGTGTAGCCGCCCATCATCTGGTTGCAGCCGCTGTGGCCGCTGGCGCGGCCTTCGGCCAGCAGCAGGGTCACTTCGCGCTGCTCGGGCGCCTTGCGCACCACTTGCTTGCCCTTCAATTCCTTCAGCTTCCACTGCGTGCCCGTCAGCTTCGGCGCCGGCTTGGCGGGCGAGGTGGCACCCGGCGCGGCGGCGGCAGCGTCGCTGCGCACGGGTGTTTGCGCGCAGCCGGCCGTGATGGCGACGATGGCGGCGAGAGGAATCAGTCTGGCGAGTGTGAACATGGCAATCCTTCTTTAATTGAATGGCACCAGCGTAGCAGATCGGTGCCGCGTCAGCGTGCACGCTTGACAAGCTCACTGCTGTTTTTCCTGCTCCAGCCGGGCCTCGAGCACGGTGCGCGCCGCCGCCACGTAGGCGCGGCAAGCCTGCGGGTCGATGAACGCCTCGCTGCCGGCCGTGGCACTCGCCTCCAGCCTTTCCCACAGCTGCGACGCTTCCGGGTGGGCCGAGATCAGCACGTCGCACGGCAGGTTTTCCAGGGTCTCGAAGCTGTGGCGCAAGTCCGCCACCGCGTTCGGATACTCGCTGCTGGCGCTGAACTTGAAGCCGGGACGCGAAACGGCGTTGAGGCTGTCCGCGTAGACCATGTTCAGGCAGCGGGGGCCGTCGCACGATTGCCACGTCCAGCTCAGGCCTCCGGGTGTGTGGCCCGGCGTGGCATGTGCAGTCACGTTGACGGGGCCGACGTTGAACTGGCCGCCGTCGCGCGCCAGGCGCATGTCCTTGACGGGCGGGTACTTGGGCAGCGCATGGTATTGCGGATCGTCCGGGCCCACTTCGCCCGACGCCAGGTCCAGCGCGGCCGACGGGCTGGCGGCCACCAGCGCATCGCTGCGCCGCTGCAGTTCGGCCAGGCCGCCCGCATGGTCGATATGGCCGTGCGAATTGAGGATCAGTTTCACGTCCTCGATGCGAAAGCCCAGGGCGGCGATATTGGCGATGATCTTGGGCGCCGATTCCGGCAAGCCGCCGTCAATCAGCACGTGGCCCTGCGGCGACGTCACCAGCACGGAGCAGAGGCCTTTCACGCCCACATAATAGGTATTGCCGAAGATGCGGAACGGCGCCTGGTCCGCGTTCCAGGTGGCACAGATGTCGCAGCCTGGCGTCTGCGCCTGGGCGGCGGGGCCGGCCAGCAGCAGCGCCAGTGCCAGCGCCGGCGCGCGCGTAAGAGTGGGGTGCATTGTGATCCTTATCCGTGTTGCCAGGGTGGCGTATGCTGACACGGAACGGGGCCGGACGCAAACGTCACAAGGATGCGGGCGGCGCGTCGCCAGTGTCCTTGTACACCAGTTCGATCAGGGTATCGTCCGCATAGCGGCTATCGCCCACGGGGGCCTGGAAGGATGTGCCGCCGTTTTTTACCTGCAGCGCGACACGACGCTCGCCAACGAGCAGGGTGGCGCTGGCGATGGCCGGATCGCTGTGCGTGCCCATCTTGAGCGCGCCGGCGGAACACCAGTCGGTGGTGCGCAGCTTGGTGGCGATCAAGGTGCGTATCAAAAATGGGATCTCTTTCTTGGCAATGGCGACCGTCACCTGGCATTGCAGGCGCAAGTCGCCCAGGCGGCGCATGCCGGGTGGCACATCGTCGCTGCGGACGCTGGCCTGCCAGCGGAACTGGCCCTGCTTTTTGTTGGTGATCAGGTCCGCATTTTCGCTGTCGGCTTGCGCGCTGCGGGGCAGCACAAAGCTGCCATCGGCCGACAGGGGCAAGTTGATCGTGGTGTCGCTGCCGGCGATGCGCAAGGCCACGTCCTGCATGATGTCCGCCGGAGCATCGGGGCCGGGAATCAGCTGGAAGCGCACTTCGCGCGCCTTGGGCGCCAGTGCATGGTAGTCGTCAAAGGCATCGAGGCCAGCCGCCATCACGCGGTAGGATTTCAATTCCGGATTGCGGATGCTGTTGACGTGGACGGACTGGCCGGTGTCGGCCGGCGCATCGGCGTGCGCCGCGCTGTGGCCGAGGGCCAGGATGGCGAGAACGGGAAGGAAGGAAAAGTGCACGTAGCCGCCTGTTTGTTTTTTGACATGGCAAGCTAACATGAATGACCAGGCTTGTCACTGGGGCGGCGAGCCAGCCTCAGATCGCGTGCGCGGCGTGCAGTTCGCCGAGGATGGTCTCCTTCAATGCGGCCTGCGCTGCCGGCGTGCGCAGGCGCGGCCGGGATGCTGCCACCTCGTAATGGGCGCGCGGCGGTCCGGCGCGCGTATCGAGCATGACGATGCGGTCGCTCAGATACAGCGCTTCGTCGATATCGTGCGTTACCAGCAGCACGCTCAAGCCATGGCGCGCGGCGACGGCGGCCAGCAAGTCCTGCAGCTTCATGCGCGTAAAAGCGTCGACGGCGGAAAACGGTTCGTCCAGCAGCAGGATGCGGGGCTGGCCGAACAGGCCGCGGGCAATCGCCGCGCGTTGCGCCTGGCCGCCCGACAGCTGCTTGGGCAAGCTGTGGGCATGGCCTCGCAAGCCCACTTCCTCGAGCAATTGCGCGACGCGGGGATCGTTTTCGCCACCGGCACCGAGGCCGAAGGCGATGTTTTGCGCCACCGTCAGCCAGGGAAACAAACGCGGTTCCTGGAAGATCAGGCCGATGTCGGCGTGCACGCCGGCCAGCGGCTTGCCGCCCATGCGCAGGGTGCCGCGAAAGTCCGTATCGAGTCCCGCCACGATGGACAGCAGGCTGCTCTTGCCGCAGCCGCTGGCGCCGATCAGGCTGACGATCTCGCCCTGGCGCAGCTGCATTTGCAGATTGTGCAGCACGCGCCGCGCGCCATAGGATTTGTCATGGATGGCAATGTCAAGCAGGGCAGTCATGCGTGGGGCTTTCGTCAGGTGATGGCATAGCTGTCGCGCCAGGCGAGCAAGCGGGTTTCCAGGCGCTGCATCAGGCTGTCGCTGGCCTTGCCCAGCACGGCCAGCAGCACGATGGCGGCCAGCACGATGTCGGCGCGGCTCGTTTCGCGCCCGTCGCTGAGCAGATAGCCGAGGCCCTGGCTGGCGGCGATCAGCTCGGCCGCCACCATGAACATCCAGGCCAGGCTCAAACCGTTGCGCAGACCCGTGAAGATGGCAGGGAGCGCGGCCGGCAGCAGCACGCGCCGCGCCAGCGCGGGCCGGCTCAAACGGTACATGCGCGCCGCGTCGATCAGCTTGCGGTCCACGTCGCGGATGCCCGACGCCACGCCCATGTAGACGGGGAAGAAGGCGCCGATGCCAATCAGGACCAGTTTCGGCGCTTCATCGATGCCCAGCCATAGCAGCAACAAGGGCACCCAGGCCAGCGAGGGAATGGCGCGCAGGGCCTGGAAAGTGGGGTCGAGCAGCGCCTCCACCGCGCGGTTCAAGCCTACGGCCGCGCCGAGCACGATGGCCAGCAGCGCGCCGCCCGCAAAGCCGATGGCCACGCGCGCGGTACTGGCCAATACGTGGCCGGCCAGGCCCTGGCGCGCCAGGTCGGCGATGGTGGCGGCGATGTCGCTGGGCGCCGGCAGCAGGTTGGCGGGGATGGCGCCCGCGCGCACGCCCACTTCCGCCGCCAGCAGCGCCAGGGCGGGCAGCAGCAGGCCAAGCGCCGCGCGCGGCAAGGGAGGAAGCTTGCGCCGGACGCCGGTCTCGTTGGCCTGCGCCGGCGCGGTGAGCGTGTCTCTGGCCATGACCGCTTACGCCTTGTTGATGTAGGGGGAGGCGAAGCGCGTGTCGACCAGGTCCGCGATGGCGCGGTTCAAGTCGGCGCCGGGCTTGACCAGCGCTTCATCGACGAGGATGGGCGCGGCCACCAGCAGGGCCTTCACGTGTTCGTTGGACGGCTGCGGATTGCTGAAGTCACTGCGCAGCTTCACCTGCAGCAGCGCCACCGGCAGGCTGACCTTGGCTTCTTCCGACAGGATCTTCGCCGCCTCGGCCGGGTTGGCGCGTATCCAGGCGCGCGCCCGTTCGTAGGCCTGTATCACCTTGCCCACTTCGGCGGGGCGGCTGGCAAGGAATTCCTCGCGCACGTTCAGGAAGCCGTAGGTATTGAAGGCCACGTTGCGGTAGATCAGGCGCGACCCCGCTTCCAGTTCGCTGGCGGCCATGTGCGGATCGAGGCCGGCCCAGGCATCGACCTTGCCCTGCTCCAGCGCCGCGCGGCCGTCGGCATGCTGCAGGCTCACGTGTTCGATATCGCCGCGTTTCAGGCCCGCCGTCTTCAATGCGCGCAGCAGGAACAGATATGGGTCGGTGCCCTTGGTGGCGGCCACCTTCTTGCCCTTCAAGTCGGCGATGCTGCGGATGGGGCTATCCTTGCGCACGACCAGCGCCGTCCATTCGGGACGCGAAAAAATATACGGCGCGCGGATGGGGTTGCCGTTGGCGCGCGCCAGCAGGGCGGCCAGGCCGGCGCTCGAACCGATGTCGATGCTGTTGGCGTTCAGGTATTCGAGCGCGCGGTTGCTGCCCGCGCTGAGCACCCACTTGATGCTGGTGCCGTCCGGCTTGAACGCTTCTTCCAGCCAGCCCAAGCGGCGCAGCACCAGGCTGGCGGGTGAATAATAGGCGTAGTCGAGGCGCAGCTCCTTCAAGGGCGCCTGCGTGGCGGCGCGGGTAAGGCCGGGCAAGGTGGCGAGGGCGGCGCCGCTGGCGGCCAGTTGCAAGAGGGTTCTGCGTTTCATGGTGTCCTTGAATGGGGAATCTGATCTATATGTCAGGCCGCTGCCAGGGCGGCGTCTGGGGGTGCGATGCTGACCTGGCGGCCCGCGTGATCGGCGGGCAGGCGCGGGCCCTGGCCGAAGACTTTGTGGCGCAAGCTGCCTTCTTCATATTGCGTGCGATAGCGGCCGCGCCGCTGCAGTTCCGGCACGATGTGGGCCACCACGTCGGCCATGCTGTCGTGGGCCACGGCGAAGGCGAGGTTGAAGCCGTCGATGCCTGTTTCATCGAGCCAGCTTTCCAGCTGGTCGGCCACCTGGCGCGCATCGCCGACGAGTACGGGGCCGCGTCCGCCCAGCCCGATGTATTCGGCCGCCTCGCGCACCGTCCACGTGCGATCCGGGTCGGCCTGGCTGAACGAGGCCAGCGCCGAGCGGCCGGCCGGCGAATCGATGTAGTCGATGGTGGCGTCGAGCGGGTAGCGGCTGAAGTCGACGCCCGTCCAGCCGGACAGCAGCACCAGGGCCGCCTCGATATTCACGTGGCGCAGGTAGTCGGCGTGTTTTGCGCGCGCTTCTTCCTCGGTGGCGCCCGTGATGACGAGCGCCTGCGCGTAGATCAGCAGCGCGTCGCCATCGCGCCCGCTTTGCCGCACGGCCGCGCGCAAGTCGTCGGCATAACGCTTGACCACCGTCTTGCTGGGGCCACTGACAAAGGTCGCTTCCGCGTGGCGCGCCGCGAAGCGCGTGCCGCGCGGCGAGGTGCCCGCCTGGTACAGCAGCGGCGTGCGCTGCGGCGACGGTTCGCACAAATGGATGCCGGGCACCTGGTAGTGGCGCCCGGCATGGTTGATCGGATGTACCTTGGCCGGATCGGCGTAGATGCCGCGCGCCTTGTCGTTGACGACGGCGTCGTCGTCCCAGCTCTTTTCCCACAGCTTGTAGACGACGTCGAGGTATTCGTCGGCCAGGTCATAGCGTTCGTCGTGGCCCAGCTGCTGGCTCAAGCCCAGGTTGCGCGCCGCGCTGTCTAAATAGCCGGTGACGATATTCCAGCCGATGCGCCCACCCGTCAGGTGATCGAGCGTGGAGATGCGCCGCGCGAACGTGTACGGGTGTTCATAGGTGAGGGCGCAGGTGACGCCGAAACCCAGGTGCGTGGTGGCCTGCGCCATGATGGGCACGAGGGCCAGCGGATCGTTCAGCGGCACTTGCACGCCGTGTTCCAGGGCCGCATCGAGGCTGCCCCGGTACACGTCATACACGCCCAGCACGTCGGCCAGGAACACGGCGTCGAACAGGCCCGCCTCCAGCAGCTGCGCCAGTTCCGTCCAGTGCGCGGGGTCCGTGTAGCGGTGGCTGCGGTCGCGCGCATGCGTCCACAGGCCAGGCGACTGGTGGCCGACGGTATTCATCTGGAAGGCGTTGAAGCGTATCGTCTTTGCCATGGCTTATTTGGTCACCGAGTTGGCCGCCGTCTGCAACGCTTGCTGGTAATCGGGTTTCGAATAGCCGGCAAAGTGCTTGTTCGTGATGTCGAGGAATTCGCGCGAACGGTAGGCGGCCGCCAGGTCTTTTGCGAACTGCTTGTCCTTGTCCGCCGTGCGGATGGCCACCAGGTTGATGTAGTTGGGCGAGATTTTCTCGGCCACCAGCGCCTCCGTCAGTTTCAGCCCCGACGCCAGCGCGTAATTGCCATTGATGAAGGAGTAATCGGTGTCGCCCAAGGAGCGTGGCAGCTGCGCCGCTTCCAGCGGCAGCAGCTTGATTTTCTTCGTGTTGACGGCGATATCCTTTTCCGACGCGCGCACGGGGTCGAAGCTGGCGCGCAGCTTGATCCATCCCAGCTGGTCGAGCAGCACCAGCGCGCGCGCCTGGTTGGTCGGATCGTTCGGCAAGCCCACCGTCGTGCCTTCCTTCACGTCGTCCAAGGTCTTGTGCTTCTTGCTGTAGATGGCGATCGGCGCCGTCGGGATCGTGATCAGGTCCGTCAGGGCCAGCTTGTGTTCCAGCGCGAATTTCTTCAGGTAGACGATGTGCTGGAAGACGTTGGCATCGAGCGAACCTTCGGCCAGCGCGAAGTTCGGCTGGATGTAGTCATTGAACTCCACCAGCTTGACCTTGTAGCCCTGCTTTTCCAAGATAGGCTTGATGCCCAGCTTGATCTGGTCCGCGTACGGCCCGGCGCTGGTGCCGATGGTGATGTCTTTCGGATCCTTGGCGTGGGCGAAGCTGGCCGCCAGGGCCAAGCTCAAGGCGGTGACGAGGATGCTGCGGCGGGCGATGGTCATGATGGCTCCTTGGTGGGTAAATTATGAATACGCCGTCGGCTCGGGCACCGTGCCTGTCAAGGCAAAGCGTCCCAGGTCGCGCAGCTTGTAGTCGATGGGGTCGTGCAGGGTGTGCACGCGCACGTTGCGCCAGTAGCGGTCGAAGCCGTATCGGGCCGAGGTGGAGCGGGCGCCCGTCAGTTCGAACATCTGGCTGCTGATCTCCAGTCCCGCCCTGTGCGCCAGGCACTTGGCTTCGGCCACGGTCACGGCCAGCAAGCCCCGTTCGCGCGCCGTCACCAGCGCGCCCTTGCGGAACACCTTTTCCAGTTCCTGCGCCGCAGCGTCGGCCAGCACTTGCGCGGGACGCAGCAAGAGCCACAGCTGGCCATAGCGGTGCTGCACCAATGGGTCGTCCGTTGCCTTGTCCACGCCCGAGGCAAACCAGGCTTTCGCCTGTTCGTCCGTGTAGCGGCGCGCCGCCTCGAACGCGCCTTCGGCGATGCCCAGATACAGGTTGCTCATGATCAGTTGCGCGATCTGCGAGCGCACGGTCGCTTGCGGCGTGGCGGCCTGCGCGGGCACCTGCAGCACCAGCTCGCGCGGCAGTGCCACGGCCTGGAAATGCACATTGCCGCTGTCCGTCTGGCGCTGGCCGAAGGCGTCCCAGTCCGCCTGCACGGTCACGCCGTCCTGGCGCGTGGGCAGGGCGGCGATCAGCGCCGTCTGCGTGGGCGCGTGCCAGGCGGAGACGGTCAGCCAGTCGGAACCCACGGAGCCGGAAGAAAAGCTCTTGATGCCGTCGAGGATATAGCCATCGCCGCTGTCGGTGGCCGTGACCCGTTTGTCGAGCGGGTTCAAGGCATTGCCCCAGAACAGGCGCTCGTCGACGGTCAAGGTGAGCAGGCGGCGTTGCTGCTGCGCGCTGCCATACAGCTGCAGGCCGGCCAGCTGCAAATGGTGGAAGCCGAAGACGTGCGCCAGCGCGCTGTCGGCGCGCGCCAGGATGCGGATCACCTGGTAGACGAGGGGCCACGACGCGCCCTGGCCGCCGAATTCCACGGGAATCGACAGGGTCAGCAAGCCCGACTCGCGCAGCCATTCGCGTTCCTGCGCCGCATGGCCGCCCGCCTGGTCGCGGGCATTGGCCGTTTCGGCCAGGCGCGCGGCCAGCGCGGTGGCGATGCTGATGGCGTCCTGCAGGGGTTCCGGCACAGGCGGCTGGGGACGGGCGGCATGGAGAAAAACGCTAGACATGGGTGAGATTCCAGAAAGACGATGACGCCGATATTGCACCGCCAGGCTCACGCCGTACACGAAGAAAACCGCGCATGGATATGCGAAAAAAGCCATGCGGGGATGAGCGCCTTCGCTTGCGGGGCGTCAGGCCCGGATAGTCAAAAAACGCATATCGAAGCGCGAAAGCATTCGTTTTACCGGGCGGCTGATGGCGATAGGCTACAAGCATCCGAACAACGCCACTTTCGACAACCTACAGGGACGGGCATCACATGAGCATCTTGTTATTGGGCGGTAGCCCGCAACTCCCATCGAGTTCCAGCCGCCTGCTGCTGCATATCGGCGAACAGCTGGCGCTGCAGGGCCACAGCTATGCCGAGCTGCATGTGCGCGACTTGCCGGCGCGCGCCTTGCTGCTGGCCGACTACGACGATGCGGCAATCGCCCGCGCCGTGCGCGCCGTGGCCGATGCGGACGCCATCGTGATCGCCACGCCCATCTACAAGGCGTCGTATACAGGGTTGCTGAAAGCCTTCCTCGACCTGCTGCCGCAAGATGGCCTGGCCGGCAAGCTGGTGCTGCCGCTGGCCACGGGCGGCGGCCATGCCCACACCCTGGCGCTCGACTATGCGCTGCGTCCCGTGCTCCATGCGCTGGGCGCCAAGCAAGTCTTCACCAGCATCTACGCGAATGCGCAGCAACTGGCGTGGCACGAAGAAGGGGGCCTGAGCCTGGATGCGCCGATCGCCGACCGCGTGCAGGCCGGCATCGAGGAACTCTCCACCGGCCTGTTCGTGCTGCAGGGGCAGCGTCCATCCGCGCCTGCCGAGATTGCGCACCCCGTGCGTTCGCTGCAAGACCAGCCTTACGCCCCCCACTATCAAGCCGCCTGATTATTCACCGACCAAGGAACCGCCATGACACACCGCCACGCACAACGCCTTTCGCGCCGTACCACTTTGGGCCTGCTATTTGCCGCCGCCGCCGGCGTGATGGCGGCCGGCATGCCGGCCGCGGCGCAGGCGCAGGCCAAAGGGGAGGTCCAGGTGCAGGTGCGTATCGGCTACCAGAAATACGGCACCTTGACCCTGCTGAAAGGGCGCGGCACCCTGGAAAAACGCCTGGCCGAACAGGGCGTGGGCGTGAAATGGACGGAGTTTCCGGCCGGCCCCGTGCTGCTGGAAGGCTTGAACGTGGGCAGCATCGATTTCGGCACCGTGGGCGAGGCGCCGCCGATCTTTGCCCAGGCGGCCGGCGCCAACCTGGTCTACGTCGGCAATGAGCCGGCGTCGCCGGCCAGCGAAGCCATCGTCGTGCCCAAGGGTTCCGGCCTGCGCACCCTGGCCGATTTGAAGGGCAAGAAAATCGCCCTGAACAAGGGTTCGAACGTGCATTACCTGTTATTGAAGGCGCTGGAAAAGGCCGGTGTCGCGTACGCGGACATCCAGCCCGTGTTCCTGCCGCCGGCCGATGCGCGCGCCGCCTTCGAGCGGGGCAGCGTGGATGCGTGGGCCATCTGGGACCCGTTCCTGGCGGCTGCCGAAAAGCAGCTGGGCGCGCGCGTGCTGGCCGATGGCAAGGGCCTGGTGGCGAACTACCAGTTCTACCTGGCGTCGCGCACGTATGCGGAAAAAAATCCCGAGATCTTGCGCATCGTGCTCGATGAAGTGGCCAAGGTCGACGACTGGGGCCGCAACAATCCGGACGAAGTGGCGACGATCCTGTCGGCACAGACGGGGCTGGGCAAGGAAGTCGTGGCGCTGGCCGCCTCGCGCTATGCGTATGGCGTCAAACCCGTGTCCGTCGACGTCATCGCGTCGCAGCAAAGGGTGGCCGATGCGTTTTCCGGCCTGAAGCTGATCCCGAAACCGATTGTCGTCAAGGACGCGCTGCTGCCGGCGCGCCAGCTGGCCACCAGCTCAAAATAAACAAGCAAAGGAAAGCGCACCATGTCATTGAATGTCTTCTGGTTTATTCCCACCCACGGCGACAGCCGTTACCTGGGCACGTCGCAGGGCGCGCGTCCCGTCGATGCCGATTACCTGCGCCAGGTGGCCGTGGCCGCCGACACGCTCGGCTACGACGGCGTGCTGCTGCCCACGGGCCGCTCCTGCGAAGACGCCTGGGTGGTGGCCTCGTCCCTCATCAGCGTGACGCAGAAACTCAAATTCCTCGTCGCCGTGCGGCCCGGCCTGTCCACGCCCGGCCTGGCCGTGCGCATGGCGTCCACGTTCGACCGCCTGTCGAACGGGCGCCTGTTGATCAATGTCGTCACGGGCGGCGACCAGGGCGAGCTGGAAGCGGACGGCCTGTTTGCCGACCACGCCAAGCGCTATGAAATCTCCGATGAATTCATCAAGGTGTGGCGCGCCACGCTGGCGGGCGAGGGCGGCGCGGCCGGCTACGATTTCGAGGGCAAGCATATCCAGGTGAAGGGCGCGAAAACCCTGTATCCACCCGTACAAAAACCGTATCCACCGCTGTATTTCGGCGGGTCTTCGGAACCGGCGCATGAACTGGCGGCCGAGCAGATGGACGTGTACCTGACGTGGGGCGAGCCGCCCGCCGCCGTGGCCGAGAAAATCGCCGACATCCGCGCGCGCGCGGCAAAAAAAGGCCGCACGGTCCGGTTTGGCATCCGATTGCACGTGATCGTGCGCGAAACGAACGAGGCGGCCTGGCGTGCGGCCGATGAACTGATCAGTCACCTCGATGACGACATCATCGCCAAGGCGCAGGCGGCCTTCGGCAAGATGGATTCCGTGGGCCAGCAGCGCATGGCGGCCCTGCATGGCGGACGGCGCGACAAGCTTGAAGTGTCGCCCAACCTGTGGGCCGGCGTGGGCCTGGTGCGCGGCGGCGCGGGTACGGCCCTCGTCGGCGACGGGCCGACCGTGGTGGCGCGCATGCAGGAATACGCGGACCTGGGCATCGACACCTTCATTTTCTCGGGCTACCCGCATCTGGAAGAATCGTACCGCTTTGCCGAACTGGTGTTCCCGTTGCTGGGCAAGGGCAAGGCCGTGGGTGAGCAGTCCTTGAGCGGTCCCTTCGGCGAAGTCATGGCCAGCAATATCGTGCCTGCCGCACCACAGAAAAAGGCGGCCTGAGATGGCGACGGCCACCGTCAAGCGTCCGCCCGGGATGTCATGGCGCAATGCATTCGCGCCATGGGCCTTGCCCGTGGCGCTGCTGCTGGCCTGGCAGCTGGCGGCGCAATGGGGCTGGCTGTCGAGCCGCATCCTGCCCGAGCCGTGGGCCGTGGCGAAAGCCTTCTGGCACCTGGCCGTGTCGGGCGAATTGTGGCTGCACCTGAAAACGAGCTTGTGGCGCGCGACGGTGGGTTTTGCCGTTGGCGCGGGGCTGGGCTTGCTGCTGGGGCTATTGACGGGCAGCTTCCGCCACGCGGAAACCCTGCTCGACACGACCTTGCAAATGGTGCGCAACATCCCCGCGCTGGCCCTGATCCCGCTGGTGATCCTGTGGTTCGGCATCGACGAAACGGCCAAGCTGTTTTTGCTGGCCGTCGGCGTCTTCTTTCCCGTCTACCTGAACACTTTCCACGGCATCCGTTCGGCCGACCAGGGCTTGATCGAAATGGCGAAAAGCTACGGTCTCTCGGGCTGGCCTTTGTACCGCGACGTGATCCTGCCGGCCGCCATGCCCTCGATTCTGGTGGGCGTGCGCTTTTCGCTGGGCCTCGTGTGGGTGCTGCTGATCGTCGCCGAAACCATCTCGGCGCAGGCCGGCATCGGCTACATGACGATGAATGCCCGTGAATTTCTGCAAACGGACGTGGTGCTGGTGGGGATTTTGCTGTACGCCTTGCTGGGCAAGCTGGCCGATCTGTTCTCGCGCCGGCTGGAACGCCACTGCCTGCGCTGGAATCCCGCTTACCGATAGTGACGAAATGAGGAAAGAAAATACCATGCTGCTCGCCCCCATCCAGATCGAAACGGATTTTTTGTCGCACTTCGTGCAGTACGACCCGGCCAGCGCACCGCCGCAGGCCAAGGTAGCGCCGTCCGCCCCCTTGCAACGGCGTGGCGTGCCTTTGGAGCTGACGCAGTTGAGCAAGGCCTATGGCGAACGTCCTGTTTTGAAAAACGTCGACCTGCAGCTGGAAGCGGGCGAATTCGTCGCCATCGTGGGGCGCAGCGGCTGCGGCAAGAGCACCTTGCTGCGCTCGATCGCGGGACTGGAAAGCGTCGATGACGGCAAGGTTGCCATCGGCAGCGGCATAGGCGCGCCCGACATCCGCATCATGTTCCAGGAATCGCGTCTGCTGCCGTGGAAGACGGTGCTCGACAACGTGGCCTTGGGTCTGCCCCGTTCCGTTGGCGCGGCGGCCGCCTCGCTGTGGACGGTGGGCCTGGCCGAACGGGCAAACGACTGGCCGTCGGCCCTGTCGGGCGGGCAGAAGCAGCGCGTGGCGCTGGCGCGCGCCCTCGTGCACGAGCCGCAACTGCTGCTGCTTGACGAACCATTGGGCGCGCTCGACGCCCTGACGCGCATCGAGATGCAGCAGCTGATCGAGTCGCTATGGCTGGCGCGCGGCTTCACGGCCGTGCTGGTGACGCACGACGTGGCCGAAGCCGTGGCCCTGGCCGACAGGGTGCTGCTGATCGAGGACGGCCAGATCACCATGGACGTGCAGGTGGACTTGCCGCGCCCGCGCCAGCGCGGGAATGCGGCCTTCGCCGCGCTGGAGCAGGCTATCTTGTCGCGCGTGCTGCAGCCGTCTCGGCCAGGACAATAAAGCCGTCGCTATCGACGCTTGCCACGATGGCTTCATAATTGTCGATGGCAGGATGGCGCGTGGCCAGCGGGTGCGCATGCGTGGCGGTGACGACGATGACCTTCGCGCCAGCCGCTTCGCCCGCCTCGATGCCGACCGACGCGTCTTCGAACACGAGGCAGTCGGAGGGCGCCACGCCCAGTTTTTCCGCCGCCAGCAAGTAGCAATCGGGTTTTGGTTTGCCGGCCTTGACGTCTTCCGCCGTCACCATGATGGCGGGTATCGGCATGCCGGCCGCCTTCAGGCGCGCCGTGGCCAGTGCCCTCGGTGCCGAGGTGACGATGGCCCATTGCGCGGGCGGCAGCGATTCTAAAAAGCGCAGCGCGCCCGCGATTTCAATAATCCCTTCCACGTCGACGATTTCCGCATCCGTGATGCCCTGCGACTCGCGCTGCGCGTCGACGCCGGGCAAGCGCAGTTTGGCGATGGTGTCGACCGAGCGCGCGCCGTGGATGGTGGGCAAAAAGGCCGCCACGTCGAGGCCCTGGCGCCGCGCCCATGTGCCCCAGATGCGTTCGGCGGCGGCGATGGAATTGATGACGGTACCGTCCATGTCAAACAAAAAAGCGCGGTAGCGGCCGGCGGCCGATGGTGTCGGGGGTGTAGACGGCGAGGGCAGTGCGGACATGGCTTCCTTCCAGATGATGGGCTGGAAGCCATTGTAACGGCAGTCGATTTTTATTTCACAGGTACACCGATTCAAAGCGAGCCACGGGTGCGCCATCCTTGAGCAGGATCAGCTTCTCGCCTTCAAGCTGGTAGCCCGTCACGCTGTTCAAATTGGCCAGTACGGCGCTTTCCAGCTGCATCAAAGGGGGCGGACAGGCCATGCGCGTGCCGGCCAGTTGCGTGAAGCGCAGGGCCGTGCCGGCCAGCGTATAGCCGCCCATGACGCGGTTGCAGCCCGTGAAACCGGTGACCTTGCCATCGTCGGTGAGGGTGATGCGCACTTCGCGCTCCTGCTGCGGCGCCATCGCCACCGGCGCGCCATCGAGCTGCGTCAGCTTCCAGTAGGTATTCGTCAGGCTGGCCTGCGGCGCCAGGCTGGCGTTCGGCCTGGCGCTGTCGCTGGTGGCGGCGCAACCGCCGGCCATGGCGATGGCGGCGGCGAGGGGAAGGTATGTCAGGCGATGCGGCATGGGATGCTCCTGTGAGGGGGAATGCCTGCAGACTAGCAGGTTTTTCGCGCCGCTCAGCGCACGGCAGCGGTCATTGTTTCCATTTTGCCAGTCCTGGCATTAAACTCATGCTTTCTATTGTTTTAACCTTGATAGGGGGGCGGGCCGATGCTGCAAGCGCAAGCGCTGGATAATCGACTCGTCGCCACCACTGCCGACGACGTGCTGGTCGACCGCATCGTGCCCGGCGCGCCGCTGGTGATCGCCTTCGGCTTCGTCTCGTGGACCACGCGTCCCGCCTTCGATTTTTACGGACGCCTGAGAAAGCTGGAGCAGGTCAGCGGCCAGCACCTGAACAAAATCCTCGTGCGCGATTCGGGCAATGCCTGGTACCACCGCCGCATCGCGGGGCTGGGCAACCATGTCGACGAGACGGCGCAAGCCTTGCGCGAACTCGTGCGCCGCATCGCGCCCGGTCAAGTCACGACCCTAGGCCAGTCCATGGGCGCGTACGCGGCCGTCATGTATGGCTTGCTGCTGGACGCGCAGCAGATCGTCGCCTTCGGACCGCTGTCCTTCCTCGACGTGCAGCAGGCGCGCTTGTACCATGAGCTGCGCTGGCTGCCCGTGATGGAGTCGCTGGCGCAAGACCCGCCGGCCTCGGGCTACTACGACCTGGCGGCCCTGTGCCGCGCCAGGGCGACGGACGCCACGCAGCTGCACCTGGTGTTCGGCACGCGGCCTGATACGGCCAACCTTGGCGCCAGCGCCAGCGGATCGGTGAACCTCGACGCCATGCATGCGCAGCGCCTGGCCGCCTTCGGCCGCTGCACCCTGCATCCGTATCCGCATTCGGGCCACGCCGTGGTGCAGCACCTGATCGACACGAAGCGCATCAACGGCTTGCTGGCCAAGTGCATACTCGGTCTTGCGCTGGAAGAGGAGGCCATGCCGGACATCAGCCGCGAGTGGCAGGACTGGGTGGCGGAAAACCTGCGTTTGGGCTGCGCCGGCGAACAGCTGGTGGCCGTGCTGCGGCAGCACGGTTTTTCGCTGGCCAGCAGCATGGCCGCCGTGGATGCCGCGCGCGCCAAGGCCACATGACGCCGCAGTTCGAACTCGACACCCTGAAAATCCGCATCGCCGCGCCCGAACTGGCGGCGCTCGACTTGCGCGTGCGCGTGCAGCGCGCGCTGCGCCAGCTGATACTCGATGGCGTGCTGGCGCCCGGCCTGCGCCTGCCGGCCACGCGCGCGCTGGCGCAGTCGCTGGGCGTGTCGCGCGACACGGTGGAAATGGCGTACGCGCAGCTGCGCCTGGACGGTTATATCCAGCGCCAGGCGGGATCGGGCAGTTTTGTCTCGCCCACGATAGGCGCGAGCCTGCTGGGCAAGCCGGCGGTGGCGCCGCTGTCCATGCCGGCGCAGCCGGTGGCGCTCAGCGCGCGCGGCGCGCAGATTCTCGCCAGCGGCGGCGTGGCCGACCAGCAGACCGTAAAAGCGTTCGCCACGGGCTTGCCGGAAACGCGGGCTTTTCCGCTTGACGTGTGGGAGCGCTTGCGGCGCCAGGCGGCCGGCGAACACCATGTGCTGCTGCACGGCGACCCGCAAGGCGCCGGGCCGCTGCGGCAAGCCATCGCCGACTATGTGAACCTGGAGCGGGGCGCGCGGGCCACGGCCGCCCAGGTGCTGGTGCTGAGCAGCACGCGCCAGGCGTTGTACCTGTGCGCGCAGGTGCTGGCCGATGCGCATGGCCCCATCCTGATGGAAGACCCCGGCTATTTCGGCGCGCGCAAGGCGTTCGAGATGGCGCAGCTGCGCGTCGTGCCCGTGCCCGTCGATGCACATGGCTTGTCCATCGCACACCTGCGCGCGGACCGCAGCGGCGCCAACACGGTGTACGTCACGCCGTCGCACCAGTACCCGACGGGCGCCACCCTGGCGCTCGAGCGCCGCCTGGCCCTGACCGCCTGGGCGGCCGAGCGCCAGGGCTGGATCATCGAGGACGATTACGACAGCCAGTTCCACTACGCGGGCTTGCCGACGGCGTGCGTGCAGGGGCTGGACACGCAGCAGCGCACGATTTACCTGGGCACCTTCGCCAAGTCGCTGTATCCGGGCCTGCGCATCGGCTACATGGTGCTGCCGCCCGCGCTGGTGCAACCGATGACCCATGCGCGCAGCATTCTCGATGGCCACACGCCGCAGCTCGATCAATTGACACTGGCCCGTTTCATCGCCGATGGCCATTTCGCGGCCCACGTGCGCGCCATGCGCAAGGTCTACGCCGTGCGCCGCGATGCGATGGCGCAGGCCGTGCAGCGGCACTTGCCGCACGTGGTCGCGGCGCAGCTGCCGCCGGGCGGCTTGCAGATGCCCTGTCTGCTGCACGAGGACAGGGTGGAGCTGGACACGATACGGCTGGCGGCGCAGGCGGGCATCGTGCTGCCGGGCCTGAGCCGGCTGTACGCGACGCCGCCGGCGCGCGGCGGCTGGCTGCTGGGCTTTGCGGCCTTGACCCCGCACGAGATCGACAGCGGCATCGTCCGCCTGGCCCGCGCGCTCGGTTGATGCTGTCAAAGTGGTCTGCTGTATGTGTTTGAATTGGCCTGCTTGAGCAGTCCATGTGGCCATTAGTATGCTCGCTTTCAATGGCAGAGGCATAGACATGACAACAACCACAACAAGCGCCGCCATGGCCGGCCGGGCGCGCTGGCGCGACCTGGCGTCCCCCGCCATGGCCGCCTTCATTTCCGTCCTCGTCAACTATGGCGGCACCTTCGTGCTGGTGTTCCAGGCGGCCCAGCTGGCCCAGCTGAGCGCCGCGCAGACGGCGTCCTGGGTCTGGTCGCTGAGCATCGGCGTGGGCGTGACGGGCATCTGGCTCAGCTACCGCTACCGCGCGCCCATCATCACGGCCTGGTCCACGCCCGGCGTGGCTTTTCTCGCCACCGTG
The DNA here is from genome assembly GCF_900103595.1 of Janthinobacterium sp. OK676. NCBI lineage: Bacteria > Pseudomonadati > Pseudomonadota > Betaproteobacteria > Burkholderiales > Oxalobacteraceae > Janthinobacterium > Janthinobacterium sp. OK676. The sequence goes on from NZ_FNHA01000004.1 coordinate 309,618, forward strand.
ATGCCGCACACGCCGTATGCCGAGGTGATCGGCGCCTATATGATTTCCGCCATCGGCTTCATTGTGCTGGGCATGTCCGGCGCCTTCGAACGCCTCGTGCGGCTGATTCCTGGCGGCATCGCCGCCGGTTTGCTGGCCGGCATCCTGCTGCAGTTTGGCGTGAACGCGTTTGGCGGCGCCAGCGCCGATCCGCTGCTGGTGGTGGTATTGCTGTTGTCGTACGCGATGCTGCGCCGTTTCACGGCACGCTTTGCCGTGGTGGGCATCATGCTGATCGGCCTGGCCCTGCTGCTGGCGCAGGGGCGCATCGATGCGCAAGGCATCGAACTGGCCCTGGCCGCGCCCGTGTTCGAGATGCCGCGTTTTTCCGTGGCGTCCCTGCTGGGCGTGGCGCTGCCCCTGTTCCTGATCACCCTGACGGGGCAATACATGCCCGGCATGCTGGTGCTGCGCAATGACGGCTATAACGTCAGCGCCAATCCCATTCTGACGGTGACGGGGCTCGGTTCGCTGCTCATGGCGCCGTTCGGCGCGCACGCCTTCAACGTGGCCGCCATCACGGCCGCCATCTGCACGGGCAAGGACGCCCATGCGGACCCGTCGAAGCGCTATGTCGCGGGGCTGGCGTGCGGCGTGCTGTACATCCTCGTGGGTATCTTCGGCGTCACCCTGGCCAGCCTGTTCATGGTCTTGCCGCGCCCCTTCATCACGGCGCTGGCGGGCCTGGCCTTGCTGGGCGCCATCGGCAACAGCCTGGCGCAGGCGATGGCGGACGTGCGCATGCGCGAAACGGCCTTGATTACCTTCCTGGCGACGGCTGCGAACGTGACCCTGCTGGGCGTGGGCGGCGCCCTGTGGGGGCTGGCGGCGGGACTGGCGGCGCACGGGCTGATGCATGGCTGGCGCAAGGCGGCTTGACTACGGCATGGCCATTTTGCCAGCCGCCGCATACAATTGCTGCGCCCGTGCCCGTTGGCACCGTCTTTTCCCGCTGTGAGCGATGGCCGACCTGACTTCCCTGGCGCAGTATCTGCTGGCGATCACGCCCGCCTTCCTCGTCTGCGCCGCCTTGCTGTTGGCAACTCCACGTACCGTGCCGCTGCTGCGCGTGCTCGTGCACATCGTGTTTTTCGTGCTGGCGCTCGGAGCTCGTGTCGGGCCTGCTGTTCGGCCTGTGCCACGCCTTCCTTGCCACCACCGTCACGCAGGTGGGTGCGCCCATCGTCGTGTTCACCGTGATCGAAGGCCTGGTGGCGGGGCTGGTATATTGCCGGGCCGGCTTGTCGGGCGCGTCCCTGGCCCATGGCCTGGCGATTTTTGCGCTGGCCGCAGGCTGGGTGTGAATCCTGTTGTTTCAATTTAATGAAGAGTGAGAAAACGATGCCTGTCAGTTCCTACCTGAATACCCGCCCCGTCGTGGGCGAGCGCGTCTACCTGCATGACACGGCGCAAGTGATTGGCGACGTGCAGATCGGCGACGACTGCTCGATCTGGTGCAACAGCGTGCTGCGCGGCGACGTCAACCGCATCGTCATCGGCGAAGGCAGCAATATCCAGGACTTTTCCATGGGCCACGTGTCGCACAGGAATGCGGCCAAGCCCGACGGTTCACCGTTGACCATCGGCAAATACGTGACCATCGGCCACTCCGTCATCTTGCACGGCTGCACGATAGGCGACGAGTGCCTGATCGGCATGGGCAGCATCGTCATGGATGACGTGGTGGTGGAAAAACACGTGATGCTGGGCGCGGGCAGCCTGGTGTCGCCGGGCAAGGTGCTGGAAAGCGGTCACCTGTACGTGGGCCGGCCCGCCGCCAAGGTACGCGCGCTGACGGAGGCGGAAATCGCCTACCTGCGCTATTCGGCCGAGCACTATGTGCGCGTGAAGAACAATTACCTGGCAGGCCAGGACGACGCCTGATCGTCGGCGTCGCCGAGCCGGCGCAGTTCCGGCCGCGGCGCCAGGTCTTGCGGCAGGCGCAGGCCGGACACGAGGCCCAGGCGCCGCAACAACAGCAGCATCCACCAGCCCGGGTCCCATTCGCCCGGCAGCAGGCCCAGCCGGGCTGAGCCCGGATACGCGTGATGGTTGTTGTGCCAGCATTCGCCCATGGTCAGCAGCGACGTCAGGCGGATATTCCTGCCTTGCACGGCGGCGCCGTCGATGTGGAAGTGCATCTGGCCATGGTTGTGGGCGAAGTAGCCGATCAGCCAATGGCCGAGCACGCCGGCGCTGACCCGCGCGCAGACGCCCCAGCAGACCAGGCCCCAGCCGCCCCAGGCGAAGGACAGCACGGCCCATGGCAGTTGCTGCAGCATCCAGCTTCTTTCCAGGAAACGGTAAAAGCGGTCGTGCGCGATGCGCGGCTCGATGGCGATGTGGGGCGGGTGGTCGAGGTCCAGGCGGCAATGCAGCTGCCACCAGGCATCGCGCCAGAATCCGGCGCCGTGGCGCAGGTAAGGGTGGCAATCGGGCAGGCGCTGCGCATAGTCGCGCAACTCGTGCTGGCGCAGCAGGCCCAGCGGGCCGCTGAGGCCCACCAGCACGCCCAGGTACACCAGCAGGTATTCCAGCCATCGCGGGCATTCAAAGCTGTCGTGGATCAGCTTGCGGTGGCTGCCCAGCGAGTGGCCGAACAGCAGGACGATGGCCGTGCCGGCCGCAAACAGCAGCACGCCGGTCCAGCTGAAGAAGCACAGGGCGCCAGTCGCGGCGCCGGCCAGCATGGCCGTCAGCCATAGCGATGGCAAAGGCGCAAAGCGCACCGTGCCGTGCAGCACGCTATCGGCGTAGGTGGCGCGGGCGCGGTGGCCATCCAGGCTGGCCGCCGTCATCAGCCCTTGGGGGCCGACGATGGTTGCGTGTACTTGTCGAAGTTGGTGATGTAGTCGTTGAAGTTGTCGGTCAGCATGCGCTTGTACTGTTCCGTGAAGAAGGCCACGGCGCCTTCCTTCTCGGCCTGCATCTTGGCCACGTCGTTGCTCTTGCTGGCGACGAGGAAGGCGTTGAAGCGGGCGGCCGCGTACAGCAGCGAGGTGGCCACTTCATTGCCGCCGCTGTGCATGCATTGCTCATTGGCCAGGGCGATGACCTGGTCGGCGCGTTCCCAGAATTCCGGGCCCGGTGCTGGTTTTGTCGTTGGTGTGCTCATAAAAATCCCTCATGAAAGTGCGCGCCAGTCTACACAGGGGGCCGCGGGCTGTCCAGCCGCGCGGCCGTCAGTCAGGGCGCTTGCAGGATTTGTTCGACCAGCACGGCCAGCGGCTGGCGGATGTCGAGCACGATGCCGGCCTCGTCCGCCTGCAAGGGCTGCAGGGTGGCCAGCTGGCTGTCGAGCAGGCTGGCCGGCATGAAATGGCCGGGGCGATGCAAGCGGCTTTCCAGCACGGCGCGCGGACCGTCCAGGTGGGCGAAACGCAGGGCCGGGTCGCCCTCGCGCAGTACGTCGCGGTAGGCGCGTTTCAGGGCCGAGCAGGAGACGACGAGGCCGCTGCCTTGCGCGCGGGCCGCAGCGATGCGTTCGCGCAGGGCGGCCAGCCAGCCGGCCCGGTCGGCATCGTCGAGGGGGATGCCGGCCGCCATCTTGGCCACGTTTTCCGGCGGATGCACGTCGTCGCCTTCCACGTAGGGCACGTGCAAGGCGTCGGCCAGCAGGCTGCCGACGGCGCTCTTGCCGCAGCCGGACACGCCCATCACGACCCAGCGCGCGGCGGGTACGTCCACCTCAAGGCGCCGAAACGATGACGGTGACGCGGCGGTTTTCCGCCTGGCCCGCCTTGGTGGCGTTCGAGGCCACGGGTTTGCTCATGCCCAGGCCATTGACGACGATGTTGTCGCGCGCAATGCCAGCCACGCCCATCGCATCGGCCACCGCGTTGGCGCGCGCCAGCGACAGCTTGTTGTTCAGTACTTCAGCGCCTTCATTGTCCGTATGGCCTTCCACGCGCATGTGGATAATGCCCACTTTCAGCAGGGCGGCGCTGATTTTCAGGATGGCGCTGCGGCTGGGCGCCGTCAGGCTGGAGGCGCCGAAGTCGAACAGCAGCTTGTCCGTGAAGCTCAGTTCCCAGCCGTCCTCCGTCTGGCGGAAGCCCTGGTCTTTCAGGGTGGCGATCTGTTCCGCATTGAACGGCGATTTCACTTCAGGCGTGCTTTGGCAGGCGGCCAGCAGGCCCACGAAGAACAGGCCGAGGAAGCCGAGACGTAATTGCTTGTAGATAAACTGCATGGTGTTGCTCCTTGGTTCAGGGGTGAGTATGGGGTTGCGGCAGGCGCGCCACCTGGCGCGTGCCGCGCTGCGCCTGCTTGGCGCGGTACATGGCTTCGTCCGCCGCGCCGACCAGCGAGATGGCGTCGATGGCGTGATCGGGGAAGACGGCCACGCCGATGGTCAGCGAGCTGACGATGCTGTTGCCGGTGGGCAGTTCAATGGCTTGCGCCATGGCGGCGATGATATTGTCGGCGATGTGCATGGCGTCGCTGCTGTTGCGCAGCGGCTTGAGCACGATGGCAAATTCGTCGCCGCCCAGGCGCGCCACCAGGTCGCCTTCGCGCAATTGCTGCTTGATGCGCGCGGCGATGGTCACCAGCACCCGGTCGCCCGAGGCATGGCCGAAGGTGTCGTTGATGTACTTGAAGCGGTCGCTGTCGAGGAAGAGCACGGCCACCTTGCCATTGCCGATCCGCGCTTCGAGGATGGCGCGTTCCAGTTCCGCTTCCATGAAGGCGCGGTTCGACAGGCCTGTCAGGCTGTCGTGGTTGGCGCGGTGCGACAGCGAGGCGTGTTCCTTTTGCAGATGGCTTTGCCACGCTTCCAGTTCGTCGAGCAGGGCATTGAAGTCGTCATTGATCTGGTTCAGCTCGGCAATATTGGCGGGCGGCACGCGCAGTTCGAACGAGCGGTCGCGCCGCACGCGGTGGGCCGTTTCGGCCAGGTGGCGCAGCGGCGACGTGATTTCGGTCTCCATGCGGCGCGACAGGCGCACGGCGACGACCAGGCTCAGCACCAGGCAAGCGAGCAGGCAGGTCAGGCCGCTGAGCAGGAAGGGCAGCAGGCTGCGGCTGTGCGGCACCAGGGTGATGTTGCCGATGGCCTGATCATTGCGCGTGATGGGAAAGGTCAGCGAATCGGGCAGCATCCAGCCCGTCAGCGCGCGTTCGATGTAGTAGCGCGTGCCGTGTTCGCCACGTTCCCAGCGGGCCAGCACCTTGCCGGCCTGGTCGCTCACCTGCGCCTGGTCGATATCTTCGTTGACGCCGATCAGGGCCAGCGCTTCCTTGGCCGCCATGGCGTCGCCAAAGACGACGGCTCCTTCTACCGTGTAGCTCATCGAGCGGGCCACCAGGCGCAGGTTCTGGTCCGAATACACGCGCAGGGCCAGCAGCGCCACGGCCGTCAGGGTCAGGCCGGCCGCCAGCACGGCGATCAGCGACACGCTCAGGTGGGCGCGCCGCAGCACGCTGTCGAGCGTGGGGCGGGGTGGGCGGGCGCGTTTGTTGCTCATGCGGGCGCTCATGGCGGCGGTCCCTTGCGACGTGCAATTTGCAAGGCGTTCGGATGCACGCGCAGGCCGCTGCGGGCGATGGCGTCGAGGTTGACGTCAAAACCGATCTGCGCCTCGTTCAGGCGCAGGCAGAACATGGTGCCCACGGCGCAGGAGCTGCCCGGTTCGGCGACCGACAGGATAGGTTTGCCGATGATCTGCGCCAGCAGATGCTCGCGTTCGCCCTCGGGCAGGCTGCCCATGTAGACGACGTCGCATTCGCTGGCCGCGCTTGCCACGGCCGGGATCTTCACGCGGATGCGCTGGCCCAGGCTCGAGGCGGGCATGTCGACGATGGCCGCGCCGTAGTGGGGAGTACCGAGCATGCAGACGCGCACTTCCTGGCGCGCCACGGGCCAGCGCACATAGCTGACGATGCCGAACAGGACCTGGGCCACTTCGGCCGACCGCCTGTCTGCCGCCGCGCCCGTTTGCGCCCACGCCGCGCACGGCGCCAGCGCACCGCTGGCGAGCAGCGAGGCGAGCAGCACGACGGCGAGCAGGACGGGCGGCGCGCAGCGCTGCCGGTGGCGAGGGGAGGAGGGCACGGCGTCGTTGTCTTTATGCAGGTCGGGGCGCTATTCAGTTACTCGGCAAGACAGACTCTACGGAAGTCCATGCCGAAAGTAAATCACGGCGCTAGGCCGTAAAACCTTGCATTATAAACACGAATGCGAAAAATTGCATTCTTTACCATGAAGATTACCCGGTCGACATTGTTTTTACACTACAGATTGTTGCTACTCTTCCAGTGTTGCTTCCAGCAAGTCAATTTCGCGCAGCAGACGCAGGTGGATGGTGTCGTCCAGCTCGCCCGAGATGCGGTGGCGGAACAGTTCATCGCGCTCCGCATTGAGCGCTTCCAGGCGCAGCGAGCGCTCGGCCCTGGCCAGTTCCTGCAGCCGCATCGCCTCGTCGTTGCTGCTTTCGCCATACGCGAGGCGGCGCCGGTAGGCTTCGATCAGGCGGTTGGCCGCCTCCGTGACGACTTGTTGCTTGTCATTCTTGTCGATGCCTTCGCACACTTTTTCCAGCCGCGCGATGGCCGCTTCGGCGGCGGCGGCGCGGGCGTTGCGTTCTTCCGTCGAGCGGCGCGCGGGCGGCGCGAACACGAGGCCCTTGGTCAGCAGGGGCAGGGTGACGCTGGCCAGCAGCAGCGACAATAAAATCACGCCCATGGCCAGGAAGATGACGAGATCGCGCGCGGGAAAGCGCGTGCCGTCGGGCAAGAACAGGGGCAGGGTCAAAATGCCGGCCAGGGTCAGCGCTCCGCGCACGCCCGCAAACGAGGCCACCAGCAGCAGGCGCAGGCTGGGGCGGGCCAGCAGCGCCGCGTCCTTCGGTTCGCCCGCCACTTTCTTGTGGTGCTTGAACAGGGTCAGTTTCATGGAAATGAAGACCCAGAGAAAGCGCATGAAGGTCAGCCCCACCGTGATGGCAATGACGAACAGCGGCAATTTCCAGGCGCTGCCGGCGCCGACCTCCATCGATGCTGCCGGCAAGCCGGCAACCGTGGCGGGCAGCTGCGCGCCCAGCATGACGAAGATCACGCCATTCAAGACCAGTTGCACCGTATCCCACACGGCCTTGCGCTGGGTGCGCGTGGCGGCCAGCGGACGGCCGATCAGGTCGGCGTAATGCATGGACACGCCCGCCGTGGCGGCGGCCAGGATGCCGGAGCCGTGGATTTGCTCGGCGCCCAGGTAGGCGGCAAACGGGATCAGGATGCTGATGAGGATTTGCAGGCCCGGCTCTTCGCCGACCTTGCTTACCAGCCATTTATTCGCCAGGCCTACACCCCACGAGATGGCCAGGCCGATGACGATGCCGCCGCCTGCTTCTTGCAGGAAACTCAGCGAGGCGGCGCCGATGGAAAAGCCGCCCGTCATCATGGCGCCCACGGCAAACGTGAAGCAGACGAGACCCGACGCGTCATTGAGCAGGGATTCGCCTTCGAGGATGTGCATCAGGCGCGGCGGGATCGGATTGCCGGCGGCAATCGCCGACACGGCCACGGGGTCCGTCGGCGAGAGGATGGCGCCCAGCGCGAAGGCGACGGCCAGCGGCACGCTGGGAATGAGCCAGTCGATGAAAAAGCCCATGCCCAGCACGGTAAACAGCACGAGGCCGATGGCCAGCATCAGGATAGAGCGCGCATCGGAAAAGAAGGCGCCCTTGGGAATGCGCCAGCCGTCGAGAAACAGCAGCGGCGGGATGAACAGCAGGAAAAAGATGTCGGGGTCGAGCGGCACTTGCACGCCAAACACGGCCAAACCCGTGCCGCCGGCGATCTGGATCAGCGGCAGCGGCAGCCTGACCCAGCGCGAGCGGGCGAGAAAGCCGCACAGGACGACGGTCAAAACGAGGATGAGGATGATGGTGACGGTATGCATGAAGAAAGCGGCGGCGTGCTGAAACGCTGATTATAAGGCGCAGCCCGCTCGCGGCCTTGTCTGCGTGTCATTGCGTACATACAACAAGTCACAATCGCGGTAAGATTGTAACAATCGCCTGCCGCCGACATCCCTGCGCGGCAGGCGCGTACCTGGCCTTTTACCGGACTCCTGTTTTGCTCAAGAAAATCTTCACCGGCCTGCTGCTGTCGCTGGCATTGCTCATCGTGGCGGCCCTGGCCGCGTATCTGTATTACTGGCGCCCCGCGCTGGCGCCCATCGATCCGCCCGCCGCCACGGCGTTTTCCCCGCAAGTGGTGGAGGGGGGCCGCATCCTGGCCGGCATGGGCAATTGCGCCGCCTGCCATACGGCCCAGGGCGGCGCCGAGTACGCGGGCGGCCACGGCCTGGCCACGCCGTTCGGCACGATCCATGCGACGAATATCACGCCCGACCGGCAGACGGGCATCGGCCGCTGGTCGCTGGCCGCCTTCCGGCGGGCCATGCGCGAAGGCGTGGGCCGCGATGGCGCCCATCTGTATCCCGTCTTTCCGTACACCCATTTCAACCTCGTTTCGGACGCGGACCTGACGGCCCTGTACGCGTATTTCATGACGCGCCCGCCCGTGTACGCCGTGGCGCCTGCCAATAGCCTGCCTTTCCCCCTGAACCTGCGCCCCTTGCAGGCGGGCTGGAAGCTGCTGTTCTTCAAGCCGGCCAACTTTCAGCTGAACCCCGCGCAAGGCCTGGACTGGAACCGGGGCCGCTACCTGGCCGAAGGCCTGGCCCATTGCGCCGCCTGCCACACGCCGCGCAATGCGCTGGGTGCCGAGCTGGCCGGTTCGTCCTATCTGGGCGCGGCCATCGACCACTGGTATGCGCCGGCCTTGAGCAGCGCCAACACGGCACCCTTGCCGTGGACGCAGGACGAGCTGTACGCCTTTTTGCGCACGGGCGCGACGGCCCTGCACGGCGTGGCGGCAGGGCCCATGTCGGCCGTCGTGCACGAAGGCATGGGCGCTTCGCCCGATAGCGATATCCGCGCGCTGTCCGTGTATTTTGCGGGCGTGGCCGGGGCGGAGCAACGCCAGGTCGATACCGATACCGTGGTGAAAGCCGGCATCAAGCGTTCGCAGCGCGTCAGCCTCGTCGACAACGACCGTGGCGCCAGCCTGTACGTGGCCGCCTGCGCGTCGTGCCATTCGAACAGCGATGGCAAGCCCGCTGCGCTGCGTCCGGAACTGAGCCTGAACAGCGCCGTCAGCGCGCCCGATCCCGCCAACCTGATCCAGGTGATACTGCACGGCATCAGCAAGGACGAGGCCATGCCCGGCGTGCTGATGCCCGGCTTTGCCGCCTCGCTGACGGACAACGACGTGGCCCAGCTGGCTGCCTATCTGCGCCGCAGCCGCAGCCACCAGCCGGCCTGGACGAATCTGGAAGCGGCCGTGGCACGCGCACGCGCCGGCAAGTAATTACTGAAAGTTTTTTTATGTACAACATTACCGTGAATGGCCAGCCCTTCGGCACCGAGACCGACGCCGAGACGCCCCTGCTGTGGGTGCTGCGCGACGAAGTTAAATTAAAAGGCACGAAATTTGGCTGCGGCATCGGCATGTGCGGCGCCTGCACCGTGCACGTGGATGGTCGCGCCATGCGCTCGTGCATCACGCCGATTGCCGCCGTGGCCGGCTGCGCCATCACCACCATCGAAGGCTTGTCGCCGGACGGCACGCACCCGCTGCAGCGGGCGTGGATCGCCACGCAAGCGCCCCAGTGCGGCTATTGCCAGTCGGGCCAGATCATGCAGGCGGCCACCTTGTTGAAAGACTATCCGCAGCCGACGGACGCGAATATCGACGCCGTCATGAGCGGCAACCTGTGCCGCTGCATGGCGTATGTGCGCATCCGCAAGGCGATCAAACTGGCCGCCGGCATGCAGGAGGCGCCCGGTGTTTAAGTTGCCGAAAGAAAATTCAGCCAATCGTCCCAGCGCGCTGGGACGGCGCGGCTTCCTGATCGCCGCCGCCGGCACGGGGTTTACCCTGGCCTTCCTGCGCGCCGACAGCTCCCTGGCCGCAGGCAAGGCGGCGCCCGTGCTGCCCGCCCAGTCTGCCGCGCCCGCGTTCGACCCCAGCATCTGGTTCCAGATCGGCCGCGACGGCATCGTCACCGTCAACATCGCCAAGGCGGAAATGGGCCAGCACATCGGCACGGCCCTGGCGCGCATCGTGGCCGAAGAGCTGGAAGCGGACTGGAACAAGGTGCGCCTGCATTACGTCGACACGGACCCGAAATGGGGCTTGATGGTGACGGGTGGCAGCTGGTCCGTGTGGCAGAATTTCGACCCGCTCAGCCGTGCCGGCGCGGCCGGGCGCCTCGCGCTGGTGGAAGAGGGCGCGCGCCTGCTGCGCCTGCCCGTGTCCGCCTGCCACGCCCGGCTCGGCGTCGTGCATGGCCGGGGGCGGTCGATCAGCTATGGCGACATCGTGCGCCGCGGCAAGCTGGCGCGCCAGTACACCCCCGGGCAATTGAAAGCCATCGTGCTGAAAACGCCGCAGCAGCGCAGCCTGGTTGGCCAGCACGTGCAGGCGCTCGATATTCCCGCGAAAACCGATGGCACGGCCGTGTACGGCATCGATGCGGAAGTGGAGGGCATGCTGTATGCGCGTCCGAAGATCCCGCCCACGCGCTACGGCGCGAAAGTGGTGTCCATCGACGACGCGGCGGCCAGGAAGGTGCAGGGCTATCTGCGCTCGTTCGCCCTGCAAGACCCCAGCGGCACGGTGCCCGGCTGGGTCATGGTGGTGGCCGAAACGTATGCGGCCGCCATGCGCGCGGCCGAGCTGGTGCAAGTGAAATGGCGGGCCGGCGCGGCGGCCCACGTGGCGGAGCAGGATATCCTCAACTACGCGGCCAAGCAGCTGGCCGACGCGAGCCTGGGCGCGCGCGTCGTCGATGATGATGGCGTGGAACAAGCGTTCAACGATGCCAGCCTGCAACTGGAACGCCATTACACGACCAGCACCGTGCTGCATTTCCAGCTGGAACCCGTCAATGCCTTGGCGCAGGAAATCGACGGCGTCTGGCACCTTCATGCGGGCAATCAATGGCAATCGTTGATCCTGCCCGTGCTGGCGCAGGCGTTGAAAGTGCCGGAAAGCAAGGTGATGCTGCACACCTATCTGCTCGGCGGCGGCTTCGGCCGGCGCCTGAATGGCGATTATTGCGTGCCGGCCGCGCTGGCCGCGCAAGCCGTGGGGCGCCCCGTCAAGATGATATGCACGCGGGCCGACGACGCCCGTTTCGATTCGCCCCGTTCGCCGTCCGTGCAGCACGTGCGCATGGCGTTCGACGACGCGGGCAAGGTGTCGGCGATGGTGCACGAAGCGAGCGCCGGCTGGCCCACGCAAGTCATGATCCCCGCCTTCCTGGCCAAGGATAAGCAGGGCCATCCGTATGACCCGTTTGCCATCGCCGGCGCCGACCACTGGTACACGGTGGGCGCGCAGCGCGTGCGGGCCGTGTCGAACGACCTGGCCAACAGCAGTTTCCGCCCCGGCTGGCTGCGCTCCGTGGGGCCAGGCTGGACGAATTGGGCTGTGGAAAGTTTCATGGACGAGGCGGCGCAGGCGGCCAAGGTCGATCCGCTGGCGTTCCGCCTGTCGCTGTTGCAGGCGGCGGGGCGCAACGCGGGCAGCGCGCCGAACGCCGTCGGCGGCGCCGCGCGCCTGGCCCACGTGCTGCGGCGCGTGGCGGAAAAAGCAGGTTGGGGCACGCCCATGCCGCCCGACACGGGCCTGGGCATCGCCGCCACGTTCGGCCAGGAACGCGACATGCCCACCTGGACGGCGTGTGTTGCCAGAGTGAAGGTGGACCGCAGCACTTGCATGGTGAAAGTCGAAAAGCTGTTCATGATGATCGACGCGGGCAGCATCGTCGACCCGGACGGTGCGCTGGCGCAGGCGGAAGGGGGCGCCCTGTGGGGCGTGAGCATGGCCTTGCATGAAGGCACGGCCTTCCTGAACGGCGAAGTGAAGGATACCAACCTGAATACCTACACGCCGCTGCGCATGGCCGACGTGCCCGAGCTCGACATCGAATTCGTTGCCAGCACGGCAACGTCGACGGGCATGGGCGAGCCGCCCACGACGGCCGTGGCGCCGGCGATCGGCAACGCCATCTTTGCCGCCGTGGCTTCTCGCGTACGGCATTTGCCAATCCGCCCGGAAGCCGTGCTGAAGGGACTGGACCGGCACGGCGCCGTCTGATGCGGGCGCGTGGCAAATTTCACGTGCGCCGCGCGTGAACGGGCGCAGGCTGCTACACTGATGATTGCCGATCAGCGTACTAGCAGCGTGATTTCAGCTTGATGTCAGCGTCATTCCAGCTCGATAGCGGAGGCAGCCATGCAAGAACAATTTGTCAGCATCACGGCCGATGAACTTCAAATGGACGGCGTACTTGAAATGCCCGAGCGGCCCGTGGGCATCGTCCTGTTTGCCCACGGCGCGGGCGCCGATAGCGACTATCTGGGCGCCTCCAGCCACGCCACTTCCCAGGATTTTTTGCGAGCGGGCATCGCCACCCTGCGCTTCGACCAGGGCGGTGTCGAGCCTGGCGGCGGCAGCAATGGCCACGCCTATTTCGTGCGCAGCGATATCGTGCTGCTCGCGCGCCAGCTGGAAAAAGCCCTGGGCTGGCTGCAAGTGGACCCGTCCACGCGGCGCTTGCCCTGCGGCCTGTATGGCTATGGCACCAGCGCGGCCGTCGTGATGCAACTGGCGGCCTGGCGCAGCGCGGAAATCGCCGCGCTGGCCGTGTGCGATGGCCAGGTGGAAATGGCGGGCAAGGCGGCGCTGGAAAACGTGCGCGTGCCATCCTTGCTGATCGTGGGCGGGCGCGACCCCGACGTGGCCGGCCTGAACCGCATGGCCTTTGCCACCTTGCGCTGCGACAAGCAACTGGAACAGATCGCCGCCCCCGGCGGCCCCGACACGCGCCACCAGGCGGCCCTGCTGGCCACGGACTGGTACACGCGCCATTTCAACGGGCATACCAGCACGGCGCAGTAGCGGGACAGAGCAGCACTTATGGCTGCTCAATGCGACGGCACGGCACCGATTTGCTGTAATAAGCCAAGCATGTCGGGCTGGCCGCGCTCCTCGACGAACTTGCCGTCGGACAGACGGTAGAGGTTCATGGCTTGCACCGCAATCTGCTTCCCGGTAGGCGGCACACCGAAGAACGTTCCCTGATGTGTGCCGCGCATAATGAACCGGGCGGCGACTTTATCACTTTCGGCCACCATTTCTTCCAAGGTCCACTGGATGTCGGGGAATCCTTCACGCATCATGGCGATGATGGCGAGATATCCAGCCGGCCCTCGCATGGGCTCCGGACTTCCCGGTACGTGAAAGATTGCGTCTGTCGAGATGAGTTCGTCAGCCAGTGCCTGGCTGGCGGTGTTGATGAACTCAACAAACTTCTGCATGGTGAGCTTGTTTGCTTCCGATGTCATGGTAATACTCCTTTATCGACGATATGAGTGGTTTAGGTGCGTATGCACTTGTGCTGCCTGGTTTGACGCTGCCGCTGGTGGTGAAATGATCGATCTGCAATGGACGGCCGACCGGCGATCGGATTGGTGAACACGACGTCCTCGTCCGACAGGTGGGCGCGGGGCCGCGCCGGCCGGGGCGGCGTACGAGGGCAAAGCAAGGCCGTCTGCGGAGGAGCGATTGAAGCTGTGCATGCTTATGCCCGGAAAAGAGAATGCCGCTACTTTGGACTATAAATGCCAGAAGATAAATGTCGGTTAAAATTGGTCACTTGAAATGTGGCGTTTGTAATGGGTGGATGCGATGGACCGACTACTGAGCATGACCGTGTTTGCCAAGGCGGTCGAGCTGGGCTCCTTTTCTGCTGCCGCCGACGTGTTCCGCATGTCGCCGCAGCTGGTGGGCAAGCATGTGCTGACTTTGGAGCAGCACTTGGGCATCCGCTTGCTCAACCGCACCACGCGGCGCCAGCATTTAACGGAAATCGGGGCAAGCTATTACGAAAAGGTGAAAGTCATTTTGGCCGAGGTGGCCGCTGCGGAGGGATTGGCCGCCGAGAGCCATGCCCGTCCCAGCGGCCGCCTGCGCGTCAACGCCCCGCTCACCTTCGGAATCCACGCCTTGATGCCGCGCCTGACCGAATACATGGCGACCTACCCGGATGTGCAGGTCGAGGTGTCGCTCACGAACCGGTATGTCGATGCAATCGAGGAGGGGGCGGACGTCGTGTTCCGGGTAGGCGAGCTGGCCGACAGCAGCCGCATTGCCCGCCGCCTGGCGCCGTACCGGCTGATTCTCTGCGCTTCGCCCGCCTACCTGGCGTCACACCCGCCCATCATCTCGCCAATGGACCTGGCCAGCCACGAATGCCTGGGCTTTGCCTACACGGAGTTGCGCAGCCACTGGAGCTTCGACGGTCCGGACGGCCCGGTGACAGTGCCGGTGACGGGCCGCCTGATGATCGACAGCGGCGAGGCCCTCCTGATGGCCGCCCGCGCCAGCATGGGTGTGATGCTGCAGCCGGCGGAATTGCTGGAACCCGACATTGCGGCAGGCAGGCTGGTGCGCGTGTTGCCGAAATACCGGGCCCCTGACAGGCCTCTGCACTTGCTGTATGCGCCAGACCGCCAGATGACACCGAAGCTGCGCAGCTTCATCGAATTTTCTGTCGCCGTGTTCGGCAGCGGCAAGGACTGAGTTTTTCCACGCGCCTCGCCCGTATCGAAAATTTCCATAGTCCTGGCACTGTGACATGTTTCACTGGCGCCTATATGGCGCGCAGATTCCTCGCATGGAAGCGCACATGCTCTTCCATGAAGCTGGCGATGAAGTAATAGCCGTGGTCATAGCCTGCATGGCGGCGCAGCCGTAATGGCTGGCCGGCGTCGCGGCACGCCGCTTCGAAGATGTCGGGGTGCAGTTGCTCGGGCAGGAATTTGTCGGCCAGGCCCTGGTCGATCAGGATGCCGTTAGGGAACAGCGGTGGCTGACCTTGCAGGCCGCGCATCAGCGCGCTGGCGTCGTACTGCTGCCAGCTGGCTGTATCGCCGCCCAGGTAGCCCGTGAATGCTTTTTTGCCCCACGGACATTGGCTCGGCGCGGCGATGGGGGCGAAGGCGGACACCGAGCGGAACAAGTCAGGATTGCGCAAGGCCAGCACCAGCGCGCCATGGCCGCCCATCGAGTGGCCGAAAATGCCTGTGCGTTGCGCATCGATCGCCAGTTCCTGCTCCAGCAGGGCGCGCAATTCCAGCAGATAGCTGTACATCCGATAATGGCTGCTCCATGGCGCTTCGGTGGCGTCCACGTAAAAGCCGGCGCCCACGCCGAAATCCCAGGAGTCGCTTTCGCCCGCGATGTTCGCGCCGCGGGGGCTGGTGTCGGGCGCGATCAGGATCAAGCCTTCCTCGGCCGCCACGCGCTGCGCGCCGCCCTTGATCATGAATGTTTCTTCCGTGCAGGTCAGGCCCGCCAGGTAAAACAGGGCGGGGCGCCTGGTGGTGACCGTGGCGCCTGGCGCCGTGTCGGGAATGAAGGCCGAGAAACGCATGGGCAAGCCGATGGCTTGCGCGTCGTGGCGATAAAAACGTTGTACGCCGCCAAAACAGGCGTGTTCACTCAACAGTTCCAGCATGAATTCTCCTCGTTAATGCCACAGTATAGCCAGAGCGGCGCGGGGCCGGCACGGGATCAGCCCAGCATGGCCGCTAATGCAGGCAGGATGTCTTGTGCCGGAGCATCGGTCTTGAATGCCAGCAAATGGTCGGCGCGCGTCTTGCCCATGTTGATGGCGGCCACGGGCTTGCCAGTTTCGGCCGCCATGCGGCACAGGCGAAAGCTCGAATACACCATGACGGACGAGCCCACCACCAGCAGGGCGCTGGCCGCGTGCATCTTGCTTTCGGCCTCGGCCGCGCAGGCGGCAGGCACGCCATCGCCGAAAAACACCACGTCGGGCTGCAGGGTGCCGCCGCAGCGGGGACACACGGGCACGTGGAAAGTGGCCAGCTGCGACGGCTCCAGCAAGGCGTCGCCATCGGGCGCCGGCGTGGCCGTGGCGCCCAGCAGTTGCGGATTGTCGCGTTCGAGCTGCTCCTGGATCAGGCTGCGCGTATGGCGGGCCCGGCAATCGAGGCAGACGACGCCATGTATGCTGCCGTGCAACTCCGTGACGGCTGCGCTGCCTGCCTGCTGATGCAAGCCATCCACGTTTTGCGTGACCAGGCCGCCTATTCTCTGGCGCTGGGCCAGTTGGGCGATGGCCAGGTGGCCAGGATTGGGCGTGGCGCGCGCCAGGGTCGGCCAGCCCACCATGCTGCGCGCCCAGTAGCGGCGGCGCACGGCTTCCTGGCGGCGAAAATCGGGGCCTTGCACGGGGGCGTTGCCGCGCCGCACGCCTTCCGTGTCGCGGTAGGCGGGTATGCCGGACGCCGTGCTGATGCCGGCGCCCGTCAGCAGCAGCACGTCGGGATGGCGCTGCAGGAACTGCGCCAGCTGATCGAGAGCGTCGTAGTCACTGGCTGGCTGCTGGCTGGCGAAGGAAAAATTTTGCATGATGCGCCATGCTAACCGAAAAGCACGGCGCCGTTGCAAGGGCTGTTTATTCGAGCTTCATGCCGAAACGCTGCAGCCGCGGCTGCCAATGCTCCTGGATATTGGCCGAGACGAGGATGCGTTCGGCCTTGCCGATCAGCAATGCGCGGGGCACGAAGCCGAAGTAGCGCGAGTCGGCGCTGTTGTCGCGGTTGTCTCCCAGCATGAGGAAATGGTCGGCCGGCACCGTCACGGGGGCAAAGCTGCGCGCCGCGCCTGCGATTTGCGGCAAGACCTGGATGCGGTGCTGTTCCGTCTGGTTGCGTTCGCTGATGCGCTGCGCCGTCAGCTGGCCCACGTGGGCGATGGTTTCAGGCGCCGTGTCGAGCGCCGTGTATTGGGCGGGCTGGCCATTGATGACCAGCTGTTCATTGCGCATTTCCACCGTGTCGCCGGGCAGGGCGATGATGCGCTTGATCAATCGCGTGCCGTCTTTGGGCGAGGAAAAGGTGACGATGTCGCCGCGGGCCGGTTCGCCCAGGCGCTGCAGCACGATATCGGTGAGCGGCACTTTCAGGTTGAAGGCGAGGCGGTTGACGAAGACCACGTCGCCCTCGAGCAGGTTGGGACGCATGGACGCCGAAGGGATGGGATTCCAGTCCGCTACGGCCGTGCGGAACACGCCGAACAGCAGCAGAAACATCAAAAAACCTTTGTTGGCGCGCATCCATGTTTTCATCGTGTCCTGCTTTCTGCCAGTGACGGCGTTCGTTGGGTAGGGCGCCTTGCTAATGGCGTACTATCAACGATGCATGGCGAGGCTGAAGCCAGTCTTAAATGAGCCGATGCGGCGCCACATGCGGCCCCATTGCGCGGACGATCGCATGCTTGGTGTTGCGCGCCAGCATCACCTGTCTTATGGATGCCGGCACGGCGCATGCGTGTCGTCATTCCCGTTTGACAGTTGCTTGCCAGATATTTCGTCCCATAGTTCGCCCAGTGCCACCAGCAAGCCGCCGGCCACGAACGGTATGGCCACCAGCCATGGCATGCTGTCGAGCCACGGGTCCAGCAGGATGGCCGAGGCCACGGCGATGAGAAGGGCGCCGCACCAGAAGCGGCGCGGATGCCGGAGGGTCAGCAGGTAGTGTAGGTCGATCATAGATCCTCCTTGGTGAGTATGCGAAACAGCCTGGCGGCCAGGATGCTGCTGAGGGCAACGACCACGCAGCCGTCCAGGAAAAACAGCACCTTGCCCACCAGGTGCATGCCTTGCACGACGTAGGCGGGCAAATCCTGCACTTCCGCCCACTGTGTCATGCGTGCCAGCACGATGGCGGCACCGAAGATGGCGATGGCCAATGCCAAAATCAGCAGCACGTGTTCGAACAGGCGTTGATGCAGTTTCATGTTGGACTTGGCAAGATATTAAAAATTCCCGAAGTCTGACGTTATCAGTCCAATATGGTGCGGCTTTGCGCTGCGACAAAGTCGCCCCTGATAGGATAAAAGTCGCGTTGCTGACGGAAAAATGCGGTATCTCAGGCCATGGCTTGCGTGTTGCGCCGCTCAAAATACAGCAGATCCGACCAGGCATTCTGGAAAAACATGGCTTGTTCCGACTTGCCATATTGATGAAAGCCGTTGCGTTGCATGACGGCGACCGAGCCCAGGTTTTGCGGCCGCGCCGTCGCTTCCAGGCGCCACAGTTCCAGCGCGCCGAACGCTTCTTCCAGCAGCAGGGCCACCACGCGCGTGGCGTAGCCGCGTCCGCCGAACCGTTCGCCGATGCGGTAGCCAAGCGCTGCCTTGTTGAAATAGGGGCGGGTGACACCCGTCAGGTTGACCCTGCCGATGATTTGCCCGTCCAGCTTGGCCAGGTACTGGTAGGCGCGGTCTTGCTCGCGTTCGCGCTGCGCCTGCTCGATGGCGGCGGCGATGGCTTCCTGCTGGTAGTAGGACGGCGCGCGCGCCGTGACCCAGTTTTCAAAATACGCGCGGTTTTCCAGTTCGAAGGCCAGCAAGGCGGGGAGGTCTGCGCTGGAAGGGGGAAGCAGCTGGAGGCGGTCGAGGTCTGGCATGGGAGCGTGTCGGAAAGCGATGCGCCATTATAATCAGCTCGCGCATTTCTTCGCACACCCGCTTGCATTCATGAAGGAGCAGCATGCTGTCCCATATCTGCCTCGGCACCAATGACTTTCCCCGCGCCTACGCCTTTTACACGGCCTTGCTGGGCGAACTCGATCTGATCGAGAAATTTCATGACCGGGCCAAACCCTGGGCGGGCTGGATGGCGAAGGATGCGCCGCGCCCTCTGTTCGTGCTGGGCGCGCCGCATGACGGCTTGCCCGCCACGCCCGGCAATGGCCAGATGACGGCCTTGCTGGCCGCCAGCCGCGCGCAGGTGGACCGCTGCTGGCAGGCCGTGCTGGCGCTGGGCGCCGCGTGCGAAGGGCCGCCCGGCTTGCGCCCCCATTATCACGCCCATTATTATGGCGCCTACTTCCGCGACCTGGACGGCAACAAGCTGTGCGTCTGCTGCCACGCCGAGGAATAGTTCAGCGCTGGCCCCAGACCTCGTCTTCCGTCCAGCCCAGCTCCGCAAAATCCTGCGCCCGCTCGCCTGCCTCGCCGGCGCAATAGAATTCGTCGAGCTGGGGCGGCGCGATGCGCGTGCCGGCCAGCATGGCGTGCACTTGCCCACGGTGGTGGATCTGGTGCTGGAACAGATGCGCGAGCATGCGCTGGCGCGTGTCGACTTGCGGCGTGTCGCGCAATATCGTCACGGGCCGCGCCAGGTCAAGGTCGCACAGGCTGCGGCAGTGGGCGATCAGGCGCAGGTCCGACGCGCGCTGCGCCGCGTGCAGGGCCGCGCAATCGGTGAACGGCTCGTCCTGTTCAAAGAAGACATAGCAGTCGGGGTGGGGCGCGTCGCCGCGCAGCTCGCGCTCGAGCGCGTCGAGATAAAACCAGTCGCAGGTGAGGATGTGGTTCAGGGTGGACTGGATGGTGGGGAAGAAACTGACGCGCGTGGCCTGGAACTCGGCCTCGCTCAGCTGCCCGCAAGCTTTCAGCAGGCGGTGGTTGGCCCAGGCGTTGTTGTATGCCTGGCTGGTAATGTAGTGCGCAAGTGGATTGTTCATGATGGATCGTTTCTCGGGCGGGGCAGAGTGCATGTCGTGCCACTGTAGCATGTTGCGGCAGGTGGACAAGGCGGCCACGCCCGACACACCGGCGCTGCCATCATCAAGTAAAATCGCGGGGCGGATTTCGCGATAGTGATGCACATAGGGCTGGAAGAATAAAATGGGTTGGATAGGGAAATTACTGAACGGCGGCGACGAAAAGAACAAGCCTGCGCCAGTCACGGCGGCGCCCGAGATGACGCGGCAGCCAGCCACCATCACCGAAATCGATGCCATCTACTACCGCTGGCTGGCCGCCGCTGGCGCGGCGCAGGCCACGGCGGAAGCGGAACAGCAGATTCTGGACGAGTTGACGCGCCTGGCCAGTGAACCGGTGGCCGGCGCCGCGCTCGTGCCGCGCATCCCGGCCATCATTCCGCAACTGATGCGCACCTTGCAAAATGAAAACATGAGCGCGGCCGAGCTGTCGCGCCAGCTGGCCCAGGACGTGCCGCTGGTGGCCGAGGTCTACCGCGAAGCAAACCGGCCCCGCTACCATTCGCGCTATAACGCCAGCCCGTCGATCAATAATATGGAAGGCGCCATCATGCTGCTCGGGCAAAACGGCATGCGCATGCTGCTGGCCCGCGTCGCCTTCCGTCCCATCGTCAGCATGCAAAGCGGCGGGCTGACGATACGCACGGCGCCGTTGATCTGGCGCCAGTCCGAGAAATGCGCGCTGGCGGCGAACCTGGTCGCGCCGGCCATGCAGGCCAATGCCTTCGACGCGTATCTGGCGGGATTGATGGCCAATGTCGGGCTGGTGGTGGCGTTCCGTCTCATCGACCAGATGCACGCGCCCGACGCCTTCCCGCAATCGGACGCCTTCATTGCCCAGGTGTTTGCGCAAGCGCGCATCCTGTCCGTGCGGATCGCCGAATTATGGGAGTTCCCCGAGTCCGTGACGCGCGCGATCGGGCATGCGGGGCAGGCCGATGCCGATCCGCAGGCGCAAGCGCTGGCGCAGGGCGAGCGCTTGAGCAAGCTGCGCATGCTGGTCGATACGGGCCGCTTGCCCGCCGACGATCCCTTCGTCATGGCTGGACTGGGCAAGGGCGAGCTGCTGGTGTTCGACAAGCTGGCCGACGAGGACGACGAGGACGACGAGGCGTGATGCCATCCGCGTGCAGCCGATATCGCTCAGCGCGCGAAATACAGTGCGTGCAGGTGCTCGAGGTCGACCTCATCGGCTTTTTGCGACAGCGCCACCTTGCCGCTTTGCATCAGGTAAACGTGATCGGCCACGCCCACGGCGCGCGCCGTGTTCTGCTCGACGAGGATGATGGTGCGCTTGCCGTCGTTCAGGCGCGCGAGAATATCGAACAGCTCGTTGACCACCAGCGGGGCCAGGCCCAGCGACGGCTCGTCGATGATCAGCAGCGACGGGTCCGACATCAGCCCGCGCGCCATGGCCAGCATCTGCGCCTCGCCGCCCGACAGTGACCCTGCCAGCTGCTTGCGCCGTTCGTGCAGGCGCGGGAACATGGCGTAGGCTTCGGCCAGGCGCGCCGGCATGTGGCTGCGGTGCTCCTTCGGAAACGCGCCCATGATCAGGTTTTCCTCCACGCTCATGTCGCGAAACGTCATGCGGCCTTCCGGTATCATCGTCACCCTCGCGTCGCTCATCTTCCACGTCGGCGTGCCGTTGATGGGATGGCCGTCGAGCGCGATGCTGCCCGCGCCGACGGGCAGCAAGCCCATGATGGCGCGCAGCAGGGTCGTCTTGCCGGCGCCGTTCGGACCGATGATGGTGGTCAGCTTGCCCTTCTGGATGGACAGCGACACATCCCACAGCACATTGATGGCGCCATAGCCGGCGCGCAGGTTTTCTATGTTAAGCATGGGCTGCCCCCGTATAACTTTCGATCACGGCCGGATCGCGGAACACGGCATCGGGCGTGCCGTCGGCGATCAGCTGGCCAAAATTGAGCACGGCCACGCGCTGGCACAGATTGCTGATGGTCTCGATGTCGTGCTCGATCATGACGATGCCCACGCCAAAGGCGGTGTGCAAGTCCTTCAGCATGCCCATGAAACGGCGCTTGCCATTCGTCTCCAGCCCGGCCAGCACTTCGTCCAGCAGCAGCAGTTTCGGGTTGGTGGCCAGGGCCTTGGCCACTTCCAGCGCCTTCAATTCCGTCAACGCCAGTTCGCTGGCCGCGTCGCGTCCGGCCTTGTCAAGCAGGCTGGTGAAATCGAGGATTTCATCGATCTTGCGCTGGTCCACCTTGCCGGTGCCGAAGCGCTGGGCGACGATCAGATTTTCACGCACCGTCAATTCATGCATCGGTTGCGGGATCTGGAAGGTGCGGCCCAGTCCCAGGCGCGCGCGCTGGTACATGGGCGTGGCCATGATGTCGCGTCCCTCGAAGCGGATGCCGCCGCTGGTGGGGCGCACTAGGCCCGAGATCGCATTGAACAGGGTGGTCTTGCCGGCGCCATTGGCGCCCACCAGGCCGATCACGTCGTGGCTGCCCACGTTCAAGGTGACGGAATCGACGGCCGTCAGACCGCCGAAGCGCACGGACACATTATCGAGTTCAAGCATGTGCTTTCTCCTTCGTTTTGAACGTCTTGCGGAGCAGCGGCAGCAAGCCGTTCGGACTGAAGACGATCATCGCCACGAGCAGCACGCCCAGCACCAGCTGGTGGCCGGTCGGGATCAGCGACTTGAAGATCAGCTGGTCGACCAGGTAGACCACCACGGCGCCCAGCACGGGGCCGAGTATCGTGCGGTAGCCGCCGAAGATGGCCGCCACGATCGGCAGGGTCACCCACAGGCTGTTGAAGGCGTAGTCCGGTTCCAGAAAATTGATGTAATGGGCGTTGAAGGCGCCAAACAGGCCCGCCATGAAGGCCG
Source organism: Janthinobacterium sp. OK676 (assembly GCF_900103595.1). Lineage (NCBI taxonomy): Bacteria > Pseudomonadati > Pseudomonadota > Betaproteobacteria > Burkholderiales > Oxalobacteraceae > Janthinobacterium > Janthinobacterium sp. OK676. The sequence goes on from NZ_FNHA01000004.1 coordinate 332,196, forward strand.
ACACGAGCAGCATGGCGCCTTTGAGCAAGGTGCTGTTGACACCGACGACGCGCGTGGCGTCTTCGCTGTCGTGCATGGCGCGCAGGGCGATGCCGTAATGGCTGGCGCGGATGCGGCCATAGGCAAACGCACATGCCACCACCAGGGACAGCACGACCAGGTAGGCTCCCGTCTTGCTGGCCAGGTCGAAGCCGAAGACGGTGGGCAAGGCGGGAATATTGTTGATGCCGCCGGCGCCGCCCGTGACGGAACTCCATTCCGTGGCCAGGATGCGGAAGATGTGGGCGTAGGCGAGGATGGCCAGCGCAAAATACGGCCCGCGCAGGCGCAGCACGGGCAGCATGATGACGGCGGCGATGGCCGCGCCCGCGCCGCCCAGCAGCATGGCGGCAAACACGGGCAAGCCCATTTTCACGGTGGCCAGCGCGGAGACATACGCACCCACGCCGAAGAAGGCCGCATGGCCGAAGCTGACCATGCCGCCCAGGTTCCCCAGCAGGGCCCAGGACATGGCCACGCCGCCGATGATCAGGGCCGCCACCACCATGCTCATCACGTACTGGTTGCCGCCCAGGGCCAGCGGCACGGCGACGTAGGCGGCCAGCAGCAGGCCCGCCGTGGAGATCAGTGTCGAGCGCTTCATCCGCGCCTCCGTTGTGCGCCGAACAAGCCGTTCGGCATGATGAACAGCACCAGCAGGAACAGCACCATGCCGGACAATTCCTGCAGCGCGGAGCTGGCCAGGGTAACGGTCAAGGCTTCGGCCACGCCCAGCAGCACGGCGGCCAGCAGCACGCCGGGGATAGAACCGATGCCGGCCAATACCGTGATGATGAAGGCTTTGACCGTCAGCGCGCCGCCGTAGGCAGGCTGGATCACGCCATAGCTGAACAGGGCGACACCGGCGAAGGCGGCCAGGATGCCGGCGACCAGAAAGGACACCAGTTCCGTGCGGCCCGGGTCGATGCCCATCAGCTTGGCCGCGTCGCGGTTGCTGGAGACGGCGCGCACGGCGCGGCCGTACCAGCTGGTCGACAGCCAGCGCCACAGGGCCGCCATCAGCACCAGGCTGACGGCAAAGAAAATCACTTCGCTGCGCATGCTGAAAAACGGGCCGATTTCAAAACCTTCCTGCAGCCAGCTCGACGACGTCGAACGGATGTCCGCCTTCCATACGAGCAGGATGAAATTGGTGAGGATCACGCCGATGCCGTAGGTGAGGATCAGCGAATTGATTTCGCGGTCTTTCTTGATGCGGCTGACGATCAGGTACACGCCCACGGACGTGAGGCTGACGATCACCAGCGCGATGGGAATGGCGAACATGGGACCGAGTCCAAGCCCGGATTCCACGCTGTAGGCGATGTAGGCGGCCAGCAGCACCAGTTCGCCGTGCGCCAGGTTGATCACTTTCATGGTGCCGAAGACCAGCGCCAGTCCCAGTGCGATCAGGGCGTAGGAGCCGCCCTGCAGCAAACCCGAATACAGGGCTTGCAAGATTAATTCTGTCATGTCGTCATCCCGTCAGGCAGTCCTGGCGCAGCAGCTACACTGCGCAGGACTGCCGTTCATCGGTGCGCGCCCGGCAGGCGCGCGCGTGTGCAGCGGGAGGCTGCCGTTTACCAGGGCAGGGCAGGATAGGCCAGCTTGCCCGTCGCGTGTTCCTTCGGCCAGACGATGACCACTTTCTTGTCTTGGTGCTGCGCCATGCGGTGCACGAAATTCTGGTTGTCGCCGTTGGCGGCGAACTGCACGCGGCCGATCAGGGTTTCGCGGTCCGTCTTGCGCATCTCGTCGGCCACGCCACCTTTCTTGAGCGTGCCCTTGTCGGCCGCGCGCGCGATCGCTTCGAACAGCAGCATCGATTGCACGTAGCCGAACTGGCCCAGGTAGTCGGGCTCCTTCTTGTACAGCTGCTTGTAGGCGTCGCTGAAGGCCTTGCCGTCGGCCGTCTTGAATTCCGTGGGGAAGGGCAGCAGGGCCGTGCCGAACACGTTCGGCATCAGGTCGGGAAAATCGGCCGCCATCTTCGGCGTGGCCAGCGACCACACGCCCACCATGGCCTTGATCTTCGGCTTCAGGACGCGGGCGGCGCGGATGATGCCCACGTAATCGTTTTCGTAGCCGACCATGGCCACCACTTCCGATTTATCCTGCAGCTTGATCTTGTTGATGATGGGCTTGAAGTCCGTAATGGCCGGGTCGAACGAGTGCGTCGTCACCTTCACGCCCTTGGCGGCCAGGGCCTTTTCCACGTCCTTGGCCAGGCCTGTGGTGGCGTCCTTGGTCGAATACACGATGGAGACGGATTTGGCGCCCACGTCCTGCAGCAATCCCAGCATGGCTTTTTCGTAGCCGGCCGTGTTATTGATGCGGAAAAAATTCTTGCGTCCGCTGGCCACCAGGCTGTCGTCCACGCCGCCCGAGGTGATGTAGACGAGGCCCAGTTTGTTCGCCGTGTCCGAGGCGGGCGAGATATTGTTCGAGCCATAGCCGCCCGTGATGGCCACCACGCCCTGGCTGGCCAGCTTCTCCACGGCGGCGATGGCCTTGGCGGGCGCCGATTCGTCGTCGACGGTGACGATCTTGATCGTGTGCTTGCCGTTGGTCTTGTTGAATACCTCGGCCGCGACCATGATCCCTTCCTGCATGCCGGCGCCGACGCGCGCCAGGTTGCCCGTCAGCGGGATTTCCGCGCCGACCAGGAATTCGTCGGCGCTGGCGTGCGCCATCCAGGCGCTGGCGACCAGCGCTGCCATGGCGATGCGTGTGTAGGTGCGTTTCATCGTGTCTCCTCCGGTGATGTGGCTTGGTTTTATTGTCTGGTCTGGTACTGCAAGGTTAATTCACAGGGTATTCTGCGCCATCTGCCGCAGCTGCCCCTTTAAAATCTTGCCCGTGGCGGCGGCCGGCAGCGCTTCCATGACGATGATGGCGGACGGGCATTTGTACGGCGACAGGGTCTGCGCCAGGTAATCCTGCAGTGTCTGTACCGTCACGGGATGCTGCGGGTCCAGCTCCACGTAGGCGATGACGTCCTCGTTGCCATCGGCCACAGTGCGTCCCACCACGGCCGACTGCACCACGGACGGGTGGGCGTTGAGCGCCGTTTCCACTTCCAGCGGATACACATTGAAGCCGGAGCGGATGATCAGTTCCTTGGTGCGGCCCACGATGAACAGCGCGCCGTCGGCATCCTGGCGCGCCATGTCGCCCGTATTGAGCCAGCCGTCGTCACGCATGGTGGCCGCCGTCATGGCCGGCTCGCGGTAATAGCCGGCCATGATGTTCGGCCCGCGTATCCACAGTTCGCCCGGCTCGCCCGGCGACACATCCATGCCGGCCACGTCCACCACGCGCACTTCCACGCCGGGGATAGGCGTGCCGACGGAATCGTCGAGACGCGGCGCTTCCAGGCGCGTCTGGCTGATGGTGGGCGCGCTTTCCGTCATGCCGTAGCCATTGTGCAGCGCGGTGCCCAGCAGCTTTTCCACCTCGTGCTTGAGCGATGGCGCCAGCGGCGAGCCGCCCGCATACGCGAAGCGCAGCCGCGTCGGCAGGGGAGTCTCGGCGCCGCCCAGGGTTTGCAGCAGCTTGGCGTACATGGCGGGCACGCCCTGCACGATGGTCAAGCCGTCGTCCTTCAGTGCCGAGAGCAGGCCGTCGACGGAAAAGCGCGGCACCAGATATAAGGCGGCGCCCGCATACAGGGTGCCAAGGGCCACCGAGGCCAGGCCGTACACGTGCGAAATCGGCAGCACGCCGTAGGCGCGGTCGGTGCTGGTCAGGCCACGCAGGGTGCTGGAGACGGCGGCGATGAACAGCAGGTTGCGGTGCGTGAGCATCACGCCTTTCGACTGCCCCGTCGTACCCGTCGTGTAGATCAGCGCGGCCACCTGTTCGTTGCCGGAGACCGTGTCTTCCGCGATGGCTGCCGCATTCAAGTCGCCCGCCAGCAGCTCGCCCATGCCATCGACCATGGCGCTGGCCGCGCCCAGACGTGCGGCATGCGCGGCCGCTTCCGGCGAGGCGCCGGCCAGGAACAGCACGCGTCGCGCGGAACTGTGCGCAGCGATGGTGTCGATTTCGCGTGCCGACAGGCGCGCATTGACGTTGACGATCCACGCATCGATGCTGGCGGCCGCGAAAATCAGCGCCACCTGCAGCGCACAGTTCTCGCCCACCACCATCAGGCGGTCGCCGGCGCGCACATCGAGCTGGCGCAGCAGCTGCGCGGCGTTTTCCACACTGTGCCGCAGCTGCGCGTAGGTCCAGCTGCGGCCGCCTTCATGCAGCGCCGGCGCATCGGGCGCGCGCGCGGCCCAGTGGGCGGGGATGGCCGACAGGCGCGCCGGCAAGCCGGCCAGCAGGGCAGGGATGTCCATCGCGGCCTCCTTCACTTTTGCGCTGCCTTGATCATGTTGCGGGCGATGACGATCTGCTGGATCTGCGTCGTGCCTTCGTAAATGCGGAACAGGCGCACGTCGCGGTAGAAGCGTTCTGCCGCATATTCGCTGATGTAGCCGGCGCCGCCGTGGATCTGCACGGAGCGGTCGGCCACGCGGCCGCACATTTCGGAGGCGAACAGCTTGCAGCACGACGCTTCCGTCGAGATGTCTTCCTTGTTGTCGCGCCGGCGCGCCGCGTCGAGCACCATGCTGCGCGCCGCGTAGATCTCGGCCTTGCTGTCGGCCAGCATGGCCTGGATCAGCTGGAATTCCGCGATGGGCTGGCCGAACTGCTGGCGCTCCATGGCGTAGGCCAGGGCGTCGGCCAGCATGCGTTCGGCCGCGCCCACGCAGACGGCGGCAATGTGCAGGCGGCCCTTGTCGAGCACTTTCATGGCTGTTTTAAAACCCACGCCTTCCTTGCCGCCGATGATGTTCGCGGCCGGGACACGGCAGTTTTCAAAGATCACGTCGCAGGTATGCGCGCCTTGCTGGCCCATCTTCTTGTCGATCTTGCCCAAGGAAAGGCCCGGCGTATCCTTTTCCACGATGAAGGCGGAAATGGCCGAGGCACCGCGCTTGACGGGGTCCGTGCGGGCCATGACGGTAAAGATGCTCGCTTCCGGCGCGTTGGTGATATAGCGCTTGCTGCCGTTGAGGATATAGAAGTCGCCGTCGCGCACGGCCGTCGTGCGCAGCGAGGCCGCATCCGACCCTGACCCCGCTTCCGTCAGCGCGAACGAGCCGATGATCTCGCCGGCCGCCAGCTTGGGCAAATAGTACTGCTTTTGCGCTTCCGTGCCGTCGATGACGATGCCTTGCGAGCCGATGCCGTTGTTCGTGCCGATCAGCGAGCGGAAGGCGGGCGAGGTGCGGGCGATTTCAAAGGCGACGCGCACTTCCTCTTCCATGCTCAGTTCCAGGCCGCCGTAGGCTTCGGGAATGGACAGGCCGAACAGGCCCAGTTCGCGCATCTGCGCCACGATGGCGGGCGGTATCGTATCCGTTTCGGCCACCAGCGCCTCGTTCGGCACCAGCACTTCGCGCACGAAACGGGCGATGCTGTCGAGCAGGATGTTCAGGGTTTCTTCGTCGCGTATCATCGGTTTCCTCGGCGCTTGGATTTGAGCTGTCGTTGAGAGGGGGCGCGCAGTCTAACCGCGGCCCAGGTTTTTTTCCACTGTCTTGACGAGGGCCACCAGGCGCGGTCCCAGGTCCGATTCCAGCTTTTCGCGCGACAGCAAGAAGGCGGGGCCGCCGCAATTGAAGGCCATCACCTGTTCGCCGTCGGCGCCCAGCATGGGCACGCCCACGGCGTGCACGTCGTTCTGCCATTCGCCGGCCGAGATGCAAAAGCCCCGGTCCTGGTAATCCTTGAAGCCTTGCTCGATGCCGGCCTTGATGCGCGGCCAGCGTTCCGTCTCGTGCACCCTGGCGTGGTCCATCAGGTAGTCGCGTTCGGCCTGCGGCAGAATGCACAGCAGGGCCTTGCCCATGGCCGTCGTCATCAGCGGAATGCGCGAACCGACGTCGAGGCGCAAGGTGACGTTGGCGCTGCTGCGGCACGTTTCCACGTAGACCATGCTGAGGCGGTCGCGCGTGCCCAGCGAGACGGACGCTTGCGCGTGTTCCGCCAGTTCCTCCATCAGCGGGCGCGCCATCTTGCGCACGTCGAGGTTCGACAGCATGCGGTAGCCGAGGGCCAGTACGCCGGCGCCCAGCTGGTATTTGCCCAGGCTGTCCGAGTAGTTCAGGTAGCCGAGTTTGGTGAGCGTGTAGGTGAGGCGCGAGATCGTCGGCTTCGGGATGCCCGTGCGCTTGGCCATGTCCGCGTTCGACAGATAGACTTCGCCGGGACGGAAGCAACGGAGCACTTCCAGCCCGCGCGCCAGCGCGTTGACGAACTGGCGGTCCTTGCCTTCCTCGTCATCGCCGAAGACGATCAGTTCCGAATCTGCCGCGGTCTGAATATTTGTCATATTTGCATTCATTTTCAGGCTCCCTGGAAATCAGTTTGCCTAGCCAAATTGTGCGTGTCAACCGTTTTGTGAAACATTCGTTCGCACAGCGAAATGCTGCGGTGCATGAAAAATACCTGGAAAATTGACCTGCGCAGCGGTTTTCGGCCTTGCTGCTTGAACATCGCTATATACGTCTGTATATTGCGCTGTTGCGTGATGGCCGCCGCAGGCGCGGCTGTTTTTTTGCATATCGCTATATAAAGCGATATATAACGGAAGAGAGCAATATGACGATGGTGAAACAGATAATGGCGGGCGCCGTGCTGTTGGCGCTGGCGCAGCAGGCCGCCGGCAGGGAAGACGCCGGCGCGGATGCGGCGGCGCCGTTCGTGCTGGGCACGGTGACGGTGGTCGGCCAGCGCGAGCAGGCTGGCGCAATGGAACCGCAAGTGGGAACGCAAGTGAGCCGCGCCCAGATGCGCCGCTTTAACCGCGACAACGTGGGCGACGCCTTGAACCTGCTGTCCGGCGTGTCGCTGTCGACGAATGCGCGCAATGAAAAAACCATCGCCATCCGCGGCTTCGATGCGCGCCAGGTGCCGCTGTACGTCGACGGTATTCCCGTCTACGTGCCGTATGACGGCTATGTCGATTTCAACCGCTTCACCACCAGCGACCTGGCGGCCATCCAGGTGGCGAAAGGATACAGCTCCGTGGCCTACGGCGCCAATACCCTGGGCGGCGCCATCAACCTGGTGTCGCGCAAGCCAAGCGCTTTGACGGAAGGCGATGTCTCCGTGGGATTCGGCTCTGGCAGCGAACGCCAGGTGTCGGCCAACGTGGGCACGAACCAGGGGCTGTGGTATCTGCAGGCGGGCGTGTCCTGGATCGACAGCGATGGCTTTCCCCTGTCGTCCGATTTCCGCCCCACGGCCACGGAAGACGGCGGCATGCGCAACAACTCTTATCGCAAGGACCACAAGCTGTCGTTCAAGATGGGCTACACGCCGGGTGGCGCGCAGGCGGGTGACGAATACGCTCTCAGCTACTACAAGCAGCATGGCGAAAAGGGCCAGCCGCCATCGACGAATCCCGTCGGCGTGCGCTACTGGCAATGGCCGTACTGGAACAAGGAAAGCGTGTATTTCGTTTCGCAGACGCGCCTGGGCGAGGCCGAGCGGTTGAAACTGCGCCTGTACCACGACAGCTACGACAATGAAATCGTCTCGTACACGAACGGCAGCTACGGCAGCATCAAGACGAGTGGCCAGGGCAGCGTCAGCGGCGGGCGCAGCATCTATAACGACCGCACGAACGGCGGCGCGGTGGAATTCGAATCGTTCCGCCTGGCCGCGCACAGCCTGCGTTTTGTGGCCAGCTACAAGGCCGACGAGCACCAGGAACGCGATGGCAAGGGCGTGCGCATCACCTGGTACAAGGATGGCCTGTGGACCCTGGGTGCGGAAGACAGCATCGCCCTGAGCGGAGCGACGCAGCTGTCGCTGGGCGTCTCGCGCAATGCACTGCGCCCGGACACGGTTGACAGCGCCGGCAATGCCTATACCTTGCCAGGCGATCAATCGGCCACCGACCTGCAGGCGGGCCTGTTCCACAAGACGGCGCCAGGGTCGCGCGTGTACGCCACCGTGGCGCGCAAGTCGCGCCTGCCCACGCTGAAGGACCGCTACTCGCAGCGCCTGGGCACGTATATTGAAAACCCGGACCTGCGCGCCGAGGAAGCGCTCAATTATGAAGTGGGATATCAAGGAAACGCGCAGGACACCAGCCTGGAAGCGGCGCTGTTCTACAGCGACGTGAAGGACAAGATCCAGAGCGTGGCCAACGTCTCCGGCGTGCGTTCGCAGATGCGCAACGCGGGCAGAGCGCACATCAGCGGCGTGGAACTGGGCTTGCGCGGCAGCGCCGGCGCCTGGCTGGACTGGGGCGGCAACTACACCTATACGCATATGCAGAACGTCAGCGACCGCGCCATCCGCCTGACGGACGTGCCGCGCCACAAGCTGACGGCGCACGCTGTGCTGCACGCGGCGCGCCAGGTCGACGTGGTGGCCATCGCGGAAGCGAACAGCGGGCGCTGGGTCTCGAACACCGTGGAACTGGGCGGCTTTGCGACCGTGAACCTGAAGGCCGTGTACCGGCCCTTGCCGGCCCTGGCCCTGGAAGCGGGCGTGAGCAACCTGGCTGACCGCAATTACGCGCTGGCCGACGGTTTCCCCGGCGCGGGCCGCACGTGGCTGGCCAATGCGCAGTACCAGTTCTGATTTTTTGATCGTTCCATGAAAGGACACAGCATGTTGAAGAAAATATTCGCCGGTTTGGCTTCGGCCGCGTTGCTGGAGGCGGCGCCCGCGTGGGCCGACCCGGCACCGGCGCGCGAGCATATGAGCCACGCGCTGGCCGTGACGGGCAAGGTGGCAACGCCATTGACCCTGAAGGTGGCGGACCTGCGCCAGCTGCCGCCGGCCAATGGCGGCGAGCTCGCCGTCACGCGCCACAATGGGGACAAGGCCGAGAGCATCACCAGTTATCGCGGCGTGCGCCTGCGCGACATCCTCGACAAGGCGGCGCTCGATGCACCGGGCCATAACGACGTCAAGAAGCTCGCCATCATCGCCACGGCCACCGATGGTTATGCCGTGGTGTTTTCCTGGGGCGAGCTGTATAACGCGCCGGCCGGCGAGGGCGTGATCGTCTACTACGAAAAAAACGGCAAGGCGCTCGACGAGAACGATGGCGAGATCGGCCTGATCTCGGCGAAGGACATCCGCACGGGGCCGCGCCATGTGAAGTGGCTGAACGGCATCGAGGTGCGCAAGCTGGTGGAATAGAGGCATGCTGGGGTCTGACCCGCCGGGTCAGACCCCAGAATTTTTCTAGTGGGCTATTTACGTAAACATGACACTTTTCATTGCTTTGCCCGCCACGTCGAACAATCCCCGCGCCGTTGGGGCCAGGCCCAGCATGTGCATAGCCGCATGGATCATGCCGTCAAGCTGCACGCAATCGGCCGCCACGCCGCCGTCGCGCAGCCGCCGTGCATACGCCACGCCTTCGTCATGCAGCGGGTCGTACTCGCATACGAGCACGGTCGCCGGCGGCAAGTCCTTGAGCGTAGTTGCCCGCAGCGGCGCCGCATAAGGCTGCATGCCGTTGGCCGGTTCGTTCAGGTAGGCCGACCAGCAAAAGCGCATCGCCTCGCGCGTCAGCGAAAAGCCTTCCGCATGGCGTTGGTAGGACGCGGTGTCGAAGGCGAAATCGAGCGCTGGATACAGCAGCAGTTGGTGCGCCAGCGCGGGCCCGGCCTGGTCGCGCGCCATCAGGGCCGCCGCCGCGGCCAGGTTGCCGCCCGCGCTGTCGCCGCCCACGGCCAGCCGCCGCGGATCGATGCCCAGCGCCGCCGCATGCTCGGCGACCCAGCACAGTGCCCGGTAAAAATCGGCTAGCGGCACGGGAAACTTGTGCTCGGGCGCCAGCCGGTAGTCGACGGAAAAGATTACGCAGCCGGAGGCGTTGGCCAGCGCGCGGCACGGGTTGTCGTACAGGTCCAGCGAGCACAGACACCATCCACCGCCATGCGCAAAGACGATGGCCGGCAGCTTCGTGGCCGTGTCCGCGCCGGCCGGCACATAGGCGCGCACGGCCAGCGCATGTTCGCCGGGCAGCACGTAATCCTTGATGGCCGCGACGTCTTCCAGTGGCCCATGCAGCTGGCGCAAGCCCGTTTCCGTGGCCGCGCGCAGGTCTGCCAGCGAGGCGGGCGGCGGCGCATCCCTTGTTTCTACCAGCCAGGCGGCGATCAGCGGATCGAGGCTCACGCGTTGTTTCCTGACTTTTCTCCGGCCAGGAAGGGCAGCAGGTGGGCGATGAACGCTTCCGGCTGTTCTTCCATGATGAAGTGGCCGCATTCGGCAACGATGGCGCCTTGCAGATTGTCCGCCTTGCCCTGCATGGTCAGCAGGGGCGCGTCGTTGGTCGCGTGGTCGGCGCCGATGGCCAGCACGGGCATGGCCAGGCTACGCTTGGCCCGCTCCAGGTTTTGCCGGATGGTTTCGGGGATGGCGCGGTAGTAGGCGAAACCGGCGCGCAGGGCGCCCGGCGTGGCGTACGCGTCCGCATACACGTCGACGGCCACCTTGTCGCGGCGGTACGACCAGCGGTCGAAGATGAAGCGGATGTACTCGCGCTCCTTGCCGGCCGTGAGCATTTCCGGCAAGTCCAGCACCTGGTTGAACATGAAGTGCCACAGGAAGATGTTGTCGGACGGCGCGACAAAAATCGGCGGCGCGGGCGCCAGGCCGGGAATGACGGCTTCCGTCAGCGCCAGTTTCGTCACGGCCTGCGGGAAATCGCTGGCCAGCGCATAGCCGACCCACATGCCGATGTCGTGGCCGACGACGTCGTACTGCGCATGGCCCAGGGCCAGCATGGCGCGGTGCAAGGTGGTCGCCACGGCGCCCGTGTCGTAGCCGCCGGCCGGACGGTCCGAATGACCGCTGCCGGGCGGGTCGATGGCGATGGCCTGGTAGCCGCTGGCGGCCAGCGCCGCCATCACGTGCCGCCACGCATACCAGGTTTGCGGCCAGCCGGGGATCAGCAGCACGGGTTTGCCGTTGCCGGTACCCGCGATGACGCAATGGAGGCGCTGGCCATCGATGCGGACGTAATCATGTGTAAATTCGTTCATGGTGTTTCCTGATTAGTTGTGCCGGATGCCCAGCAATTGATGAATCTGTTGCGCGCTGACGGGGGCGCCGGCGAAGTCGTCGAAGATCTTGTCGGTGACGGGAATGATGTGGGCATTGATGAAGTCCACGCCTTCGCGCGCACCCGTTTCCTGGTCCTTCAGGCAGCATTCCCATTCCAGCGTCGCCCAGCCCGCGTAGTCGTTTTGCGCCATCTTGGAGAAGATCGCCTTGAAGTCGACCTGGCCATCGCCGAGCGAACGGAAACGCCCGGCGCGGTTTTCCCACGACTGGTAGCCGCCGTAGATGCCTTGCCGACCCGTCGGATTGAACTCCGCATCCTTCACATGGAACATGCGGATATGGTCCTTGTAGATATCGATGAATTCCAGGTAGTTCAGCTGCTGCAGCACGAAGTGGCTGGGGTCGAACAGCATCTTGCAGCGCGGGTGGCGTCCCACGCGCTCGTAGAACATCTCGAAGCTGATGCCGTCATGCAGGTCTTCGCTGGGGTGGATTTCGTAGCACAGGTTGATGCCCTGTTCTTCGCACACGTCGAGGATGGGCAGCCAGCGGCGCGCCAGTTCATCGAAGGCCGTTTCGATCAGGCCGGGCGGGCGCTGCGGGAAAGGGAACAGATAGGGCCAGGCGAACGAGCCGGAAAAGGTGCCCATGTCGGTCAGGCCCAGGCGTTTCGAGGCCATGGCCGCCAGCTTGACCTGCTCGATGGCCCACGCCGTGCGCGCTTCCGGCTGGCCGTGCAGGTGTGCCGGCGCGAAGCTGTCGCACAGCGCGTCGTAGGCCGGGTGCACGGCCACCAGCTGGCCGAGGATGTGCGTCGTCAGTTCGCTGATGACGAGGCCATGGCCCGCCAGCATGGCGACCAGGTCGTCGCAGTATTGCTGGCTGCGCGCGGCTTGCGCCACGTCGAACAGGCGCGCATCCCAGGCGGGAATCTGCAGGGCCTTGAAGCCCATGCCGGCCGCCCACCCGGCGATGGCGGGCAAGGTGTTGAAGGGTGCCGTGTCGGCGGCGAATTGGGCCAGGTGCAGGCTCGGTCCTTGAATGGTTCTCATATCGGCTCCTATTGTTTGTCGATCGACAAAGAATAGGCGAAATCTTTTGCGCGGTCAAGGCGGCCATGCAAAATAATTGGCGAACGTACGGTCGGCGCCAGGCGTTATACTGGCCGCCAGTTCGCAAGCAGAGGATCAAAATGGCAGGAAGACCGAGGGAATTCGACCGCGCGCTGGCGCTGGCAAAAGCGCGCGATGCGTTCTGGACGCGCGGCTACGAGGGCGTGTCGATGGCCGACCTGGTGGCGGCGCTGGGCATCGCCTCGGCGCGCATCTACGCGGCCTTCGGCTCGAAGGAGCAGCTGTTCCGCGAAGCCGTGGAATTGTATGAAGAGGGCGAGGGCGCGTTTGCCGTGCACGCGCTGGCCGCCAGCCTGAACGTGCGCGACGCCGTGGCGCGCATGCTGGAAGAGGCCGTGCTGCTGTACACGCGCAGCGGCCAGCCGCAAGGCTGCATGGTGGTGACGGCCGCCACCAACACGAGCGCGGAAAACGCGGGCATCGCCGACTGGCTGGCGCAGCACCGCCGCGCGCGCACGCAAGCCCTCATCGAGCGCCTGCGCGCGGCGCAGTTGGCGGGAGAGTTAAAAGGGGAGGCGGACGTGCAGGCGCTGGGCGACTACTACGCGGCCTTGCTGCATGGCTTGTCGGTGCAGGCGCGCGACGGCATTCCGGCCGAACGGCTGCTGGCGCTGATCCGGCCGGCCATGGCGCCGCTGGCGCTGGCTATGGTGTAGATAGCCGCAGGGCTTCAGCTCTTCACGTCGATCAGACTGCCCAGGGCCTGGTCGGCTGCCTTGACGACGTTCGCCGACAGGTTGAAACCGGCCTTGTAGACGAGGTTATCGGTCAGTTCGGATGCGAGGCCCACGCCGTTTGGCCGGCTTTCGGCTGCCTTGGCCGCATTTGCATTGGCGCCGCTGACGCTTTCGCTGGCGGCCAGCTTGCGCCCTTCGACGGAGAGGGTGACGCCCGTGCCGGCCGGGCTGCTTTCCTGGAACTGGGCTTGCTGGGGCTGGAAGCCCGGCGTAGTCGCATTGGCGATATTGTTGGCGGCCACATCCAGCGCGCGCTGGTTGGCGGTCAGCCCCGAGGTACCGGTGGTGAGGGCGGATAGGGACATGGCGACTCCTTCAGTAGGCGTCCAGTTTACTCCTGTCAGCGGGAAAAGTGGTTGGTGCAAGGCAACATTTTTTTCGTAAGTGGTTGCCGTAAAAAATATGTGCGTCACGTAATTTTTTTATATTGTTCTGTGGCATTTCACTGTCTAGACTGGCAGGGAAGTCATCCACGGAGTCCGCCATTTTTCACTTGTTTCGCCGCATTTTCCTGGGTTTGCTGCTCAGTCTGCCTTGCCTGCCCCTGAAAGCCCAGCTTGCTCACTCGCCGTTGCCGCTCGATGCGCGCCTGAACGAGCAAGTCATCATGGTGCCGGCCGGCGACGGCTTGCGCGACACGCTGGAAACGACGGTGTTCCGTCCCGCCGGCCCCGGTCCGTTTCCCCTGTTGCTGATGAATCACGGCAAGCAGGCCGGCCCCGCCCGGCTGCAGCAGCGCGAGCGCTTTATCTATATGGCCACCGAATTCGTGCGCCGCGGCTATGCGGTGATGCTGCCCATGCGCGCCGGCTTTGCCCGCTCCACGGGCGCCTACCGCGATTTCGGCTGCGACATGCTGGGCAACGCCCAGGGCCAGGCGCGCGACATGCTCGCCGCGCTCGCGTATGCGCGCCGCCAGAGCTGGATCGACCCGCAGCGCATCGTCGTCGCGGGGCAGTCGTATGGCGGCATGGCGGCGCTGGCGCTGGCCACCCGGGTGGTGCCCGGCGTGCGCGGCGTGCTCAATTTTTCCGGCGGGCTGCGCGTCGACATGCCCGGCTGCGACTGGCAAGGGGCGCTGGCCAAGAGTTTTGCCACCATGGGCGCCTACAACCACATTCCCAGCCTGTGGCTGTATGGCGCCAACGATTCCTATTTCGGTCCGGCCCTGGCGCAGCGTTTGTTTCGCTCGTTCACGGGCTCCGGCGGGCAGGCGGAACTGGTCGCCTATGGCCCGTTCAAGCGCGACGCCCACCTGACCCTGGGCAGCCGCGACGGGGTCGCCGTGTGGCTGCCGGCCACCGAACGCTTCCTGCAGAAGATCGGCATGCCGGTACGCCAGGTCTACCGCGTGGCCGATGCGCCATCGCCGCCCGCCACACATTTCGCGCCGCAGGACGATATCGCCGCCGTGCCCTACCTGGAAGAACAGGGCCGTGCCGCCTACCGCGACTTCCTGGAAAAAACCGCGCCGCGCGCCTTTGCCCTGTCGGCCAGCGGCGCCTGGGGCTGGGCCGAGGAGGGCGAAAGCCCGGACGTGCGCGCGCTCGCTTCGTGCCAGCGGCGCAGCAGCCTGCCGTGCCAGCTGTATTCGGTCGACGAAAGCGTCGTCTGGCCCGTCGCCGGCGCCAGCGCGAGCGCCGCCGGCGGCGCGCAATAGGCCCCCGCGCACGATAGTTGTCGCCGAAACGGGGGGCGGGCGAATATACTAGGGGAAAAGGGAGGCGTTGCGCTTCCCGTCCGCCCTTATCATCAGCGAGAATTCACCCCTATGGCGTCATCCCCAGAAAACCTCAGCATGGCCGTGTTTTGCGACTTCGAGAACGTCGCGCTCGGCGTGCGAGATGCAAACTACGAAAAATTCGATATCAAGCCCATCCTGGAACGCTTGCTGCTCAAGGGCAGCATCGTTGTCAAGAAGGCATATTGTGATTGGGACCGTTATAAAAGTTTCAAGGGCACCATGCATGAGGCGAACTTCGAGCTGATCGAAATTCCCCACGTGCGCCAGTCGGGCAAGAATTCGGCCGACATCCGCCTCGTGGTCGACGCGCTGGACCTGTGCTACACCAAGGCCCACGTCAACACCTTCGTCATCATCAGCGGCGATTCCGACTTTTCGCCACTCGTGTCGAAACTGCGCGAAAACGCCAAGCAGGTGATCGGCGTGGGCGTCAAGCAATCGACCTCCGACCTGCTGGTGGCCAATTGCGACGAATTCATTTTCTACGATGACCTGGTGCGCGAGAGCCGCCGCACGGCCGCCAAGCGCGACGCGCGCGAAACCCCGGCGGCCAAGCGTTCGCCCGACGAAGAAGTGCGCCGCAAGGAAAAATACGAGTCGCGCAAGACGGAAGCGATCGAAATGGCCGTTGCCACCTTCGATGCGCTGGTGTCCGAACGTGGCGACAGCGGCAAGATCTGGGCCTCGATGCTGAAAGAAGCGATCAAGCGCCGCAAGCCGGACTTCAGCGAGTCGTACTATGGTTTCCGCACCTTCGGCAACCTGCTGGAAGAAGCGCAGACGCGCGGCTTGCTGGAATTTGGCCGCGATGAAAAATCGGGCGCCTATGTTTACCGCAGCAGCGGCCTGGTGCCTGTTGCCGCGCCCGTGAACGGGGAAGTGGCCAGCGACGCCATCGTCACCGGCGAGTCCGGTGTGGCGGCGGAAGAGGGCAATCACCGCGAGGGCGGCAGCCGCCGCGATTCGCGCCGCAACGGCCGTGGCGGCCGCAAGCAGAACGAGCAGCGTCGCAACGAAGCGCCACAGGCTTTCGTGCCGGTGGCCGACGCCGAAGCAGTCGTCGAGCAGTATGCGCCGGCGCCGCAGCCGGACGAGCGGCACGAGGTGGCCGAAGCCGCCGCCGAGGTGGTGGAAGTGGTGGCGGAAGAAGGCAGCGCCAAGCGCGGTTCGCGCCGCAACGGCCGTGGCGGCCGCAAAAATGGCGATGGCGGCCGCGAAGCGCGCGCCGAAGCTGTTGCCGTCGAGGTGGCGCCGGTGGTGGAAACCATGCCTGAACCCGTACCTGAGCCGGTAGTGGAAGCGGTCGTGGAAGCGAAGCCGAAGGCCAAGCCGCGCACGCCGGCCCGCAAGGCGGCAGCGGCGAAGAAGCCGGCCAAGAAGGCGGCTGAAGCCGCGGTCGAAACCATCGAGCCTGCTCCGGTCGAAGTGGTCGTGGCCGAAGACAAGCCTGCCAAGGCGCCGCGCAAGACCCCTGCGCGCCGTCCGGCCCGCAAGAAGGCGGAAGCGGCTTGATTGAACCCCCAAAGCAAGCACTGGGGTCGGACCCTCAGGGTCCGACCCCGGCATTTTGCTGCGTCCCTGTACGCCCGGCTTAAGCCATGTACCACGGCGAACGCTTCAACAGCATTTCCCACGTGGTGGGCGCCGCGCTGGCGGCCATCGGCGGCGTCATCCTGATCGTCGTGGCGGCCCGCACGGGCGACGCCTGGAAAATCGTCAGCTGCAGCGTGTATGCGGCCATGCTTCTCACCCTGTACCTGACGTCCACGCTGTACCACAGCGTGCGTGGCAAGGCCAAGGCCGTGCTGCAGCGGCTAGACCACTGCGCCATCTACCTGCTCATCGCGGGCACTTACACGCCTTTCATGCTGGTGACCCTGCGCGGGCCGTGGGGCTGGTCGCTGTTCGGCGTCGTCTGGGGCCTGGCCATCATCGGCATCGTGCAGGAATATGTGTACGCGAGAGGCGCGCGCATCCTGTCGCTGGTGATTTACGTGGCCATGGGCTGGCTGATCGTCATCGGCATCAAGCCGCTGCTGGCGGCGCTCGAGTGGAACGGTTTCCTGTGGCTGGTGGCGGGCGGGCTGTGCTACACGGGCGGCATCGCCTTCTATGCCACCGACCACAAGCTGCGCCATGGCCACGGCATCTGGCATCTGTTCGTGCTGGCCGGCAGTAGCTGCCATTTTGTCGCCATTTTGTTCTACGTTGCCTGACGTAGCCGCTCGCCCTCACTGTTGCCGTCATTCCATTATAATGGCGCGATCTGTGAAACAAGGGCAAGAATGGATATCAACTCGGACGACCTGAAAATCTTCGTCACCGTCATCGACAGCGGCACCCTGAGCGCGGCCGCCGTGCACCTGGGGCAAACCACGTCGGGCGTCAGCCGGGCCCTGTCGCGGCTGGAAGACAAGCTGGCCACCTCGCTGCTGACGCGCACCACGCGGCGCATGGAGCTGACGGAAGAAGGGCAGCTGTTCCTGGACAAGGCGCGCGCCATCCTCGCGTCGATGGAAGACGTGGAGGAATCGATCCGCATCCGCCGCCAGAAACCGGCCGGGCGTTTGTGCGTCGATGCCGCCTCGCCCTTCATGCTCCATTGCGTGGTGCCGCACGTGGCCGAGTTTCGCGCCATGTATCCGGACATCCGCCTGGAACTGACCAGCAACGACCAGATCGCCGACCTGCTCGAGCACCGCACCGATATCGCCATCCGCATCGGCGCCCTCGTCGATTCGACCCTGCATGCGCGCGCCTTGACTGCCAGCCCGCTGCACGTGCTGGCCACGCCCGCCTACCTGGCGCGCCACGGCGAGCCGGCCACGCCGGAAGCGCTGTCCGGCCACGCGCTGCTGGGCTTTGCCCAGTACGACCTGGGCAACAACTGGCCGCTGCGCCACGACGCGGGCAACAGCGTGCAGATCGTGCCCGCGCTGGCCGCGTCCAGCGGCGAAACCCTGCGCCAGCTGGCCCTGCACGACCAGGGCATCGTCTGCCTGTCCGATTTCATGACGAAGGACGACATCGCGGCCGGCCGCCTGGTGAAAGTGCTGCAACCGTTCTATACGGGCTACCGCCAGCAGATACACGCCGTCTACTACCGCAACACGCAGCTGGCGCAGCGCATCAGCTGCTTCCTCGAATTCCTGCAGCAGAAGCTGTAGGTGCGGGCATGAAGGAGCATGGCATGCCGTGCGCCGCGTGAGAATGCGCGTATTTTCCATCAACTCAGGCATGTTAGCCTGTGGCAATTAAAAACATTGCAAGGGTGATATGAAAAAACCGCTTTCCCTGATCATCTTGCTGTGCGCGTCCAGCGCCGGTGCCGCCGACCTCATCTATGCGGGCAAGGCGGACTGCCGCATTGCCGGGCACGCACGGGTGGCCGGGCATATGGCGTACTGGAATGGCGCCTGCAAGGATGGCTATGCCAGCGGGCCCGGTGGTTTGCAGTGGAGCAAGGACGGCAAGGCAACGGAACGTTATGAGGGTCCGCTGAGCAAAGGTGTGCCGGAGGGCGCGGGCATTGCGCAGTGGGCCGACGGCAGCCTGCATGAAGGAAACTACCGGGATGGCATGCTGCACGGTCCCGGCGTGGTGATCTTTAAAAACGGGGATAAGCTGGAAGCCAACTTCGAAGAGGACAAGCCCGTCGGCAACGTCAAGGCCGTCTATGCTGGCGGCGATCATTATGAGGGTGGCTGGCGCCATGGTCCGGAAGGCAGTGGCACCATGACATTCGCGCTTGGCGGCGCTTATAGGGGGCCCTGGCGCGAGGGCAAGCCGGTCGGTGACGGCGAGATACTGTATCCCAACGGGCAGGTGCTGAAGGCCCGCTTCAATGGCAGCTTCCAGTTGACGGCACAGGCGGAAAAACCAGAGGCGCCCACGCTGTACAGCCTCAAGGCGCAGGACGCGCCGATCGGTTCGAACATCCGTCCGGTCATGGGCTCGGGGTATGTGGTGCCGCCGGAAAAGTCCTATGCCGAGATGACGCCGGAGCAGCAATCGTTTGTCAAACTGTACTACAAGGTATTACAGGATGGCGACGTGCCACCCTATCCGGAGAAAGGCATGCTGGAGATCTCGCGTGCCATGGGCCGTCTGATTTCGTACCAGGCGGCCACGGGCAAATTGCGCGCCAATGTCAGCGTGGATGAACATGGCGTGGCGCAGAATGTGACCCTGCTGAAAAGCCCGGACAGCGAGTCGGGCAAGCTGGCGGCGTCCATGCTGATGCTGGTCAAATATACGCCGGGCCGTTGTGCGGGCCAGCCGTGCGCGATGATGGTGCCGTTCAGCTTCTTGCTGAGTTTCTCGAAATAGCGCGGCGGCGCGTCACTGTGCCGCGCAGAACTCGCCGCGTAGCAGCGCTTCCACTTCATGCGCCGGCAGCGGCCGGCTGAAGTAATAGCCTTGCGCCTCGTCGCAGCCATGGCGGCGCAGGTAATCGAGCTGCTCGGCCGTTTCCACGCCTTCGGCCACCACGCGCAGTTTCAGGTTGTGCGCCAGGGCGATGATCGAGACAACGATGGCCGCGTCGTCCGCGTCGCGCGCCACGTCGCCGACGAAACTGCGGTCGATCTTCAGCACGTCGATGGGGAAGGTGCGCAGGTAGGCGAAGCTGGAATAGCCGGTGCCGAAGTCGTCGATCGACAGCTGCACCCCCAGCGCCTTCATGTCGTGCAGCTGGCTGACGGCCAGCGCCACGTCGTGCATGAACAGGCTTTCCGTCAGTTCCAGTTCCAGGCAGGCGGGCGGCAAGCCCGATTCCAGCAGCACTTCGCCGATCGTGGCGACCAGGTTCGGCTCGTTGAACTGGCGCGCCGACAGGTTGACGGCCAGGCGCAAGGTATCGAGTCCCGCCGCATGCCAGCGTTTCACCTGCGCGCATGCTTCGCGCATGACCCAGGCGCCGATCGGCACGATCAGGCCCGTATCTTCCGCCAGCGCGATAAAGCGCTGCGGCGCCACCATGCCCAGGTCCGGGTGCTGCCAGCGCAGCAGCGCCTCCACGCCGACGATGCGCCCGCTGGCCAGGTCCACCTGCGGCTGGTAATGCAGCACGAACTGCTCCCTTTCGAGCGCATTGCGCAGCGCCGTCTCGATGCGCAGGCGCTCCAGCGTGGCCTGGTTCATGGCCGTCGTGTAGAACTTGATGTTGTTGCGGCCCTGTTTCTTGGCGCAGTACATGGCGATGTCGGCCTGCTCGATCAGGTTTTGCGTCTCGCCATTCAGGGTCACGTCGCCGGGCGCGTCGTAGCGCGACATGTCGTAGACGGCCACGCCGACGCTGCAGGTGACGAAGAATTCCTTGCCATCCAACAGCACGGGCTGGGCCACCGCATCCATCACGCGCTGCACGATGGCGCTGCTGAGCACTTCGTCCGCCTGTTCGCACAGGATGGCGACGAATTCATCGCCCGACAGGCGCGCCACCGTATCGCTTTCGCGCAGGCTGGCCTGCAAGCGCGTGGCGATGGTTTTCAGCAGCAGGTCGCCCGCCTTGTGGCCGAGGCTGTCGTTGACGAACTTGAAGCGGTCGAGGTCGATCAACAGCACCCACAATGCGCGGTTCTTGCGGCGCGACAGTGCCATCGCCTGCGCCAGGCGGTCGCGCAGCAGGGCGCGGTTGGGCAGGCCCGTCAGCACGTCATGATGGGCGATGTGCTGGATTTGCTGCTCGGCCAGCTTGCGTTCCGTGATTTCCGAACCCGTGCCGCGGTAGCCGCGAAATTCGCCCAGCTCGTTGAACAGCGGTTCGCCATTGATGCTGAACCAGCGCAACTGGCCGTCGCGGTCGTGCATCGCATATTCGAGGTTGGAAAAGGGCAGGTGCGCTTCCAGGTTCGCGATATGCTGCTTGCCCCAGCGCGAATTGCGCATTTCCGGGTTGTTTTCCCAGCGCGTCATGCCGATGAAGCGTTCCAGCGGCATGTTCGACTTGTCCGTGAAGCCGCTGGTGATGTGGGTGAAGCAGAAGTTGGCGTCCTGTTCCCAGTACCAGTCCGAGGACAGGGCCAGCAGGCGGCGGAAGCGCTTTTCGCTTTCCTGCAGGGCGCGCTCCGTGCGCTGGCGCGCCCGCACGTCGGCGCTGAGCAGTTCGTTGCTGCGTTTCAGGTCGGCCGTGCGCTGCTCCACCAGCAACTGTACGCGGCGCGAGCGCTGCGTCAGCGACTGCACGAAGGCGGCCGTCAGCAAGCTGAACAGCAAGCCCGTGATCACGGTAAACAAGGAACCCAGGTGGTCGGCCAGGAAGGGGCGCGGATGGGCCAGCACGCGCACGTGCCAGGGCCGCCCGGCGGAAGTAAAGGCCCGGTCATAATGGCTGTGGTAGGCAAAGTGCAGCCAGCGCGGCAAGGACTCCCAGGCGCCGCCTGCTTCGCTGGCGGGCGCCTGGCCATGCCGGAAGATCAATTGGCGCGGGTCGGCGCCGGCGTCCGCGTAGACGCTCAGTTCGAGCTGCGGGTCGCCCAGCAAGTCGGCGCCGGCGAGGATTTTCTGCACCAGTTCGCCTGCGCGGACGATGACGGCCGTATCGCCGATCAGCGCCGCGCGCCGCTGCTGCACTGTCTGCAGGGGCGCGCCGCGGCGGTACACGGGGCGCACGATGACGAAGCCTTGCTGCGGTCCCTGCGCCAGTGCCAGCAGGCCGGTGGCGGTGGCCTGGCCGCTGACGATGGCCTGTTCCAGCGCGCGTGCCAGCACGCCGTTCGGGCTGACGTTCAGGCCGAAGGCGGGGCCATTGCCCTGCAAGGGCTCGAGGTAGTCCACCACCAGGTAGCTGGCGCGCGTCGTGGCGGGCACGATGACGCCATCGTGCATTTCCGTCATCGCGTATTCCGGCACGATGCGTCGCAGTTCGGCCTCGAATGTGGCGCGCTGCGCATGCGGCACGATGCGGTGGAAATTGAAGGCCTGGATGAAGGGGTGGCGCTGCAGCAGCGGCGTGGTGAAGTCGTGGAATTGTTCGCGTGAGACGGGCACGACGGCGGCAAACAGCTGGTTCGTCGTGGTCAGCACCTCGACCGCATCGTCGAGTCCCTGCTCGATGGCGGCCACCCTGGCGCTGGCGCGCTGCTGCAGGCTCAGGCTCATCTTGTCGTATTCGAGCTGGCTGATGGCGGCGAACAGCACGGCCGTCACGCTGACGCCGCAGGCAAAGGTCAGCGCGGCCGCGGCGGAAATCGACAATGGCAGGCGGCCACGCAGCATGGTTTTTCCTATCTCACTTCATGGACACTCGAATTCGGCGGCGCCTGCCGGCCCCACGCAGGCCGTAGTTTGTCATAAACCACATCCATCATGCGAATTTTGCACCAAATTACTGCTAATAAGCAACAAAATCTATGGCCAGGGAGGGCGACTTTCAGTCGTTGCCCGCGCCGGACTGGCGGCGCAGCCGCCGCAACTGCCAGGCCGGCAGCCAGCGGTTCAGGAAAGCCAGGCCGCAGAGTCGGCGCCAGCGCACGAGGCGCACCGTGCGCACGGCGCGGCCGCCGGCGCCTTGCCCGGCCTTGGCGGCGAAGATGATGCGGTTATTGCCGGCGATACCGTCGAACTGGCAGACGGCGCCGCGGAAGGTGAGCATCAGGCGCGCCAGCATGGCGGGGTAGTGCGCGTCGTAGCTGAACAGATTGGCCACCAGCACGCCGCCGGGCAGCAGGGCGCGCAGGCAGTCCGCATAGAAGCGCGCGCTGCCGAGGGCGGGCGGCAAGCCCGTTTCGTCGTAGCCATCGAGCAGCAGCACGTCGGCGCAGCCCGGATGCTGGCGGATATAGCTGACGGCGTCCGTCTCGATGATGCGCAGGCGCGCGTCGTCGGGCGGCAGCATGAACTGCCCGCGCAGCGCGATCACGTCGGCGCGCAATTCCAGCACCGTGATGCGCGTGTCGGGCAGGTGGCGGTGGCAGAATTTCAGCAGCGAACCGCCGCCCAGGCCCACCATCAGGATGTGCCGCGGGCGAGGCACGAACAGGGTAAAGCACATCATGGCGCGCGCGTAGCGCAGCAGCAGGTGATCGGGGCGCGACAGCAGCATTTCGCTCTGGATCATGCCGGGCTGGAATTCCAGGCGGCGCCGGTCGCCACAGGTATGCACCTGCGGGGCAAGTGGGGAGGTGCTTCTGTTTTCCGGCATGGGACGACTTCGCTGAGTGGACTGGGGAGATGCTTTGTTGCATTCAGAGAAATCTGATAAGCTGCCGTGAGCATACCCGATTAATCCGCGCCGAGCATGCGTATATGTAGATCGGCACGCGGCGGCACGGCCGCGCAGTCGGGCACCATGGAGACAAGCATGTTTTTGGATCACCCCATCATTACGGCGACGAACAGTTTCACGGAGCCTGACCGCATCGAGCGGCTGACGCGCGTGTATGGCTACGCGGCGGCGCTGGCCGACCAGGCCGCCAATCTCGGCTTCATTGAAAAAGTGGCGCAGATCCACGACCACAAGGGCACGCTCATCGTGTTCTGGCACGAGGCGCCCAGCGAAGTGGAAAAGCAGTATTTCGTGCAGGCGTGGGCCAGCAAGATCGGCGACGGCAGCACCAATGTCGAACACGAAATCTGACCTGGCGCGCCGCGCCCGCGCAGCGATAGCGTAGCCCATGGATATCAAGACCCTGGTACTGGCCCTGGCGCTTGGCAACCTGAGCCTGTGCGCGGCCCTGTTCTTCTTCGAGTACGAGCGCAAGAAGTCGCTCAGCATGTCCACCTGGGCGGTGGCCAAGCAATGCCAGGCCGTGGCCTGGGGACTGCTGTATTTCCGCGGCGTGCTGCCCGATTTCCTCTCCATCCTGCTCGGCAACAGCCTGCTGTTTGCCGGCATGGCGCTCGATGCGGGCGCGCTGTGGCAGGCGGCCGGACGCAGCGGCTGGCGCCGCTATATCTTGCCGGCGCTGGGCCTGTCGGTGGGCCTGTTTGCCGCCTGCTACCTGTTCGACGTGGCGCCGCTGCTGCGCAGCGCCGGCGGATCGCTGATCGTAGCCGGTTTCTTCCTGGCCGGCGTGGCCGCGCTGTGCCTGAAATGGCGCGAGGCGAGCATGCTGCGCCGCTTCCTTGTCGTCAGCATGGGCATCCTGTCGCTGCTGATCGCCGCGCGCGGCGTGCTGGCCGCCGCCGTTCCCGGTTTCGATGCCGAGCTGATGCAGCTGGCCGGCTTCGGTGCCCTGTACCTGATGATGCTGACGAACGCCTTCGGCTATCTGCTGCTGTCGCGCGAAAAACTGGGCGGCGAACTGGCGCGCCTGGAAGTACTCGACGCGGCCACGGGCGTGCCGAACCGGCGCGGCTTTTACCAGGCGCTGGCGCCGTGGATGGCGCTGGCGCGCCGGCCCGGCTTGCCGACGGCGCTGGTGGTGCTCAATATCGACCATTTTAAAAGAGTCAACGACAGCTATGGCCATCCGGTGGGCGATGCGGTGCTGAAAACCATCGTCGACACGTGCCGCCAGCAGTTGCGCGACAGCGACCTGATGGGGCGCCTGGGCGGCGCCGAATTCGCCATCCAGCTGCCGCGCACGACCCTGGCCGATGCGCTGATGGTGGCCGAACGCATCCGCGCGGCCGTCGAAGCGCTGCCCGTCAAGACGGAGCGCGCCGTGCTGCAGCTGACGGCCAGCCTGGGCGTGACCACCATCCGCGCCGAAGACAGCACCGTCAGCCTGTTCAAACGGGCCGATGAAGCGCTGCAGGCAGCCAAGCAGGCGGGCCGCAACAGGGTGGTGGAAGCACAGGGCGCCAGCACCCTGGACGTGTAAAACAGCTTACTTTTTGGGCGAGCCCAGCCAGCTCGGTTCCTTGCCGCATTCCTTGGGCAGGAACAGGGCGTCGAGGCCGGGATCGCAGCGCCGGTCTGGCGCCTTCATCGGTTCGACGGTGAGCCATTCGCTCTTCGGCAGTATCTTTTCTTCGCGCGGCGCCACGGGCGGCGCGGGCGGCAGGCTGTCTTGCCAGCGCGACTCCGCGGCGGGCGCGGGCGGGGTGGCCCAGTTTGCGTCTACCTGTGCTTCCTGCGCTGGCGGCGTGTCCGCGTGTGCGGCGGCGCACAGCATGCTGCCCGCGAAGATGAAGGTGCGCATGGCGGCGCTGCTGAGTGAAATCATGTTGTTTCCTTGGTCGTTGTCGCGAAGGCGTTCCCGGCAGTATGAGGGCGGCAGCAAGCAAAAAGACAAGAAAATTGCAACGGCATGTTACCAAATGTGCCATGCTTGCTGGCGGCAGGCATTCCGGACGGCAGCAAGCCGAACGTGTGTATTCCCTAACTTTCATTTAAGCTGGGCAAGTTATGCTGGGGAGCGCACGCCAGGCTTCCCTGTGCCGCCGCACCGCAGTTCCCCTTTTTTACTCTTGCCAGGCCCATAATGAAAATTCTTAAATCCCTGCCTGTATGGCCGCTTGCCGCCCCGCTTGCCGGCTGGCTGTTCCTGTTCGGTTCCACCTTCAACGTCGGCGGCGCCTACCAGATCCTGCTCGTCGCCGGCCTGATCGGCAGCGTGCTGGCCGCCGTGTACCACGCGGAAGTGGTGGCGCACCGCATCGGCGAACCGTATGGCACCCTGGTGCTGGCGCTGGCCGTGACCCTGATCGAGGTGGCGCTGATCGTCTCGCTGATGCTGGCCGGCGGACCGGAAACGACGGGCCTGGCGCGCGACACCGTGTTCGCCGCCATCATGATCATCTTGAACGGCATCGTCGGCATCTGTTTGCTGCTGGGCGCCGGGCGCCATCGCGAGCAGACCTTCGGCTTGCTGGGCGTGAGCGCTTCGCTGGCCACCCTGGCGGCCATCGCCATTCTGACCCTGGTGCTGCCAAATTACACGTCGAGCGCCGCCGGCCCGTACTACAACTCGAGCCAGCTGATCTTCATCGCCGTCATCTCGCTGGTCCTGTACGGCACCTTCGTGCTGGTGCAGACGGTGCGCCACCGCGATTACTTCCTGCCCAAGGAGGCCGTCGGCGACGAAGAGGTGCATGCGGCGCCGCCCACGCCAACCGTCGCCTGGGTCAGCGCCGGCGCGTTGCTGGTGTGCCTGGGCGCCGTGGTGCTGCTGGCCAAGTCGCTGGCGCCCGCGCTGGAGACGGCGATTGCCGCCATGGGCGCGCCGAAAACCCTGGTCGGCATCGTCATCGCCGCCATCGTGCTGCTGCCAGAAGGCCTGGCCGCCGTGCGCGCCGCGCGCGCGAACCGTTTGCAAACGAGCTTGAACCTGGCGCTCGGTTCCGCCCTGGCCAGCATCGGCCTGACGATACCGGCCGTGGTCGTGGTGTCCCTGGCCACGGGCCTGACGATCACCCTGGGTCTCGATATCAAGTCGACGGTGCTGTTGCTGCTGTCGCTGATGGTGGCCACCCTGTCGCTGGGCACGGGCCGCACCACGGTCATGCAGGGCACCG
Source organism: Janthinobacterium sp. OK676 (assembly GCF_900103595.1). Lineage (NCBI taxonomy): Bacteria > Pseudomonadati > Pseudomonadota > Betaproteobacteria > Burkholderiales > Oxalobacteraceae > Janthinobacterium > Janthinobacterium sp. OK676. The sequence goes on from NZ_FNHA01000004.1 coordinate 358,349, forward strand.
TGCACCTGGTGATTTTCGCCGTGTATTTGTTTACCACCATCGTCCCGTAAACCGCCGCACCGCTGCCGTTTTGTCACAATCCTGTCACGCCGCTGTCATACGATGGCGGTAGTGTGGTAGGATTTTTAAATCGTTTAAATGATTTATATAGTTTAGCCAACTTTTTCAGTTGGCATGGTGATGACAAGACAAGAGGCCAGTATGTATGCAGCGGTGGACCTGGGGTCCAACAGTTTTCGTTTACACGTCGGCAAGCATGATGGCGACACGATCCGCGTGGTCAAGAGCGTGCGCGATCCGATACGCCTGGCCGCCGGCCTGGACGCCAATGGCGACCTGACCGAGGCGGCCATGCAGGGCGCGCTGGCCTGCCTGCAGCGTTTTCGCGCCATCCTCGCCGGCTTCGAACTCGAGGCCGTGCGCGTGGTGGCCACGTCGGCCATGCGCGTGGCGCGCAACGGCGCCGTCTTCCTGCCGCTGGCCGAACAAGCCATCGGCTACCCGATCGAGATCATCTCCGGCGAGGAAGAGGGGCGCTTGATCTACATGGGCGTGGCCAATGCGCTGGCCATACCCGGCGAGCGCCGACTGGTGATGGATATCGGCGGCGGCTCGACGGAACTGATACTGGGGCGCGGCAACGATATCGAGAAGGTGGAGTCGTTCAGCCTGGGCACCGTCAAGCAAAGCCTGTCGTTCTTCATCGGCGGGCGCATCGACGCGCCGTCGTTCGAGGCGGCCATCCTGTCGGCGCGCAGCCATTTCGAGGATGCGGCCCCGCCTTACCATCCGCAGCACTGGAAGACGGCCTACGGCTCTTCCGGCACCATCCGCACGATTGCCGACATCATCGCCCGCAACAAGCTGGGCGACGGCCTGCTCACGAGCGCCAGCCTCGATGCGCTGGCGCGCCGCTTCATCGAACTCGGTCACACGAGCCGCATCGACATGCCCGGTTTGCGCCCGGACCGCGCCAGCACCATCGTCGGCGGCCTGGCCATCCTGATCGGCCTGTTCCGCGAACTGGCCATTCCCGCCATGACGCCGATCGAGGCGGGCTTGCGCATGGGCGTGATGTGGGATCTGTACCTGCGTTCGACCAAGCGCGACCGCCGGGAACAGTCGGTGCAGGGCTGCATGGAGAAATTCCATATCGACCAGCAGCGCGCCGGCCGGGTGGCCGAGCAGGCGCTGGCCATGTACGCGCAGCTCAAGCCCACGTCCGACGCCCTGGTCAAATGCCTGCGCTGGAGCAGCCTGCTGCACGAAGTGGGTCTGGCCGTGTCGCAGACGGGCTACCACAAGCATGCCTCCTACATCGTGGAAAACGCGGACTTGCCCGGTTTTACGACGCGCGAACAGAAGACCATGAGCCGGCTGATCCTGGCGCAGAAGGGCAACTTGCGCAAGATCGGCGAAGTGCTGTCCGACCCCGATTTCGCCAAGGCCGTGCTGGCGCTACGCCTGTCGATCCTGCTCATGCATGCGCGCATCGAAGCCGATTTCAGCGAACTGCGCCTGCGCATGAAGAACCGCATCGAACTCGATATCAAGCGCGGCTGGGTGGCGCACCATCCCACCGTGTCGTTCTGGATTGAGAAGGAGCAGGAATTCTGGGATGAGGTCGGGGTCGATTTCACCATCCGCGCCAGTGCCTAGGAGGTCATGCCATGCGCATGACTTGATGTGCAGCAAGCAAGATTTCAAAAAACAGTATATATTGTTTATATTATTTATTAGATTGGAAAATCCATGACCAAGACCGTCCCGGCGAAAAAAGCCGACAGCGCACCCGTATCGATGTTCCCCACCAGCGCCTCGATCAACGCGGCCAAGGCCGCGCCAGCCGCCAAACCGGCAGCCAAGCCTGCCGTGAAACCGGCTGCCAAGCCGGTGGCAAAAGCCGCCGTCAAGCCGGCCGCCGTCAAGCCTGTCGCCGCCAAGCCTGCGGCGGCGAAACCGGTTGCGGCGAAGCCAGTAGCAGCCAAGCCCGCCGCTGCCAAGGCGCCAGCCGCCAAGCCGGCGGCCAAGGCCGTCGTGGCCAAGCCGGTCGCCAAGGCGGCAGTGAAAGCCGTTGCCAAGCCAGCGGCCAAGGTTGCCGCGAAGCCCGCCACCAAGCCGGCGGCGAAAGCCGCCGTCAAACCGGTAGTCAAGGCCGCCGCCAAGCCTGCGCCAGCGAAAAAAGCGCCGGCCGTCAAGGTCGCCGCCGTCAAGGAAAAAGCCCGCAAGCCGAAACTCGTGCGCGACAGCTTCACCATGCCGGAAGCGGAATACGAAGTGCTGGGCCAAGTGAAAAAAGCCTGCCTGAAAGCCGGCTTCGAGATCAAGAAAAGCGAATTGCTGCGCATCGGCGTGGCGCTGATCAGCCAGATCGACCTGGCTACCCTGCAAAACGTGCTGGCCGGCTTGCCGCAGCTGAAAACGGGCCGTCCGAAGAAGGATTGATGGCGCGGGCAGGGGCCGCCCCCTGCCTGGCCGTTCTGGTTTACCATGGGGCCTGTGATAGTTCCCCCATGGTTGCCATGTCAGAAGATACAGAGATCGAACGCGCCGGCTTCGTCGTGCGCGCCATCGTCCGCCACCAGGCGGGCGTCGCTACCCCCGCCATCGACCACGTCGCCGAGGAAATCCCCGTCGCGCTGGTCTTCAATGGCATTTCCCACGTCGTCATGATGGCCACCCCGCGCGACCTGGAAGCGTTCGCGTATGGCTTCGCGCTGACGGAAGGCGTGGTCGCTTCCGCCGATGCCATCTTCGATTGCGAAGTGTTCCTGCGTCCAGATTCGGCCGAAGTGGCGTTGAGCATCGCCCAGGAGGATTTCGTGCGCCTGAAGGACCGGCGCCGCCAGTTGACGGGCCGCACGGGCTGCGGCGTGTGCGGCATCGACAGCATCGACATGCTCGACTTGCAGCCGGCGCCGTTGCCGCCATCCCTGATCCGCGTCGACCTGCCCGCCGCGCTGGCGCGTGCCTCCGCCGGCTTGCGCGAACACCAGGCGCTGATGCGGGAAACGGGCGGCGTCCACGCGGCCGCGTGGTGCACGCCCGACGGCGACATCGTGCGCGTGTTCGAGGATGTCGGCCGCCACAATGGTCTCGACAAGCTGATTGGCCATCTGGCGCTGCACGATATCGACATGCGGCGCGGCTTCGTCTTCCTGTCCAGCCGCGGCAGCTACGAGCTGGCGCGCAAGGCGGCGCGCATGCAGATTCCGCTGTTGGCGACGATTTCCGCCCCCAGTTCGCTGGCCATTGCCATCGCCACGCAGGCGGGCATGAAGCTGGCGGGTTTCTGCCGCCAGGACGCCTACGTCGATTACACGCCCGGCATCACGCTTTAACTTCACTGCGTTGCAGCAGCACGGGCACGGACTTCGACGTGGGCGTGCCGGCGCCGTCGGCCGTGCTGGCCAGCGGCACCAGCGCGTTCGTCTCCGGGTAGTAGGCGCCCAGGCAGCCGCGCGGGATGTCGTAGGCGACGAGCCGGAAACCATCGGCGCGGCGCGCCACGCCATCGTCCCAGGCGCCGATCAGGTCCACCAGCTCGCCATCGGCAAAGCCCAGCATGGCGATATCTTCCGCATTGGCGAAGACGACCTTGCGCGTGCCGTACACGCCCCGATAGCGGTCGTCCATGCCGTAGATGGTGGTGTTGTACTGGTCGTGCGAACGCGTGCTCATCAAGACCATCAGGCGCTCGCCGTGGCGCGCTCTAGCGCGGTGCAGCGGCGTATCGAGGTCCAGCGGAGCGACGAGGAAGCTGGCCTTGCCGCTGGCTGTCTTCCACACGCGCTCGCGCGAGGCCACCGTCAGATGAAAGCCGCCCGGCTGCGCCACCCTGGCGTTGTAGTCGTAAAAATCGTCAAAGACTTTTTCGATGTCGTCGCGGATGCGCGCATAGTCGGCCGCATACGCGCGCCAGTCGACCAGGCTGCTGCCCACGGTCGCTTCCGCCATGCCGGCCACGATGGCCACTTCCGAGCGCAGCTGCGGCGCAGCGGGCGCATTGCGGCCGTACGAAATATGCACCATGCTCATCGAGTCTTCCACCGTCACGCCCTGCGCCACGCCGCCTTGCAGGTCGATTTCCGTGCGCCCCAGGGTGGGCAGCAGCAGGGCTTCCTTGCCGATGACGAGGTGGCTGCGATTGAGCTTGGTGGCCACCTGCACCGTCAGCGCGCACTGGCGCAGGGCGGCAAAGGTCAGCGGCGTGTCCGGCGTGGCTGCCGCGAAATTGCCGCCCAGCGCGATGAACACTTTGACGTCGCCGCGCCGCATGGCTGCGATGGTGGCCACCACGTCGTGGCCGTGCGCGCGCGGCGGCGCAAATCCATACACCTGACCCAGGCGGTCAAGGAAGGCCGTTGTCGGCATTTCCTCGATGCCCACCGTGCGGTCGCCCTGCACGTTCGAGTGGCCGCGCACTGGGCACAGGCCGGCGCCCGGCTTGCCGATCTGCCCGCGCAGCATCATCAGATTCGACAGCATGCGGATGGCCGCCACGCTGTGCTTGTGCTGCGTCAGGCCCATGCCCCAGGTGGCGATGACGCGCTGGCCCTTGACGAAGATATCCGTCAACGCCTCGATCTGCGCGCGCGCCACGCCCGATTCCGCCACGAGCAGTTGCCAATTCTCTGCGCGCAGGTCGTCGCGGAAGGCGTCGAAGCCGCTGCAGTGTTCAACGATGAAAGCGTGGTCGATGACGGCGGGCCTGCCTGCCGCCTGCGCCGCATCGTCATGCTCGACGACCCTCTTGGCGACGGCCTTGATCAGGGCGAAGTCGCCGCCCAGGGTGGGCTGGACGAACAGGCCGGCCAGGCGCGTGCTGCCCAGGGTCGCCATTTCCAGCGCGCTTTGTGGGTCCATGAAGCGCTGCAAGCCCCGTTCGCGCAGGGGATTGATGGAGACGATGCTGCCGCCGCGGCGCGCGCAGTCGCGCAGTTCGCCCAGCATGCGCGGGTGGTTGGTGGCGGGATTCTGGCCGAAGATGAGGATGGTGTCGGCCAGTTCGAAGTCGGCCAGGGTCACCGTGCCCTTGCCGATGCCCACGGTGGCCGGCAAGCCGCGGCTGGTCGCCTCGTGGCACATGTTGGAGCAGTCGGGGAAGTTATTGGTGCCGTACAGGCGCGCCATCAGCTGGTACAAAAACGCGGCCTCGTTGCTGGCGCGCCCCGACGTGTAGAACGCGGCCTGGTTCGGATCGGGCAGGGCGCGCAGGTGGCGGCCCACGAGGGCATAGGCGTCGTCCCAGGAAATCGGCACGTAGCGGTCGCTGGCGGCGTCGTACACCATCGGTTCCGTCAAACGACCGTGCTGTTCGAGCGCGTAGTCTGATTGCTCCAGCAGCTGCGTGACGGTATGGCTGGCGAACAGCGGCGGTCCGGCGCGGCGGCTGGTCGCTTCGGCGGCGACGGCCTTGGCGCCGTTTTCGCAAAAGGCAAACGTGGAAGCGTGGTTGCGGTCGGGCCAGGCGCAGCCGGGGCAATCGAAGCCGTCCGGCTGGTTCTGCGCCAGCAGCGCCTTCAGATTCTCGGGCGCGACCCGCTCCTGGCGCAGGCTGATGGCCACGTGTTTCAAGGCATCCCAGCCGGCGGCCGGCTTGGTGTAGGGCGTGATGTGCGGTGCGTCCTGGTCTTTCATGGGCTCTTTCGGCTGGGCGAGTGTGGTAATTATGCACGATCCCCGAATGACATTGACTTGCGTCATGGAAATGACATTCGGCTGTCATTTTCCTGACATATTAGGCAAGTACGCTGGAGTCGTCTTGATCACAGGGATGAAACCATGCAAAACATAATCGCATCAAATGAAGCCAAGGCCCGGCCGGTCCAACTGGTGCTGAGCCAGGCCACGACAGCGGCGGAATTGCGCGAAGTGCAGCGTTTGCGCTACAAGGTGTTTATCGAGACCATGGGCCTGACGTCGCTGGCCAATGCCGATGGCCTCGACAGCGATGAATTCGACGCGCACTGCGATCACCTGATCGTGCGCGACGCCGATACCCTGAAAGTGGTGGGAACCTACCGCGTGCTGAGCGCGGCCAAGGCCGCCAAGATCGGCCGGCTGTACTCGGAAAACGAGTTCGACCTGAGCCGCCTGAAGAACCTGCGCGGACGCATGGTCGAAGCGGGCCGCGCCTGCATCCACCCGAAATACCGGGGCGGCAGCGTGATCATGCTGCTGTGGTCTGGCCTGGCCGAGTACATGCGCCGCGAGCGCTGCGACTACCTGGTCGGCTGCGCCAGCATCAGCCTGGCCGATGGCGGCCATAACGCCGTCGCCGTGTACCAGGCGCTGGCGGAAAAGCACATGGCTCCGAGCGAGTATCGCGTCACGCCGCACCTGCCTTTCCCCATCCACCAGGTGGAAGCGGCGCACAAGCCGCAAGTGCCGCCGCTGATCAAGGGCTATCTGCGTTCGGGCGCCTGGATTTGCGGCGAACCGGCCTGGGATCCTGATTTTGAAAGCGCCGACATGTTCATGATGATGCCGCTGGCGAATCTGGACGAACGCTATGCGCGCCATTATGGCGTGGTGCCTGGCTAAGCTTATTGCCGGGCAGTGAAGCCTGCAGCTGGCCGGCCAGCGCCTGCACGGCGCTGCGCAGGCCGGTGTCCGGGCTGCCCGGCGGCAGCAGTTCAAGCAGGAAGCGCAGCGGCGCCGTGATCGCTTCGGGTTCGCCGATGCTGCCGTGGCGCCGCACGGCGTCGTGGTACAGGGCCAGGAAGGCGGCGCGCGCGGGCGCGTCGAAGGGCTGGCCGTCCGGCACCTGCCACAGGGCCGCCAGCAGGGCGGCGCGCACGGGAGCGCCGGCGTCGATGGCGCGGTGTTCGTCCGCGTGGCGCTGGCGCGCATAGGCGATGGCGTCGTGCAGCAGGTCGCCCAGCTGCGGATCGAGGGCGCGCCACGCGCCGTTGTCGCCATGGGCTTTCAGCAGCAGGGCGCCCGCCAGCACCTGGAAAATCAGGTCGCAGTCGGCCGCGCCGCTGCGCCGCCGCGCTTCTTCCAGCGCGGCCAGGCAGGCGTCCGTCATGGCGCGCAGGGCCGGCGCGCCCGAGTTTCCTTCGCGGCAGGCCAGGCGCGCCTGCAAGGCCCAGTAGCGTCCCAGCAGGGCCAGGCGCTGGGCCGTGGGCGCCAGCGCCACCAGCAGGTCGACATGCTGTTTTCCATCCTGCAGCAGTTGCCGTCCCTGCGTCATATCGGGCACGGCCGGCACCTCGATGCCGGCGCCCGCATCGATGCCGCACAGGGCCGCGCCCTGGCTGATTTCCAGTTCCGCCCAGTGCGCGAGCGCGCGCAAGCCCACCTTGCCGTCGGCCGCGCTGTGTGCAGCCCGGTAGTGTTCGATGGCGCGCAGGGTGTTCTCCAGTCCCCCCAGGCCGGCGCGCGTGGCGGCCATGTTTTCGCGGATGTCGGCGCAGCCGAAGAAGCGCGCGCGCACGGCTTCCTCGATGCCGCCCAGTTTTTCCTCGATGGCCGCGCGGCGCGCAGGATCGGCGCCGGCCAGGCGCGCGTGCAGGGTTTCCAGGTCGGCCAGCAAATGGCCGTGGTAGTGGTAGTCGGGCGCTTGCCAGGGTCGGCTCTGGGTGTTCGGAAAGCGGTAGCGGTCGTCGCCATACGCCTGGTAGGCGCCCCAGGTATTCGAGGCCGGGAACCGCAGGTACGCGGCCTCGCGCGCCAAGCGCACGGCGTCGCCGAAATATTCGCCGCTCAGCATGGCGTGATAGAAGCTGTGCGCGAAGATGCTGGCCGCCTGGTCGTCGATGCGCCAGCCGGCCGCGATCACCGCCTGCGAACCCATTTCTATGAAGGCCGTGGCCAGGCTGGCGGCCAGTTTCGACCACGGCGCGATGGCGTCCGGGCGCATGTCGCCCAGGTGGCAGCAATTGATGAAGACGAACTGCGGCACGCGCTTCAATTTACCCACCTGCGCGGCCGTCAGCCGTGTCTTCGGTCCCAGCACCAGGCCCGTATGGGCGATGCCGGGACCGGCCACTTCGCCGTGGCCGGCCAGGTGGATGGCGAAATAGCGCTCGTCGAACAGGTGCACGAGCACGCGCTGGGCCTGCGGGCGCAGCAGCTCGCGCACCTGGTAGCCGTACGCGCCGAACATGCGCGCCACGTCCTGCGCCTCGGCCTGTGCGGCGGGCAGCTCGGGCAGGCCGGAATCGGTGTCGCCGATCACCAGCACGCTGTTGCTGGGCGGACTGACGGCGGACGGCTGCTCGCGCAGGCTGGCCAGCTGGCGCACCATGCCGATGCGCGTCGACAGCGGGCTTTCTTCGCTGCCCGCCTCGTCGCGCATCAGCTCCCACGGATAGATGGCGGCGCTCTGGTCGACGGCCAGGATCAGGCCGCGCATCTCGGGAATGGCCGCCTTGAGTCCATTGGGCAGCATCAGTTCGTACAGGGCGCGCGACAGGCCCGGCTGGTCGGTGGTGTTGTCGGTGGCGTCCATGATCAGGCCATCGACGGCTTGCCGCTGGTTCGGCTCCTCGTCGACGCTGTTGTGGGCGCGGTCCGTCAGCACGGTGAAGCGCAGGGCGCCGGAGAGGTCGGCGGCGACGATCTGCACGCGGCGCCAGCCATTGTCGCCGCTCAGGCTGGGCAGGATGCGCCGGTAGCCGCCGGGACTGTGGCGGATGCGCCGCTCGAACGTGAAGCTGCCCTGGTAGCGCGCTTCGGCCATGATCTGTTCGATGGCCACGGCGGCCGCGATGGCGCGCGCCTCGGCCTGTTCGTAGATGGCGATGTGGCCGATGCGGCACGCCATGCCCGCGTCTTCCAGGCGCCGGTTGGCGCTGCGCGCGCCGTCGATCAGGGCCCGCGCGCACAGGGCGATGCTCAAGCCGCCATAGCCGGAACCGGACAGCAGGCTGGCCACGCGCAAGCCGTGTTCGCCCATCGGCGGCGCGGCCACGTGGCCGGCGGCGCGCACCTGCAGGCAGACGCACGCGTATTCGAGCAGGCCGCCGGCAAAGGCGCGCGCCAGTTCGCCCGGCGTCAGCTCGCCCAGCGCACCCAGGCCGATGACGATGGCGCCGCCGGGCCGGCGCGCCGCATCGGGCTGCAGCACCACGAGGGCGGAGTCGGGGCGCTGCGGAAAGCGCCCGAGCGCGTGGATTTCCTGCAGCTTGCCCGCCAGCAGGCGGTCGAGAAAACTCATGCTGCCGCGCAGCGATTCGGACGCGTAGCAGCCGCTCATGACGGGCGCGTCGGCCGAAGCCATGCTGCCGTGGATGACGGATAGGCTCAGCTGCGCCGCGCTGCTCTCCGGCGCGCTGGCGGGACCGGCGGCGCCGAGGGCCGCGTCGAGGAGTTCCTGCGGCTGCGGGTATAGCGGCGTCGCCTCGGGCGCGTACGGATGGAAGCGGGGCGGGGCGCCGCCGGGCGCATGCGGCGGGTGCCGGGGCAGGGCGGCGTCCTGGCCGTTGTCGAGCAGCTGCGCGATGGCCGGGAAGTAGTCCTTTTGCAGCAGCAGGTCGCCATGCGCCACCGGCAGGTAGCAGGCGACCACGCCGTCCGGCACCGCGCCTTGCCAGGCCGTGCGGCCATCGCCATCGGGCGACCAGGCCGTCTCGATGCCGTCATCGCGCAGGCGCAGCGCCACGGGCGTGTCGGCGCAGCCGGCCAGGTAGCTGCAAAGGCGGGGATCGAGCGGGGCGGCATCGAGCAGGGCGACGGTGGCGCGCGACGCGGCCAGCGCCTGGGCCTCGGGCGCCTGCCAGCCGCCGGGCAGGCCCGCTTGCGCGTCGCCGGCGGCCAGCTGTGCCCACGTGGCGGCGTCAAAATAATCGACGCCGCCCGGTTGCGGCCACGGCAGCATGTCCAGCACGCCGGGAAAGGCGCGCACGAAGCCGAGAAACTGGCGCCGCGTGTGCTTCCAGCTGATCCAGCAGGCCAGCATCTGCACCAGCCGGTCGCGTCCCAGCAGTACCTGCACCATCGCCTGCGTGCCGCGGTTGGCCGTGCCCACCTGCAGCAAGCGGCTGCCGGGCAGGGCGCCGAAGCGCTGCCAGCGGTCTTTCAGGGCCAGGCGCGCCACCAGCCCGCCCATGCCGTGGGCCACGATGCGCAGCGGCTGGCCGCGCTGTTCCGCGTCGCGCATGGCGTCGTCGAGCACGGGCAGGAAGGCGCGGCACGAGTCCTGCAGCGACAAACGCCAGTCATAGGTAAAGGGCCGCACTTCCTGGCTTTGCGCGAGAAAGCGGGCAAACGGCTCGTAGCACGATTCGATCCAGCCGGCGCTGACGATGTGCGACTGGCCCACGGCCAGGCGTTCGATGCGCCCTTCGACGAGGTTGACGGGGTCGAACCAGATGCGGTTGCTGCCCACTTGCAGGTGGCTGCCCATGATGTCGGGCAGCAGCAGCACGATGGGCGCGTGCGCGCGCCGTTTCGGCACTTCGCCGCCGCGCGCCAGGGGGCCGTGTTCGATGCCGGGCAGGGGCTGGTAGGCCGTCTCGTCGCCCGTGAGCGCCTGCATGGCGGCCTGACTCGATGGCGCGCGCTCGAAGTAATTGAGGTGGTGCGAGTGCGGCCCGCGCAGCAGCAGTTGCCGCACCGGCGTGCTGCGCGTGGCGCCGCCGGCCATCGAGGCGCAATTGACCACGAGGTCGTTCTGTCCGCCGTACAGCTGGCCGTCCAGGCAGTCGCCCAGCCAGCCCAGCAGGCCATCGCCGCTGCAGGCGCCGGCCAGCACGTGCAGCGGGCTGGCCACGCGCACATCGGGCGCATTGAGCAGGGCCACCAGCGGCGAGTCGGGCATCATCGCTTCCAGTCCGGGCAGGATGCGCGCGTCGCAGCGCTGCCGCACCAAGGCCAGCAGGAAGGCCATGGCGCCGTCGGGAATGCCGCCGTGCAGCAGCAGGTTGAACATCACGCTGGCCCAGCGGTCGAGCCGGCCCGACATCAGGGTGGTGCCGCGCGCCGGGCAGGCCACGCGCACGAAGCGGGCGATGCGGATGGCGCGCGTCTTCAGTTCCACGCTCAATTCGCGCAGGCGCGCCGCATCTTCGTCGTAGCCGCCGCGTCCGCCCAGCCGCCCCTGCGCCGTGAAGTGTTCGATATCGTGGCTGTTGAACGCTTCGCCGCCCACCGTGTTTTCGCTCAGCCGTTCCAGGTTGTCGCCAGCCAGGTCGACGGCGCCGCGGCTGTCGATGCGCTGCGCGCGCGCCAGCAGTTCGCCCACCAGGCCGCCGCGCGAATGGCTCAGGAGGTGCAGCACGGCGCCGTGCGGCAGCTGGCGCACGAGGGCCAGCGCATTTTCGATGGGGCTGTCGCTGAGGCTGCGGTGCTCGTAGCCGTAGATGCGGTTGCCGTACTGCGCCGCCAGCGGCGGCGCCAGGCCGTTGCGCCACAGGCCGCCAAAGCTGCGCCGGGTCGACGAGGCCGTGCCGTGCAACAGCAGCAGCACGGGTTCCGGCCCGGCGGGCAGGCTGGCGACGGCCGTCATGCCGCCCGCCTCGATGCCGCAGCGGTACAGGCCCAGGCGCTGTTCCAGCTGGCGGTCCTGGAAGGCGCCCGCCGCCGCCAGCGCCGTCATGGCGGCGGCGCCGCAGCGGTACACGCGCACGGCCCGCAGCATCCAGGCGCCCAGGCCGTCGCGGCTGGCGCCGGGCGGCTGGCGCGCCGCCTGCGGGCGCAAGGCCAGCCCCACTTCGATGCTGGCGGGCGCGCCGTCGCGCGCCACCGTGGCCGGCCCCAGGTAGCGCGGCAGGTCGAGGCTGCCGGCCAGCAGCGAACTGCCGTCGCACAGCAGCAGCTGCACCACGTCGTCCGCGCCGATATCGAGCACGGTGCGGCAGCTGCCGATGCCGCGCGCGCCGGACAGCACGTGGGTTTCGGCATGCCAGCCGGGCGCGGCGGGGCAGTCGCCGGCGCTGGCGAGGGGATCGCGCGTGAGCGTCAGGCGCAGCACGGGCGGCGCAAGGGGATCGCTGGACATGCGGTTGGGATCGCTGGTTAAAAGCTGACCTTGATGCCTGCGCGGACTATGCGTGTTGTGTCAGATCAAGTATGCGTGGAAATGCTGGGGGAGAAGCTGGGAGGGGGCTTGCTGGAGCGGGAAGGCAGAGAAACGGTCAGCATGGTTTGGGCTGGGTCTCTTCGCTATCGTGCCCGGATGCGGTGCGATGGGCGAACTACGCGAATTGTATGGCAAAAGTTCATGGCGCCGGGGACCTGGGTGCCTGGCATGGCATTACAACAGCGGGTGGTTCAATGGACTGGCGTGGCGGACAGTTCCTTCAGTTCGCGGATGGTGATGTCCGATTTTTCATGCATGCGCAATAAAATCGTCGCACCAACCGACAGTTTGCCGTGACGAATCTTGCTGATGATGGGGGGCTGAACTTCCAGGACACGGCACAGTTCCGCGTCATTTTTCAAGTTCAGCTTCTCGATCAAGGTATCGAGCAGCTTGTTGGGAACAAAACTCGATGGTTCGAGCGCACGGGCCCGGTTCATCGCCTCAATCATTTCCAGCTTCTTTTGCCGAACGTTCATTTACTCCTCCTTCAGGTTATGCAAGGGACGGGACCACTGTATGCGGTCCCGGCTAAAGTTTCGTCATCGCAGTACGGCTGTCTGGGTGACGTGACAACATGCGCGTTACAACATTGATAACCAGGCAAGTGTTTTCAATAATACTACGATAACAAAACTTGTGACAGATGGTCAGTTAAATTAACTGATTGTTTGATCAATTTGGTTGACGATTGTTGTATTTTGTAAGCCGCTTTTCGTCAAAATCATGGTCCGGTCCGCCATTTCGGCGGCGGCCAGCGAATGCGTGACCATGATCGCGCAACTGCCGTTGGCCTTGATCTCGGCGCGCAGCAATTGCAGGATGCTGTGCGCCGTATCGGGGTCGAGGTTGCCGGTCGGCTCGTCGGCCAGCACCAGCGCCGGCTTGTGCACGAGCGCGCGGGCGATGGCCACGCGCTGCATTTCGCCGCCCGACAACTGCTGCGGAAAGTCGTCGCCGCGTCCGCCCAGGCCGACGGCCTCGAGCATGCTGGCGGCACGCTCCTGGGGCAGTCCGTTGAGCAGCAGCGGCAGGGCCACGTTTTGCTGCAGGGTCAGGTGCGGCAAGACGTGGAAGGCCTGGAAAATAAAGCCCATGCGGGCGCGACGCAGCCGGGTCGCGGCGGCGTCATCGAGGCTGGACATGGCAATGCCGTCCACCAGGATAGGGTGCGCTTCGGCACCCGCATCGGGCGTATCGAGGCCGGCGATCAGGTTCAGCAAGGTCGACTTGCCCACGCCCGAGTCGCCCATGATGGCGATGAATTCCCCTGCCTTGAAACGGCAGGAAATGTTGGCCAGCACGGGACGGGCATTGGCATAGGACTTCGACAGATGGCGCAATTCGAGCATGGTGTTAACGGCTATCGTAAAGGGAGGCACGCGGGGGAGAGGGGGGCCTGGGAACTGCAATGGCGCGCGGATTGTTTGGCCGGCAATGTGTAGTATACGACAGGCTTATGCTTTTTGCTTGGCAATACCAATTTTTCTGTGCGCAGGCCGTTTGACCTTAAGTTACCTGCCGCACGGCTGGCTTGCGCGGATTCCGCTATGATGGGAAAAAGTCATCGGCAAAGGCGCCCGCAGACCGCTGCGGCAGGGCGGCGCGCCCGGTGGCCGCCCGTGCAAGCCCTTCGTGAACCTTGATAGATGACGCCAGCCCATGACCATGCCACTTGCGCAACAGCAGTCCGATTTGTATCCCGCCAGCAACGCCGAAGCGGCCAGCGCCACTCCTGCCACGATAGCCGAGATCAGCGCGGGCTTGCTGGCGCGCGATGCCTGGACCTCGCCCAAATACCTGTACGACGCGCTGGGCTCGAAACTGTTCGAAGCCATCTGCGCCTTGCCCGAGTACTATCCGACGCGCACCGAGGCGGCCATCTTCGCCCGCCATGGCGCCGAGATCGCCCATGCCGTGGGGCCGGGCAGCACCCTGATCGACCTGGGCGCGGGCAATTGCGCCAAGGCCGCCAGCCTGTTCCCTTTGCTGCACCCGGCGCAATATGTGGCCGTGGATATTTCCTATGAGTTTCTCAGCGAATCCTTGAGCCGGCTGCAGCAGCGCTTCCCGCACATCGAGATGACGGGCCTGGGCCTGGATTTCTCCAGCCGCCTGGACTTGCCGGGCAGCGTGCGCGAAGCGCGGCGATTGTTCTTTTATCCCGGCTCGTCCATCGGCAACTTCGCACCCGAGCAAGCGACCGCCTTCTTGCGCCGCCTGCGCGCGAATGCGGACGGCGATGGCGGCCTGCTGATCGGCGTCGACCTGATCAAGGATGACGCCATCCTCGACGCGGCCTATGATGATGCGCTGGGCGTCACGGCCGCCTTCAACCTGAACATGTTGCGACACGTGAACGGGCTGATCGGCGCCGACTTCGACGTGCGTGCGTGGCAGCACCATGGCTTTTTCAATGCCGACGAGCGCCGCGTCGAGATGCACCTGGAAGCGCGCAGCGAGCAGCTTGTCCATTGGCAAGGCGGCCAGCGGCGCTTCGCGAAAGGCGAGCGCATCCATACGGAAGACAGCTACAAATACACGCGCGCCACCTTCGTCGGCTTGCTGGAACAGGCCGGGTTTTCCACCGTGCAAGTCTGGACGGACCCGCAGCAGTGGTTTGCCGTTATCTACGCCCGTGTAATTAGAGACTAAAGGCGACGATGCTGATCGATCACTACAACAAGGTGCGCCAGCACTCGCTGCTGCTGGCCGAACCGCTGTCCGACGAGGATTGCGGCGCGCAGTCGATGCCGGACGCCAGTCCCGTGAAATGGCATCTCGCGCATACGACCTGGTTTTTCGAAACGTTTATTCTGGAAAGCATGGAAGCGGCGTTCGCTCCCTTCCACCCGGCTTTCCGAGTACTGTTCAACTCGTATTACAACGGCGTGGGCGAGAAGCACCCGCGTGCCCAGCGGGGCTTACTGACGCGCCCCGGCATGGCGCAGGTGCGCGCCTACCGGGCCAACGTCGATGCACGCATCGCGCGCCTGCTGGCGGGCGAACTGGCGCGCGACGAGCGCGAACGGCTGACCATGCTGCTGGCGCTGGGCCTCGAGCACGAGCAGCAGCACCAGGAGTTGTTGTTGACGGACGTCAAGCACCTGCTGGCGCAGAGCGCCCTGTTTCCCGCTTACCTGGACAACGCCGCGCCACCAGCGCCGCAAGCTGCGCAGCCCACGGCCTGGCTCGCCTTTGACGGCGGCCTGGCGCAGATCGGCCATGCGGGCGATGGCTTTTGTTTCGACAATGAATTGCCGCGCCACCCGCAGTACGTGGCGCCGTTCGAACTGGCCAGCGCGCTGGTGACGAATGGCGAATATCTCGCCTTTATCGAGGCGGGCGGCTACCGCACGGCGCATTGGTGGCTGGCCGAAGGCTGGGACTGGGTGCGCGGCCAAAGCTTGCAGTGCCCGCTGTACTGGCAGCGCGACGAGGCCGGCCGCTGGCAGGAGTTCACTTTATATGGCTTGCGCCCGCTTGATGCGGCTGCGCCGGCCACGCATCTGTCGCTGTTCGAGGCGGACGCCTATGCGCACTGGGCTGGCGCGCGCCTGCCGACGGAAGCGGAGTGGGAGCTGGCGGCGCAAGGCGTCGCCGTGGAAGTGGGCCAGCTGCATCCAGCGGCGGGCGCGCCGGGAACGGGATTGCGGCAAATGTTCGGCCACTGCTGGCAATGGACCAGCAGCAGCTACGCGCCGTATCCGGGCTACCGCACGGCGCCCGGGGCGCTCGGTGAATACAACGGCAAGTTCATGCTGAACCAGTATGTGCTGCGCGGCTCGTCCTGCGCCACGCCGGCCGGCCATGCGCGCGCCAGCTACCGCAATTTCTTCCCGGCCGGCGCGCGCTGGCAATTTTCCGGCGTTCGCCTGGCGCGCCAGGTGGAATAGCCCGTTTAGTTCAAGCGCGGGAGGGACGGGGCAGGGCGGGCCGGCGCCTTGGCGCTGGCGCTCTGTTCCAGCTTGAACTGGCTGACGAGGGTTTCCAGCTCGCCCGCCTGCTCATGCATGGCCGCCGCCGCCGCGGCCGCTTCCTCGACGAGGGCCGCATTCTGCTGCGTCGTCTGGTCCATCTGCATGATGGCGGCATTGATTTGCTCGATGCCTTCGCTCTGCTCGTGGTTGGCGACGCTGATTTCACCGACGATGGCGCTGACCCGCCCCACGCTGGCCACCACTTCATCCATCGTGGCGCCCGCCTGGCTGACCAGCAGCGCGCCCTGGCCGACCCTGTCGACGGAGTCGGCGATCAATTCCTTGATTTCCTTGGCCGCCGCCGCCGACCTTTGCGCCAGGTTGCGTACTTCGGATGCGACCACGGCAAAGCCGCGTCCCTGCTCGCCGGCGCGGGCCGCCTCGACGGCCGCGTTCAGGGCGAGGATATTCGTCTGGAAGGCGATGCCGTCGATGACGGCGATGATGTCGACGATCTTGCGCGACGACGCGTTGATGGCGTCCATGGTGCCGACCACTTCCGTCATGGCCGAGCCGCCGCGCTGGGCGATTTTCGACGCCGAGCGGGCCAGGTTATCGGCCTGGCGCGCATTGTCGCTGTTGCTGCGCACGGTACCCGTCAGTTCGATCATCGACGAGGCCGTTTCTTCCAGCGCGCTGGCCTGTGCTTCCGTGCGGGCCGACAGGTCGGCATTGCCGCTGGCGATCTGGCTCGACGCCACGGCTATCGTGCCCGTGCCGCCGCGCACTTGTCCCACCAGGGTGGCCAGGTTGGTATTCATGTCGCGCAGCGCCTGCAGCAGCTGGCCCGCTTCATCCTTGCCGTCGGCCACGATCTTGCTGCTCAGGTCGCCGCCGGCCACGGCTTGCGCCACGCGCAGGGCATACGCGATCGGCGTCGTGATCGAGCGCGTGACCCGCCACGCAAAGAGCACGCCCAGCAGCAGGGCGGCCGTGCCCAGGCTGGCCATCAGCATATTGGCTGCGGAAATATTCTGCTGGATTTGCTGGCCGCCATGCACGACGACGCCGCGCTGGATATCGTTCAGGCGGTTCACCGTCTTTTGCAACTGGTTCAGGGCGGGCAGGGTATCGTCGCGCACGTGCTTGGCCGCTTCCGCACGCTGTCCCGCCACCAGCAGCTTGTCGGCCTGGCTGAACGAGACGACATAGGCCTTGCGCTGCTGCTTCAAGATGGACAGCAGTTCCTTGCCTTCAGGCAGTACGATCAGGCGCTCGAGGATGGCCAGCGCATCGGTGATGGTGGCCTTGTTGGCGTCGATTTCGCCGTGGATGGCGCTGGCGCGGGCCGGATCTTCATGGATGAACAGTTCCAGCACCAGTGCCGCGTTCGACCGCGTCGTGCTGCGGATGGTGGCGATGGCGTCGGCCTTGGCCCAGTCTTTCTCGATGATGGCTTCGCTGAGCGCGCCGATCTTGTCCAGCCGGAACAGGCCCGTGCCTACCAGCACTGCCATCAGCAGCAGCACCACGCCAAAACCCGCACCCAGGCGCGTGCCTATCTTCATGTCCGTCAATTTCATACTGATTCCCTCGGTAGCTAATGATCTGTCTCCGGTGGTCTTGTTATGAAACGATTATACGGTCGGTGATACCTGATTTGCACTACTAATTGCCCAATAGAAATGAAAAAGCGGCACGGCGATCAAGCCGTACCGCTTTTTCTCCCTATGAGGGATGCTTGATCCGTGCTCAGGCGGCGCTGGCGGTCACGTCGGCCGCTGTTGTTTTTTCGGCGTCCGTCTGCTTGATGCGGCGGTTCACGGCCGACAGGACGGCCTTGAACGAGGCGGTGACGATATTGCTGTCGATGGCGGCGCCGAACAGGGTCGGGCCGTTATCGAGGCGCAATTCCACATAGCAAGCCGCTTGCGCATTGGCGCCGGAACCGATCGAGTGTTCATGGTAATCCATCAGCTTGATGTCGAGACCGAGCGCGTTGACGAAGGCGTCGATGGGGCCGTTGCCGCCGCCCTGCAGGGCCAGCGGCGTCTGGCGGTGCGACAGGCTGATGTCGATCTGCACGGATTCGTCGCTGCTCGTGTCTTCCACCATGCGGTGCGAAGCGTAGGCGTACGGCGCCGTCTGCTCCAGGTATTCCTTCTGGAAGATGTCATGGATATCCTGCGCGGCGATCTCGCGGCCCGTCGCGTCGGCCACGGCTTGCACGGCGCGCGAGAATTCGATCTGCAGGCGGCGCGGCAAGACCAGGCCGTATTCCTGTTCCAGCAAGTACGCCATGCCACCCTTGCCGGACTGGCTGTTGACGCGGATCACGGCGTCGTAGCTGCGGCCCAGGTCGGCCGGGTCGATCGGCAAGTACGGCACTTCCCAGATGCTGTCCGGCTGTTGCTTGGCGAAACCTTTCTTGATTGCATCCTGGTGCGAGCCGGAGAAGGCCGTAAATACCAGGTCGCCCGCATACGGGTGGCGCGGGTGGACGGGCAACTGGTTGCATTCCTCCACGCACTTGCGCACGCTGTCGATGTCGGAGAAATCCAGGCCCGGGTGCACGCCCTGCGTGTACAAATTCATCGCCAAGGTCACCAGGTCGACGTTGCCGGTGCGCTCGCCATTGCCGAACAAGCAGCCTTCCACGCGGTCGGCGCCCGCCATCACGGCCAGTTCTGCCGAGGCGACGGCCGTGCCGCGGTCGTTATGCGGGTGCACGCTGATGATGATGGAATCGCGGCGCGCCAGCTTGCGCGACATCCATTCGATCTGGTCCGCATATACGTTCGGCGTGCTGCATTCCACGGTCGACGGCAAGTTGATGATCATCTTGTTGGCGGGTGTCGGCTTCCAGATGGCGCTGACGGCGTCGCAGATATGCTTGGAGAAATCGAGTTCCGTCGTCGAGAACGATTCCGGCGTGTATTCGAAGCCCCATTCCGTTTGCGGATGCTGGGCCACCAGCTGTTTGACGAGGGTGGTGCCGGTGGTGGCGATATTCGTGATTTCCTCGCGCGACATGCCGAACACGACCTTGCGGAACACGGGCGCCACGGAGTTGTACAGGTGGACGATGGCGCGCTTGGCGCCGACAACGGATTCCACGGTGCGGCGGATCAGCTCTTCACGCGACTGTGTCAGCACGATGATGGTGACGTCGTCCGGGATGCGGCCTTCATCGACGAGCTTGCGCACGAAATCGAAATCCGTCTGCGATGCCGATGGGAAGCCCACTTCGATTTCCTTCAGGCCGATGGCGATCAGCATCTCGAAGAAACGCAGCTTCTTTTCCGCGCTCATCGGCTCGATCAGCGACTGGTTGCCGTCGCGCAAGTCGGTGCTCATCCAGATAGGCGGTTTGCTGATGATCTGGTTCGGCCATTGACGGTCGGTCAATTTAACTGGAGGAAAGGCGCGGTATTTGGAAGCTGGGTTTTGCAACATCATGATCGGGTACTCCTGAAGATAGGGGGAAATCAATGGTTGTAGCGCAAGCTTGCCGGGCGGCCACGAGACACTAGGCCAGGCAAGCGATCGGTAGCGGTAGCAGAGCGGCTGCGATGCCAGCGGGGGCGGTCGCAGTGGGAATTACGTGTACGAATGGGGATGGTGCAAACATCATCAAACCTTCCAGGGTTTTTGAAACATGCCGGCGTGTGGCCAGGCGAAGCAAAGCGGCAAACTTATGCGCGTGCTAGGTGTAGTCGCGATAGCGACAGCAGGGAAGGGGATGGATGTTTGAAGGAGGACATACACTCAATGTAAGGGAAGTCGGGCCTGGCTGTCAAGCGTTTCCGTTCTACAGGTAATGCACGTGTGTCGCTCCGTCCGGCGCATCTTGCGTATCCTGCGCCATGCGCGTCAGGATGCGCTGCAGGGTGGCCGCTTCGTGGGGCAGGCGCGCGGCGAAGGCCGGCCAGCCGCGCAGCTCGATCCGTTGCGGCATGTCCACCAGGCCCGTGATGGCGTCCCAGAATGCATCCCAGTTCATGCCGTAGAAGGATGGGAAAGCCAGCGCGGCCGCCAAGGCCGCATGCAGCTGGCGCGGCGAGCTGATCTCGCTCAAGTCGATTGTTACAAGGGCTTGTCGATTCATGCTGTTTGATGTTCTGACTTAGTGGGAGCAAGTAAATAAACCAGGCGCCAGTCTAGCAGCAGGGGCGGCGCGCACGCTTCTCCTGGACCTTGTCACCATCAACATTTAAGACCGCCTTCAGTGCCGGTGGTCCCGCTTGCGCTACAATCGGCTCTCCTTTATTGCCACTGCCGCGCGCGGTTCCCACTCTCCACCATGTTCCCTAAACGCCTGACCCTGCTTGCCCTGGCCGCCTTTGTGCTGGCCGGCTGCGATACCACCGCCCCGAAACCCGTCCAGGTGCTGACGCCTCCCGAACCGATGGCCGTGACGCCGCGCAAGATCAAGATCGGCCTGGCGCTGGGCGGCGGCGCGGCGCGCGGTTTCGCCCATATCGGCGTGATCAAGGCGCTCGAATCGCAGGGCATCCAGGCTGACATCGTCACCGGCACGAGCGCCGGCAGCGTGGTGGGCGCCATGTATGCGGCGGGCAATTCCGGCTTCGCCCTGCAAAAGATGGCCTTCGACATGGACGAGGCGGCCATTTCCGACTGGGCCTTGCCCCTGTTCGGCAAGTCGTCCGGCGTGCTGAAAGGCGAGGCGCTGCAAAGCTATGTCAACAAGGCCGTCGGCGGCGTCCCGCTGGAAAAACTCAAGATTCCATTTGGTGTGGTGGCGACCGACCTCAAGAATGGCCAGCCGATCCTGTTTCAGCGCGGCAATACCGGCATGGCCGTGCGCGCCTCGTCGGCCGTGCCCGGCGTATTCCAGCCCGTGACGATCGCCGGTCACACTTATGTAGATGGCGGCCTCGTCGCTCCCGTGCCCGTGCGCTTTGCCCGAGACATGGGCGCCGATTTCATCATCGCCGTGAATATTTCGTCGCAAACGGATACCCAGAAGGCCATCAGCTCGATGGAGGTGCTGATGCAGACGTTCGCCATCATGGGCCAGCGCATCAACCAGTTTGAACTCAAGGATGCCGACGTGGTGATCCAGCCCAGCCTGGGCACCATGAAGGGCAACGATTTCAACAGCCGCAACCAGGCCATCCTGGCGGGCGAGCAGGCGACCTTTGCCGTGATGGCGCAGCTCAAGCAAAAGCTGAAAGCGAAGCGCGAGCAGTAAGCGATAGCGCCACCGCGCATTTCGTATACAATTTTGTTTCAACATAACAAGGATGCACCATGCAATCGAAACCGATTTTGACACTGGACGACGTAAAGAAAATCGCTGCCGCCGCCGAAGCGGAAGCGGTCAAGAATAACTGGGCGGTCACGATCGCCATCGTCGACGACGGCGGCCATCTGCTGTGGCTGCAGCGCATGGATGGCGTGGCGCCGATCTCGTCGCACATCGCTCCATCGAAAGCGAAGACGGCCGCACTGGGCCGCCGCGAATCGCGCATCTATGAAGAGATGATCAATGGCGGCCGCGTGTCCTTCCTGAGCGCACCGGAAATCGACGGCTTGCTCGAAGGCGGCGTGCCTATCGTGTACGAAGGCCACTACGTGGGCGCCGTCGGCGTCTCGGGCGTGAAATCGGCGGAAGATGCGCAAATCGCCAAAGCGGGCATCGCCGCTCTGACGGCCTAAGTAGTAACCGATATTGCTTTGCAAGCCGCTCCGCGCAAGCCGGGCGGCTTTTTTCATGGGGCGGGGGATTTATGCTGCTGTGCAAAAAAATGCCGGGGCTTCTGTATTTTCTTCCTTGTGGAAAAGCTTCCTTTTGGTTATAATTCAAAGGTTTAGCCAATCACACATATACCGTAGCGACTACCCATCCCCTCATTCAAAATGACCGTTGAAACACCCTGAGTGCATCTGGCTCGGGTATCTAGGCGGTCGGTCTGACGTGGCGCAGCTACGGTAACTTTATCAGGAGTTGCCCTTGCCGCCATTTTTTTCTGGCCCTGCCGTTCCAGCCATATTAGCGCTTGCTGATGGAACGATCTTTAAAGGTTTTTCGATCGGTGCCGCCGGTCATACTACGGGCGAGGTTGTTTTCAACACCTCGATGACCGGGTATCAGGAAATCCTTACCGACCCAAGTTATTGCCGCCAGATGGTCACCCTGACCTATCCCCATATCGGCAATACGGGCGTCAACCCGGAAGACGTCGAATCTTCCAAGGTACACGCCGCCGGCCTCATCATCCGCGATCTGCCATTGCTGGCATCCAGTTTCCGTTCCACGCTCTCCCTGTCCGATTACCTGAAAGCTGAAAATATCGTCGCCATCGCCGGCATCGATACACGCAAGCTCACGCGCATCCTGCGTGAAAAAGGTGCGCAGGGCGGCGCCATCCTCGTCGGCACGCAAGGCAACGAGCCATCCGCCGCGCAAGCGCTGGAACTGGCCCGCTCCTTCCCCGGCCTGTCCGGCATGGACCTGGCCAAGGTGGTATCGAGCAAGGATGCCTACGAATACCGCGAAACGGAATGGACCCTGGGGGCAGGCTATGGCCAGCTGGCCGACGCCGACGCGAAATACCACGTGGTCGCCTTCGACTACGGCGTCAAGCGCAACATCCTGCGCATGCTGACGGCGCGCGGCTGCAAGGTCACCGTGCTGCCCGCGCAAGCGACGGCCGCCGACGCCCTGGCGTTGAACCCGGACGGCATCTTCCTGTCGAACGGTCCCGGTGACCCGGAGCCGTGCGATTACGCGATCGCGGCCACCAAGGAACTGATCGAGAAGGGCATCCCGACCTTCGGCATCTGCCTCGGCCACCAGATCATGGCCATCGCTTCCGGCGCGAAAACCTTGAAGATGAAGTTCGGCCACCACGGCGCCAACCACCCGGTGCAAGACCTGGAAACGAAACAGGTCCTGATCACCTCGCAAAACCACGGTTTCGCAGTCGACGCGGCAACCTTGCCCGCGAACTGCCGCGTGACCCATGAATCGCTGTTCGACGGTTCCCTGCAGGGCTTCGCCCGCACGGACAAGCCGGCCTTCTGCTTCCAGGGCCACCCTGAAGCGTCGCCGGGCCCGATGGATGTTGCTTACCTGTTTGACCGCTTCATCAACCTGATGGCTGCGGAGGAGAAAAAGAAAAATGCCTAAACGTTTAGATATTAAAAGTATTCTGATTATTGGCGCTGGCCCGATCGTGATCGGCCAGGCCTGCGAATTCGATTATTCCGGCGCGCAAGCGTGCAAGGCCCTGCGCGAAGAGGGCTACAAAGTCATCCTGGTCAACAGCAATCCTGCGACCATCATGACGGACCCGGAAATGGCCGACGTCACCTACATCGAACCGATCACCTGGTCGGTCGTCGAGCGCATCATCGCCAAGGAGCGTCCTGACGCGATCCTGCCGACGATGGGCGGCCAGACGGCGCTGAATTGCGCGCTGGATCTGTTCAACAATGGCGTGCTGGCGAAATACAACGTCGAGCTGATCGGCGCGTCGCCGGAAGCCATCGACAAGGCCGAAGACCGTTCCAAGTTCAAGGACGCGATGACCAAGATCGGCCTCGGTTCGGCCCGTTCCGGCGTGGCGCACTCGATGGAAGAATCGTGGGCCGTGCAACGCACCCTGGGCTTCCCGACCATCATCCGTCCATCGTTCACCATGGGCGGTTCCGGCGGCGGCATCGCCTACAACGAAGAAGAATTCGAAACCATCTGCAAGCGCGGCCTGGAAGCATCGCCGACGAAAGAGCTGCTGATCGAAGAATCGTTGCTGGGCTGGAAAGAGTACGAGATGGAAGTGGTGCGCGACAAGGCGGACAACTGCATCATCATCTGCTCGATCGAAAACCTCGACCCGATGGGCGTGCACACGGGCGACTCGATTACCGTCGCACCTGCGCAGACCCTGACGGACAAGGAATACCAGATCATGCGCAATGCCTCCCTGGCAGTGCTGCGCGAGATCGGCGTCGACACCGGTGGCTCGAACGTGCAATTTTCGATCAACCCCGTCGATGGCCGCATGATCGTCATCGAGATGAACCCGCGCGTTTCGCGTTCGTCGGCCCTGGCCTCGAAAGCGACGGGCTTCCCGATCGCCAAGATCGCCGCCAAGCTGGCCGTCGGTTTCACCCTGGACGAGCTGCGCAATGAAATCACGGGCGGCGCCACGCCGGCCTCGTTCGAACCATCGATCGATTACGTCGTCACGAAGATCCCCCGTTTCACGTTCGAGAAATTCCCGACCGCCGACCACCACCTGACGACGCAGATGAAATCCGTCGGCGAAGTGATGGCCATCGGCCGTACCTTCCAGGAGTCGTTCCAGAAAGCCTTGCGCGGCCTGGAAGTGGGCGTGGACGGCATGAACGAGAAGACCAAGGACCGCGAAAAGATCGAAGAAGAGCTGGGCGAGCCTGGTCCTGAGCGCATCTGGTACGTGGGCGACGCGTTTGCCCAAGGTTTCACGCTGGAAGAAGTGCACCAGCTGACCAAGATCGACCCATGGTTCCTGATCCAGATCAAGGAAATCGTCGACCTGGAACTGTGGCTCGACACGCAGAAGCTGGAAAACCTGGACAAGAACACCCTGTACAAGTTGAAACAGAAGGGCTTCTCCGACCGCCGCCTGGGCTTTTTGCTGCAGACGACCGACACGGCCGTGCGCCAGCAGCGCCATGCGCTGAACATCCGTCCCGTCTACAAGCGCGTCGACACGTGCGCGGCCGAGTTTTCGACCGACACGGCGTACATGTATTCCACGTACGACGAAGAGTGCGAATCGAACCCGACCGACAAGAAAAAGATCATGGTGCTGGGCGGTGGCCCGAACCGTATCGGCCAGGGTATCGAATTTGACTATTGCTGCGTCCACGCTGCCCTCGCCATGCGCGAAGACGGCTACGAAACCATCATGGTCAATTGCAACCCGGAAACCGTGTCGACCGACTATGACACTTCCGACCGCCTGTATTTTGAATCGCTGACCCTGGAAGACGTGCTGGAAATCGTCGCCATCGAAAAACCGGTCGGCGTGATCGTGCAGTACGGCGGCCAGACGCCATTGAAACTGGCGCTGGACTTGGAAGCGAACGGCGTGCCGATCATCGGCACCTCGCCCGACATGATCGATGCGGCCGAAGACCGCGAGCGTTTCCAACAGATGCTGCACAAGCTGGAACTGCGCCAGCCGCCTAACCGCACCGCGCGCACGGAAGCCGACGCTTTGGCGCTGGCGCAGGAAATCGGCTACCCGCTGGTCGTGCGTCCATCGTACGTGCTGGGCGGGCGCGCCATGGAAATCGTCCACGAGCAGCGCGACCTCGAGCGCTACATGCGCGAAGCCGTCAAGGTCTCGCACGATTCGCCGGTGCTGCTGGACCGCTTCCTGAACGACGCCATCGAGTGCGACGTCGATTGCATCTCCGACGGCGAAACGACGTTCATCGGCGGCGTGATGGAACACATCGAACAGGCAGGCGTCCACTCGGGCGACTCGGCTTGCTCGCTGCCGCCATACTCGCTGGCGCCGGAAACCATCGAAGAACTGAAGCGCCAGACGGCGCTGATGGCCAAGGGCTTGAACGTGGTCGGCCTGATGAACGTGCAGTTCGCGATCCAGAAGCAAGAGATCGATGGCCAGATGAAAGACGTCGTCTTCGTGCTGGAAGTCAATCCGCGCGCCTCGCGCACCGTGCCTTTCGTCTCGAAAGCCACCGGTCTGCAACTGGCGAAGATCGCCGCGCGCTGCATGGTCGGCCAGTCGCTGGCGTCGCAAGGCATCACGCAGGAAGTCGTGCCGCCTTACTTCAGCGTCAAGGAAGCCGTGTTCCCGTTCGTCAAGTTCCCTGGCGTGGACACCATCCTGGGTCCTGAAATGAAATCGACGGGCGAAGTCATGGGCGTAGGCCTGACCTTCGGCGAAGCGTTTGTGAAATCGCAACTGGGCGCCGGCGTCAACCTGCCAAAATCGGGCAAGGTCTTCATCAGCGTGAAAGCGTCGGACAAGCCGCGCGCCGTGCAAGTGGCGCGCGACCTGGTCGAGTCCGGTTTCACCGTGGTTGCCACCAAGGGCACCGCCGCCGTGATCGCTGCTGCCGGCATCGCCGTCACGCCAGTGAACAAGGTGATCGAAGGCCGTCCGCACGTGGTCGACATGATCAAGAACCATGAGATCGTGCTGGTGATCAACACCGTAGAAGAAAAACGCAGCGCCATCGTCGATTCGCGGGCCATCCGTACCTCGGCCCTGGCGTCGCGCGTGACGACCTACACCACCATCGCCGGCGCGGAAGCGGCCGTCGAAGGCATCCGTCATCTCGATGAGCTGCGTGTGTACGATTTGCAGGGCCTGCACAAGACCCTGCAGCAAGCGTAACAGCCCGCGTGTCATTTGCAGTGGCCGCCGTTAGGCGGTACACTGCATGCTTATCAACCACAGAGTTCCGTGCAGAGCAGCGCGCGGCCTCTGTGGTTTTCACTTGGTAAGGCCGTTAAACGTGGCAACACGCTGCAACGGCGCCGATAACTAGCAGATAGTAGAGATAACATGACCTCAGTCCCATTGACCAAATACGGCGCAGAACTCTTGAAAGAAGAGCTGCATCATTTGAAGACCAAGGAACGCCGCATCGTCATCGATGCGATCGCCGAAGCGCGTTCGCACGGAGACCTGTCGGAAAACGCCGAGTACGATGCCGCCAAGGAGCGCCAGGCTTTCGTGGAAGGCCGCATCGCCGAACTCGAAGGCAAGCTGGGTGCGGCACAGATCATCGACCCGACCACGCTCGACGCGGAAGGCCGCGTGGTGTTTGCCTCGACCGTGAACCTGGAAGACCTGGAGTCGGGCCAGAAAGTCACGTACCAGATCGTCGGCCTCGATGAAGCGGACCTGAAAATGAACAAGGTGTCCGTGACGTCGCCGATCGCCCGCGCGCTGATCGGCAAGTATGCCGGCGACGTGGTGGAAGTGCAGGCGCCGTCCGGTCCGCGCGAATACGAAATCCTGGAAGTGCTGTACATCTGATGCTCGCCCGCGTGCGCCTCCTCGTTGCCACCCTGTGGGCTGGCAGCCTGTGGACTATCGGCTTCATCGTGGCGCCCACCTTGTTCGGCACCTTGAGCGACAGAGTGCTGGCAGGCAATATCGCCGGCAGCATGTTCCGCGCCGAAGCGTGGCTGTCCATCGCCTGCGCCTTGATACTGCTGGCCTTGCTGCAATGGGCGCCCGGCGCGCTGGAACTGAAGCGCCGCCGCCTCTTGGGGGCGCTGGTGCTGTCGATGCTGGTGTGCGCGTTGATCAGCCATTTCGGCATCTCGCCGCTGATGGCCGAACTCAAGGCGCAAGCCCAGGGGGCATCCGGCATCATGGACGAGGCCATGCGCAGCCGCTTCGGCATGCTGCATGGCGTGTCGACCGTGATCTTTGCCGTGCAGAGCTTGCTGGCGGGCGTGCTGATCTGGAAGCAGCAGTAATTGTTGCCGTGTGTGTCGGATTACGCGTGGCCTGCGGCCCCGCTAATCCGACCTACGGACGTTGGCGGTAACAGCATCGTAGGTCGGATTAGCGCGCAGCGCGTAA
Organism: Janthinobacterium sp. OK676; assembly: GCF_900103595.1. Taxonomy (NCBI): domain Bacteria; kingdom Pseudomonadati; phylum Pseudomonadota; class Betaproteobacteria; order Burkholderiales; family Oxalobacteraceae; genus Janthinobacterium; species Janthinobacterium sp. OK676. The sequence goes on from NZ_FNHA01000004.1 coordinate 385,885, forward strand.
TCCGACAAGCGCAATTGCAATAAAAAAGCGGAGCAGGGAAGATCCCTTGCTCCGCTTCTTGTTTCAACAGCCTTGCGGCTGCTGAACGACAGGCTTACTTGCTGCCCAGTGCGCTTTTCTTGGCGCTTTTCTGACGTGGCTTGGCACGCTTGATGGAACCGCCTTCGGTAACGCGCTCATTGCCCTTGATCATGACTTTCGTCACGCTGGGGCGCTTGGTGCCGCTGGCGCTGGCCTTGACGATGGTCACTTCGCGCATGCCTTTGCCGGCGCTGACCTTCTCCTTAACCACTTCTTTTTTCGGACGGTAGATTACCAGCAGTTTGCCAATATGTTGTACCGGGGCGGCGCCGAGATTGCCGCAAATCGTATCGTACATTCCGACGCGGGCTTCGCGGTCGTCGCCGAACACGCGGACTTTAATCAGGCCGTGCGAATCCAGGCCAAGGTCGATCTCTTTGAGGACAGCAGGTGTCAAGCCCGCTTCGCCAATGATGACGATAGGCTTCAGCGCGTGTGCTTCGGCGCGCAGTGCGCTGCGCTCTACGGGTGTAAGTTTTAGCATAATAATATTTAGTAATTCCCTTAAAAGCAGTATTCTACGCGAATGGCAAAGAAGAAATTAAACAAAAACTGGTTGCACGACCACATAAATGATCCTTATGTGAAGTTGGCGCAAAAAGAGGGCTACCGCGCCCGGGCAGCATACAAGCTCAAAGAAATCGATGAAGACGAGAAACTGATCAAACCTGGCCAGGTGATTGTCGACCTTGGTTGCACTCCCGGCAGCTGGGCCCAGTACACGCGGCGCAAGCTGGCCGGCAAGGACGGCGGCGGGGTCAATGGTACCCTGATTGGCCTGGACATGCTGGAAATGGAACCGATCGCCGATTTCCACTTCATCCAGGGCGACTTCCGCGAAGCGCGCGTGCTGCGCCAGCTGGAGGTGGTGTTGCAGGGCCGCAAGGTGGACCTGGTCCTGTCGGACATGGCGCCCAATCTGTCGGGCATCGCCACGGCGGACGCCGCGCGCATGGAACATCTGATCGATCTGGCCATCGAATTTTCGCAATTGCATTTGAAACCATCGGGCGTATTGCTGGTGAAATGCTTTAAAGACATGGGTTTCAGCCAGATCGTGGAGAAATTCCGCGCTGAATTCAAGGTCGTGGTGCAGAAAAAACCGAAGGCCAGCCGCGATAAATCGTCGGAAATCTTCCTGATGGGGCGGGGAATCAAGAATCCGCTGAAAAATGCCGTTGAAGAAGATGATTCCGCCCTTGATATTTAAGGGGGAATCCGCACATGGGAACGAGAAGTGCAGTAGCGTCTGATGGTATAAAAGCCTAAATTGTTTATACTGCACTTTTTTGCGTGAACGCGGTTTTTTCGCGCGCACGGATCGGCGGGCTTTGGCACGGCCCGCTTATTGCGAGTAAAATCGTGTTTCTAGCTATAGGTAAAGAGATGCGCACTGCATCCAAGGAGTCTTCGTGAATAACATGTTTTCCAAATCTGCCATCTGGGTAGTCGTATTGCTGCTGTTGTTCATGCTGTTCAAGCAATTCGACAGTCATGGCGCCACAGGCGGCAGCAAGGCCATCGCTTATTCCGATTTGCTGGATGAAGTCAAAGCCAAGCGCGTCAAGGATGTCGTGATCGAAGGTTCGTCGATCACCGCCAAGCTGATGGACGACACCAAGGTGCGTACCACCGCCACCAGCCTCGACAAGGGCCTGATCGGCGACTTGCGCGACAATGGCGTGCATTTCGATGTGCGTCCGCCCGAGGAAGCGTCTTTCCTGCAAACTATTTTTGTTTCCTGGTTCCCCATGCTGCTGTTGATCGGCGTGTGGGTCTTCTTCATGCGTCAGATGCAAGGCGGCGGCAAGGGCGGGGCATTCTCGTTCGGCAAGTCGAAGGCGCGCATGATGGATGAAGCCAGCAACACCGTCACCTTCGCCGATGTCGCCGGTTGCGACGAAGCGAAAGAAGAAGTCAACGAAGTGGTCGACTTCCTCAAAGATCCGAGCAAATTCCAGAAACTGGGCGGCCGCATTCCCCGCGGCGTGTTGATGGTCGGTCCTCCTGGCACGGGTAAAACCCTGCTGGCGCGCGCCATCGCCGGCGAAGCCAAGGTGCCGTTCTTCTCGATTTCCGGTTCCGACTTCGTGGAAATGTTCGTTGGCGTAGGCGCCAGCCGCGTCCGCGACATGTTCGAGAACGCGAAAAAGCATTCGCCGTGCATCATCTTCATCGACGAGATCGACGCTGTCGGCCGTCACCGCGGCGCCGGCATGGGCGGCGGCAATGACGAGCGCGAACAGACCTTGAACCAGCTGCTGGTCGAGATGGACGGTTTTGAAGCGAACTCCGGCGTGATCGTCGTGGCCGCCACCAACCGCGCCGACGTGCTCGACAAAGCGCTGCTGCGTCCAGGCCGTTTCGACCGCCAGGTGTCCGTCGGCTTGCCCGATATCCGCGGCCGCGAACAGATCTTGAACGTGCACATGCGCAAAGTGCCCATCGGTACCGACGTGAAAGCCGATATCCTGGCCCGCGGCACCCCTGGTTTCTCGGGCGCGGACCTGGCCAACCTCGTCAACGAGGCAGCCCTGTTCGCGGCGCGCCGCAGCAAGCGCCTGGTGGAAATGATCGACTTCGAAGATGCGAAGGACAAGATCTACATGGGTCCGGAACGTAAGTCGATGATCATCCGCGAGGAAGAGCGCCGCAATACGGCTTACCATGAGTCCGGTCACGCCGTCGTGGCCAAGCTGCTGCCAAAGGCCGATCCCGTGCATAAAGTGACGATCATGCCGCGCGGCTGGGCCCTGGGCCTGACCTGGCAGCTGCCGGAACACGACAACTTGTCCGCCTACAAGGACAAGATGCTGGAAGAAATTTCCATCCTGTTCGGTGGCCGTATCGCCGAAGAGATTTTCGTGGGCCAAATGTCCACGGGCGCGTCGAACGATTTTTCGCGTGCCACCAAGCTGGCCCGTTCCATGGTGACCCGCTTCGGCATGTCCGACAGCATGGGCGTGATGGTCTACGAAGACAGCGAAAACGAAGGTTTCTTCGGTGGCGCCACCAAGACGATCTCGGAAGCGACCCAGCAAAAGGTCGATGCTGAAATCCGCAACATTCTCGACAAGCAATATGCATTGGCGCGTACCTTGCTGGAAGGCAACCGCGACAAGGTCGAAATGATGACCAAAGCCTTGCTGGAATGGGAAACCATCGATGCCGAGCAAATCAATGACATCATGGCCGGCCTGGAGCCGCGTCCACCGAAGGTCATTCCGCCACGCCGCAATGCGGGCGACAGCGGCACGGGCGGCATCTCGCCAAACGTGACGGCGCCAGCCTGATAAGGGCCGCCCTGACGGACGACACGCAAGGGTATGGCAAGAACGAGGGTAAGGAGCAATCCTTGCCCTTTTTCGTTGCCGCGGCAGTTTTTTCCTGACGACTACAAAGATTCACATGCGACACTATTTGCAATTCGGCCGTTTCGGCTTCAACCTGCAGGGCACGCAGGCGCTGGTGATGGGTATCCTGAACATCACGCCCGACTCGTTTTCCGATGCGGGCCAGTATCAACACCTGGAGTTTGCCATTTCGCGCGCCGAGCAGATGATGCTGGATGGCGCCGACATCATCGACATCGGCGGCGAATCGAGCCGCCCCGGCGCGCCGCCGCTGCCGCTGCAGGACGAGCTTGCGCGCGTCATGCCGGTGCTGTACGCCTTGCGCGACTGCGGCAAGCCTCTGTCCGTCGATACATACAAGCCGGAAGTGATGCGCGAAGCCATTCTGGCGGGCGCCGACATGATCAACGACATCAACGGTTTCCGCGCGCCGGGCGCCATCGAGGCCGTGCGGGACAGCGACTGCGCGCTGTGCATCATGCACATGCAAAGCGTGCCGCAAACCATGCAGGACCAGCCGCAGTACGAGGACGTGGTGCGCGAGGTCATCGACTTCCTGCGCGAGCGTATCGACACGATGACGGCGGCCGGCATCGCACCCGAACGCCTGTGCGTCGACCCCGGCTTTGGCTTTGGCAAGACGATGGAGCAGAACTATGCCTTGCTGCGCGCCACGCGCCAGCTGCGCAGCGAGCTGGGCCTGCCCGTGCTGGCCGGGCTGTCGCGCAAGTCGATGATAGGCGCCGTGACGGGCCGCCCCGTCGAGCAGCGCCTAGCCGGCAGCGTTGCCGGTGCGCTGGCTGCGGTAGCGCAAGGTGCGGAAATTATCCGTGTGCATGACGTGGCTGAAACCGTCGATGCACTGAAGGTCTGGCGCATGGCGCACTGAGCCTGTAAGATTCATTATAAACAACAAAAAGAGAAAACTATGACGCGTAAATATTTTGGCACCGATGGCATTCGCGGCTTGGTGGGCACGGCTCCGATTACCCCCGATTTCGTCATGCGCCTCGGCTATGCGGCCGGCAAGGTGCTGGCCAAGTCGCAAGGCGGCAAGGCGCGCCCGACTGTGCTGATCGGCAAGGACACGCGCATTTCCGGCTACATGCTGGAAGCGGCGCTGGAAGCGGGCTTGTCGGCCGCCGGCGTGGACGTGATGCTGGCCGGTCCCATGCCGACGCCGGCGATCGCCTACCTGACGCGGGCGTTGCGCCTGTCGGCCGGGGTGGTCATTTCCGCCTCGCACAATCCGTATCACGACAATGGCATCAAGTTCTTTTCCGGCCAGGGCACCAAGCTGCCCGACAGCGTGGAGCTGGAAATCGAAGCGGCGCTCGACGAGCCCATGTCTTGCGTGCCGTCGGACAAGCTGGGCCGCGCCAAGCGCCTGGACGATGCCCAAGGCCGCTACATCGAATTTTGCAAAAGCACCTTCCCGAACGAGCTGGACTTGCGCGGCCTGAAGATCGTCGTCGATTGCGCGCATGGCGCCGCCTACCATATCGCCCCGCACGTATTCCATGAGCTGGGCGCGGAAGTCATCGCCATCGGCAACAAGCCCGATGGTTTCAATATCAATGCGGGCTTCGGTGCCACGGCAACGAAGGCCATGGCGGCTGCCGTCGTCGAGCACGGCGCCGATCTCGGCATCGCCCTCGATGGCGACGCCGACCGCCTGATCATGTGCGACGCCACGGGCCGCTTGTACAACGGCGACGAGTTGTTGTACGTCATGGTCAAGGACCGCCTGGCAACAGGTCCCGTCGCGGGCGCCGTCGGCACCCTGATGACCAACATGGCGCTGGAAGTGCTGTTCAAGCAGCAGGGCATCGGCTTTGCGCGCGCCAAGGTGGGCGACCGCTACGTGCTGGAAGTCATGAAGGAAAAGGGCTGGATCTTGGGTGGCGAGGGCTCGGGCCATTTGCTGTGCCTGGACCGGCACACGACGGGCGACGGTATCGTATCCGCGCTGCAAGTGTTGTCCGCACTCAAGCGCAGCGGCCAGAGCCTGCAGCAGTGTCTGGCCGAACTGGTGCTGTTCCCGCAAACCCTGATCAATCTGCGCGTGGCGCCCGGTTTCGACTGGCAGAAAAATGCCGCCATGGTGGCCGAGAAAGAGCTGGTCGAGGCGGAACTGGGCGACACGGGCCGCGTGCTGATCCGCGCTTCGGGCACCGAACCGCTGATCCGCGTGATGGTGGAAGCCAAGGACAAGGAAAAGGCCGAGAGCATGGCGCGCCGCATCGCCGATAAAGTCGGCGCTTGAGGGGATGCAAGGGGCAGGGACGATAGTTATTTCCATCTAATTCGCTTGGGGCAATTGACGAAATTGGGTGGAGGCGTTATTATCTTGTCTTCGGAGTGTGGCGCAGCCCGGTAGCGCACCTGGTTTGGGACCAGGGGGTCCAAGGTTCGAATCCTTGTACTCCGACCAAAGTCATAAGCGGGCTGTCAGAGATGACAGCCCGTTTTCTATTGTGCGGCGCCTTGGCATTGTCGGCGCGCATGGACTAAAATGCTGCACCTTTCCGCCCATCGTTCAACGGATAGGACAACGGTCTTCTAAACCGTGAATGGGGGTTCGATTCCCTCTGGGCGGACCAGTCCTTGCTGGTCATCTGCGCGACAGCCTGTCGCATTCCATCACCTTCCATCGTTCGCCTGCAGGCCGCCTCACGGCTGCGCAAATATTACCACGCCCAGCAAATACAACAGCGGCGCCGCGCACAGCAGCGCAGACAATAGCGATACGATTTTCTTGCTGGCCAGCCGGGCCAGGCGCAGCCGTTCCCCTACGGGCAGGTGCTGGCGGATCACGCTGCGCGCGCGTGGCTGAAACGGTTGTTCGTGCATGATGATTCCCTCTTCGGTCAGCAGTGGATGCCGTCGAGCATAGCGAGGGAAGTCTAAAGATGGTGTAAAAAGCGGGTCTTGCGCCGCAAGCGCGGTGTAAAGATGCGGTTGGCATGGAAAGCGGCAGCGGGCGCTGGTGCGCCGCTGCCGCCGATGATGCTTACTTTCCCTGGCGGCGGCGTGCCAGGAAGCCCAGCAGGCCCAGGCCGGCGAGCAGCATGGCATAGGTTTCAGGTTCCGGCACGGCGGAAGTGAAGGCCCTGTAATTGCTCAGATCCTTGGGCAGGCCTGCCACCGTGAAGGTGGTGCCGGCAGCCACAGGGGCGGCCCAGTGGAACACGAGTTCTCCCTGCCCGAAGTGGATGGCCAAGTAGTCATAGGCGGCCGCGCTCGTATAAGAGTTGACGCCGCCGCTCAAGCCTCCCGTGGTGCCGGCGCTGCAGCCCGAGGTGGGGTTGTCGCAAATCGAGACGGCGGCGCCCAGGGTGGTGCCGAACACGCCATTGATGTAACCCTGGATGTCCGAGGGGCTCTGTGGCACCAGATTGTCGTCATAATATTTCACCTGCAGTGCCGGCGACGGCGAATAGGTGACGGTGCTGCCGGCGATGACGAAACCGCTGGCCGGCCCCACGTCCACCCACGTGGCAGCCTGTGCTGCGCCAGCTAGTACCGTTACGGCAGCCAGCATGGATGCCTTGATGGCAATGCTCTTTACGCTTTTCATGAAAATCCCCTTGTGCTTGAGACAGTCGCTTCATCGTGTTGGGACGCGTCCCTACATGCCGGGGAAGTCATCCCATTGCCCGTTTTTATCTATTTCCTGTGCGTAGAGAGTACGCAAATGCAAGCTTACTCTTGATATAAATTAATACAATTTAAATAATACTATTGGTTCAGTTGACAACATCGCATACGGCTATGTATGGCTGTGCTAGTAATGGCCAACATGACGTGGGGAAATGGCGTGACAAGGCGCGCCAGCTTGTGCTGGCGGCGTCCCGGTTGTGGCGAGGGGAGGGCTTCAGTCGCTGTTGTTGCTGACGCCAAACAGGCGATCCTTGGCGTTGAGCAGCTTTTGTACCTTGGCGCCCATTTTCATCAGTTGCGCCATCGATTCGGGCGACAGGCGCTGCAAGTCGTCGAACCAGGTGTTGGCCAGGTCGACCAGTTCATACATTTCGCGCATGCGTTCCTGCGCATACTGGTCGACTGGCTCCGTGGCCGGCGCCAGCAGCGATTCGCGCAGCACCGTCAGGGTGGGCGCCACTTCGCGGCGGCGACGCTCGGCGGCCACGACGCGGAAGATTTGCCACACGTCGCCCAGCGAGGAGAAATACTCGCGCCGGTCGCCAGGTATACGCGACTGGCGTATCAAGCCCCAGCCCTGCAATTCCTTCAAGCCGATGCTCACGTTCGAGCGCGAAAAACTCAGGTGTTCGGCGATTTCATCCGCGTGCAAAGGGTGCTCCGCGACAAATAACAAGGCGTACACTTGTCCCACCGTACGGTTAAAGCCCCAGCGGCTGCCCATCTCGCCGAAATGGCTGACGAAGGTCAGGATCAGCGGCGTCATTTGGATATGTTGAGTTTTCATAATTATCTGAATTTTTTCACGCCATACTGGTGGGGTCAATTGATATATGTCATGTTTCGCAGTATTATACAAAATATCGAATTTACAGAAAATTCTGAAAACTCAAGAAGTATAGAAGATGCCGACCACGCCCTTGTCTCTGCCCCGCTTTATTCTTCCCCGTGCCGCCAGCCTGGCGCAAGGCGGTGCCGCCTTGCTGTGGCTGCCGCAAGCGGCTTTGCTGGCCTGGGCCGTGCAAGCCATGCTCGATGGCGCCGGCTGGCGCGCCGCGCTGGCGCCGGCCGCCGGCGTGCTGCTGCTGGGCGTGCTGCGCGCCGTCTGCGAAGCGTGGGGCGCGCGGCGCATGTATGCGGCGGCGCGCGCGCACCTGTCCACCTTGCGCGCGCAAGTGGCGCAAGCGCTGGCGCGCCGTTCGCCGCTGGACCGCCAGCGCGCCCAGTCGGGCCAGGCGGCCAGCGTCATCGCCGAACAGGCCGAAGCCATCGTGCCGTATCTGGTGCGCTACAAGCCCGCGCGCTGGAAGGTGATGCTCGTGCCGTTCGTGATCCTCGCCGTGGTGACGCCGCTGTCGTGGATCGCCGCGCTGATCCTGCTGATCGCCGCGCCCCTGATTCCTGTCTTCATGGCCCTGGTGGGCATGGGCGCGCAAGCGGCCAGCCGCGCGCAGATGGTGGAAATGGGCAGCATGAACGCCTTTCTGCTGGACCGCCTGCGCGGCCTGGCCACCTTGCGCGCGCTGGGCGCCGTCGACGCCACGGCCGAACGGCTGGACGCCTCCTCGCAATCCGTGCGCCGGCGCACGATGGTGGTGCTGCGCATCGCTTTTTTGTCGTCCGCCGTACTGGAATTGTTTTCCGCGCTCGGTGTCGCCATGGTGGCCGCCTTCATCGGTTTCTCCTTGCTGGGCAGCATCAATTTCGGCACCTGGGGCCGGGAACTGACCTTGGGGCAGGGCATGTTCATCCTGCTGCTGGCGCCCGCCTTCTTCGAGCCGCTGCGCGAACTGGCCGCCGTCTGGCACGACAAGGCGGCCGGCGAAGCGGGTCTGGCCAGCTTGCACGACCTGGCGGCCTATGGCGTGCCCCTGCCTGGCGCTGGCGTGGAAGTGGCGGCCGTCTCGACCGCCGCCATGGCCGTGGCGGCGGCGCCCGCCGTGGACCTCCAGCAATTGCGCTTTGCCCATCCGGGCGAAGCGCCCGTGTTCGACGGCTTCGACCTGGCCGTGCGCGCGGGCGAACACGTGGCCCTGCTGGGTGCCAGCGGCGCGGGCAAGACCACCTTGCTGTCCCTGCTGGCCGGCCTGCTGCCCGCCAGCGGCGGCGAGATCCGCATCGGCGGCGTGCGCCTGACCAACAGCACCGTCAATACCTTGCGCCAGCGCATGGCGTGGATGGGCCAGCGCCCCCACGTGTTTGCCGCGTCCGTCAGCCAGAACGTGACCCTGGGCCGCGTGGGCGCCAGTGCCGCGCACGTGACGCAGGCGCTGCACCTGGCCGACCTAGCTGCCGTGGCGCAGGCGCAGCCGGCCGTCATGCTCAGCGATGGCGGTCAGGGCTTGTCCGGCGGCGAAGCCGTGCGCCTGGCCCTGGCCCGCGTGGCCATGCATCCGCATGCGGATTTGCTGCTCGTCGATGAACCGACGGCCCACCTGGATAGCGAAACGGCGGCGCGTGTGACGGACGCCCTGCTGGTACTGGCGCAAGGCAAGACGATGATCGTCGCCACGCACGACCCCGTGCTGGCTGGCCGCCTGCAGCGCACGGTGCAGGTCGATGCGCATGCCCAAGTGCAGGAGTTGCGCGCATGAAAACTTCACTCATATCGAACCCCGTCTTGCGGCAATTGCTGCTGGCCCAGCCCCGCAAGCTGATCGGGGGCGCCTTGCTGGCGGCGCTGACGGCGGTGGCCGGCATGGCGTTATTGGGCTTGTCCGGCTGGTTTATCACGGCCACGTCGATTGCCGGCTTGCACGCCTCGACGGCCATCGTGTTCGACGTCTTCGGCCCGTCGGCCGGCATCCGCCTGCTGGCCATCGGCCGCACGGGTTCGCGCTATGCGGAGCGGCTCGTCGCGCACGACGCCACGTTCGCCGCGCTGGCCAGCATCCGCGTGCGCCTGTTCCGTGGCTGGTCGCGCCCGGAAGCGGCCAGCCGCCTGCTGCGCCAGCCGGCCAAGCTGCTGTTCCGCCTGACGGCCGATATCGACGCGCTCGAATCGCTGTACTTGCGCCTGCTCGTGCCGGCCTTCACGGCCCTGTGCGCGGCCCTGCTGGCCGGCGTGGCGCTGGGCGTGATGCAGTGGCAGCTGGGCCTGGGCCTGGCCGTGTGGCTGCTGGCCGCCGGCGGCGGCATCGGCTGGATCGTCGCGCTACGCGCCCGCCGTCCCTCCATCGTGCGTTCGCGCGCCATCGAAAAATTGCGTTCCGGCGCCATCGACCTGGTGGCCGGCCAGACGGACCTGGTGATGGCGGGCCGCATCGATGCCCAGTGCGCTGCGCTGGGCCGGATCGACCAGTCGCTGGCGCAAGCGGACATGGCTCTGCTGCGCCTGGAAACGGCGGCCGGCGCCGCGTATGGCGTGGCCGGCAGCGCGACCCTGGCTGGCGTGCTGCTGGCCGTGGCCGCGCTGGTGCAGCAGCACGCCATGAGCGTGCCGCTGGCGGCCCTGGCTTTGCTGATCGCCCTGACTGCCGTGGAACCGTTTGCGGGACTGCGCCGCGGCGCGCTGGAAGCGGGACGCATGCTGCTGGCCATGCGCCGGCTGGCGCCGCGCCTGGAGGTTGAAGAGATCGCCGCGCCGCCGGCTGACTGCGTACCGGGCTTGCGCCTGGACCACGTCAGCGCCGCCCATGCGGGCAGCCATGCCGCCATCTTGCATGATATTTCCCTGCACATCGCGCATGGCGAGCGCGTGGCCTTGATCGGCCCCAGCGGCGCGGGCAAGTCGACCCTGCTGGCCATCGCCGCGCGCGAACTGGCGCCAATGTCGGGCAAGGTGGCCGCGCCGCGCGCCTGCCTGTTCATGCAGAAGACGGAATTGTTCCAGGACAGCTTGCGCGACAACCTGCGCCTGGCCGACCCGTCCGCCAGCGATGCGCAGCTGTGGGCGGCGCTGCAATCGGCCGGCCTGGATGACGAGGTGCGTGCGTTTGCGGGCGGCCTTGACACCATGCTGGGCGAGGGCGGCCTGGGTTTGTCGGGCGGCCAGGCGCGGCGCCTGGCGCTGGCGCGGCTGTTCCTGCATGAATCGACCTTGTGGCTGCTGGACGAAGCGACGGAAGCGCTCAATGCCCAGACGGCGATCGACGTCCTGCGGCGCCTGCGCGCGCGCAGCGAAGGACGTACCTTGCTGATTGCAACCCACTTGCGGCGCGAAGCGGCGCTGGCTGACAGGCTGGTCAGCCTGCGCGATGGCCGTATCGTGGGCGACGCGCGCCGTGGCACACCGGCCTTCGACACGGCCATGGCGGGATTGCGCGGAGATTAAGACAGAACGGAGACACAGGCGCTGCCGTCCGCCGGCATGAGGGACGGTAGCAATCGAATTACATCAGATAGATACCAAGTCTACAATTACATTAGGGAAACACCAAGGAAATCATATGGACTTCGATATTGTCGCTTTATCCAGACTGCAGTTCGCGCTGACAGCTCTGTACCACTTTATATTCGTTCCGCTGACGATAGGCCTGTCAGTGCTGCTCGCCATCATGGAGACGGTCTACGTGATGACGAACCGTCCCATCTGGCGCGACATGACCAAGTTCTGGGGTGTCTTGTTCGGCATCAACTTCGCCATGGGCGTGGCGACGGGTGTCGTCATGGAATTCCAGTTCGGCATGAACTGGAGCTATTACAGCCATTACGTGGGCGACATTTTCGGCGCGCCGCTGGCCATCGAAGGCTTGATGGCCTTCTTCCTGGAAGCGACCTTCGTCGGCCTGTTCTTCTTCGGCTGGGACAAGCTGTCAAAGCGGGGCCATCTGGTCACGACCTGGCTGGTGGCCATCGGCTCGAACTTCTCGGCGTTGTGGATCCTGATCGCCAACGGCTGGATGCAAAATCCCGTCGGTGCGGCCTTCAATCCGCAGACCATGCGCATGGAAGTGACGGATTTCGGCGCCGTGCTGACGAACCCGGTGGCGCAGGCGAAATTCGTGCACACGGTGTCGGCCGGTTACACGGCGGCATCGATTTTCGTGCTCGGTATTTCCGCCTGGTATCTGCTGAAGGGCCGCCACGTACAGCTGGCCAAGCGTTCGATGACGGTGGCCGCCTCGTTCGGCCTGGCCGCCACCTTGTCGGTGGTGGTGCTCGGTGATGAAAGCGGCTACCTGTCGTCGGAACATCAAAAGATGAAACTGGCCGCGATTGAGGCCATGTGGACGACGGAGCCGGCCCCGGCCGCCTTCACGGCCATCGGTTTTCCCGACGCCAAAGCGCGCGAGACGCATTACGCCGTGCACATCCCGATGGTGATGGGCTTGATCGGCACGCGTTCGCTGACGACGGAAATCCCCGGCATTGAGCAGCTGGTCGACCGTGGCGAGCTGCTGATCCAGGACGGCATCAAGGCGTATGACGCGCTGCAAACCATCCGCAGCGTGGCGCCAGGCGCCCCCGTGCCGCAGGACGCGAAAGACGTGTTCGAATCGAAAGGGCAGTCCATGGGCTATGCCTTGCTGCTCAAGCGCTATGTCGACGATCCGCGCCAGGCCACGCCCGAGCAGATCCGCAAGGCCGCGCTCGATACCGTGCCGCCCGTGGGGCCGTTGTTCTGGTCTTTCCGCGTGATGGTGGGCCTGGGCATGTTCTTTATCCTGTTGACCGGCACCTTCTTCGTGCTGTCGACGCGCCGCACGCTGGACAAGCACCGCTGGCTGCTGAAGCTGGCCGTGTTCGCCATCCCGCTGCCGTGGGTGGCCATCGAGGCGGGCTGGATCGTGGCCGAAGCGGGCCGCCAGCCGTGGGTCATCGAAGGCGTGCTGCCGACGGCCGTGGCCGTCTCTAACCTGGGCGCTTCGACCCTGTTGATCACCATTGCCGGCTTTGCCGCCATCTACACCGTGCTGTTGATTATTGAAATGAAGCTCATGCTCAAGGCCATCCGCAAGGGGCCGCAAGAGACGGCGCCGGCCCCCGTGCCAGCGGCCGCTGCCATTCATACTCAACGCGCCTGAGGAGGACCAGACCATGATTTTGCATGAAATGATTTCGTATGAAACCCTGCGCCTGATCTGGTGGCTGCTGATCGGCATCCTGCTGGTGGGCTTTGCCATCACGGACGGCTTCGACCTGGGCACGGGCATCCTGCTGCCGTTCGTCGGCAAGACGGACCTCGAGCGCCGCGTCATCATCAACAGCATCGGTCCCGTGTGGGAAGGCAACCAGGTGTGGCTGATCCTCGGCGGCGGCGCCATCTTTGCCGCCTGGCCACAGTTGTACGCCGTCTCGTTCTCGGGTTTTTACCTGGCCATGTTCGTCATCCTCGTGGCGCTGATCGTGCGTCCCGTGGCGTTCAAATTCCGCAGCAAGCGCGAAGACCCGCGCTGGCGCGCCCGCTGGGACGCGGCCCTGTTCGTGGGCGGCTTCGTGCCGGCCCTGATCTGCGGCGTGGCGATCGGCAACGTGCTGCAAGGCGTGCCGTTCCGTTTCTCGCCGGACATGCATATCTTCTATGACGGCAGTTTCTTTGCGCTGCTCAATCCGTTCGCCCTGCTGTGCGGCCTCGTCTCGGTGGCCATGCTGGTGATGCACGGCGCCACCTGGCTGCAAGTGAAAACGGACGGCCCCGTGGCTGAACGCTCGCGCCGCTACGGCAGCGTGGCGGCGCTCGCCACCGTCGTGCTGTATGCGCTGGCCGGCGTGGCCCTGTGGCTGTGGGTCGATGGCTACCGCGTCACCAGCGCCGTCGTCGTCGACGGTCCGTCGAACCCCATGCTGAAAACGGCGCAGGTACACGTGGGCGCCTGGTTCCTTAACTTTGCAGCCCATCCGTGGACCTGGATCGCCCCTGCGCTGGGCTTGCTTGGCCCCTTGCTGGCGTTTGCCTTGCTGCGCGCGCGCCGCGAAGTGCCTGCCTTGCTGGCCAGCGCGGCGGCCATCGCCGGCATCATCCTCAGCGTGGGCGCGGCCATGTTCCCGTTCATCCTGCCATCGTCGATCGACCCGCGCGCCAGCCTGACGGTGTGGGATTCCTCGTCCAGCCACATGACCCTGTTCATCATGCTGGTCGTCACGGCCGTCTTCATTCCCCTCATCGTGGCGTACACGACGTGGGTATATAAAGTGCTGTGGGGTAAGGTCGACGGCAAAGCCATCGAAGACGACAGCGGTCACGCCTACTAAGAATTTACGAAAGGATATAACTATGTGGTATTTCGCCTGGATACTGGGTCTGCCGCTGGCGGCGACCTTCGCCGTGCTCAATGCGATGTGGTATGAAATCGCCGATGGCGACACGACGCCCGAGCAGTACCGCGACACGCCGAACTAGTCGCAGTACGGACTGAACAGCCCCGCCCGGCGCAATGCCCGGCGGGGCTTTTGCTTTTTACAGCAAGATGAATTCGCCACGGATGCGCAGTTTCATGCCGCGCGGCGCGTCGGCACCCGCCGCCACGGCCCAGGCGGTAAGCCAGCGCGCACAGCGTTCGCGCGCCGCCGCATCGGCCAGCGCCTCGTTCAGCCGCCGCAGGCGCGCATCGGCACGGTCGATGCGCTGGGCCAGGTACAGGCGCTGGTCCATGGGATCCGTCTTTTTGCTGTAATGCTGCATGGCTTTCCCTTTCCGCGTGGTAACAAATCAGGTGACGGCATAGCCATCTACGCACGGGAGCGTCATTTGGATGTGGTGCAGGCATAACCACCATGGCGGTGGCTTTGCAAGCTTGCAATGGTGGCGTCGTCGGCTTACGCGCTGCGCGCTAAGCCGACCTACTGGCTGGCGGATGGGCTGCTGGTGATGGGCAGTAGGTCGGATTAGCGGGGCAAGGCCACGCGTAATCCGACAATATTGTTGGCCGCGACGGTGGTGTCGTCGGCTTACGACCTACCGGCAGGTGGCTTGCTCGGCGGTTTGGGTGTTGCAATGGCAATCGGGTCGCTGGCCGGAAAGCTTTCCTTCAGCGCTTCATCGAGGATTTCCTCGGCGTGGCTTTCGCTGGCCGGCGTGGGTGAATCGCGCTCCGGTGGCGGGGCGGGTGCGGTGGCGGCGTTGGTGCTCGAATGCATGATGATCTCCTCGCGGTGGTGCGCCACGCTGCCGAGGTGGCCGTGGCGCGTGCTGCTGTTTCCAGCCTAGCACATCGTGCAGGAATGGCGCGCCGGATGCGCCTGCCGAAGCGATGGTGGCGGCGTCTGCTACACTGCGCTCCACTTTTCTCGATGGAACCGCCATGACTTCCTTATCCCTGCCATATCGCGCCACCGTACTTGAAGCCTGTGCCTGGCTGGCGCAACAGACGGGCACGCCCTGGACCCTGGCGCGCCTGCTGGAGCAGGGCGGCTTGCCGTACGTCTGGCTCGATTACAGCGAAGCATGGGCCGAGCTGTTCCATGACGGCTTGACGCGCTATGCGGCGCCCGTCGTGTTCATCGGCGACAAAGAGCATCTGGCCTCGGGCGCCGATGACGTGTGGCTGCGGTTTACGCGCGATTCAAGCGACATCGCCATCGAATTGAAGGCGCCGGGCTTGCGCGTGCCGGTCGATGGCTTGCATTTCCAGGAGCGCGATCTGCTGCGCTTGCTCAAGGACTTGCAGCACCCGGCCGGGGAAACGCTGGAAAAGGCGCCTGTCGTTCTGCCCAGCGCCCTGAAGGGTCTGGGGCGCGAGCAGATTCTGATGGCCTTTGCCGGCGTGGGCAAGGTCGACCTGGACCAGGGACTGGCCAGCGGCGTGGGCATCTTTGGCGACGATGGGGCGCGCGTGCGCAAGAATTCGCGCGGCGGCAAGAACAGCCACCTGTGGCATCCGGTGACCCTGGCGTTCGGCTTGCACGACGTGCACCGCGTGCCGATGGCGCATCTGAAAAAGGCGTTCGCCACGCAGCCCTTGCTGCGCGAATGGAAGGCGGATTGGCTGGAATCGTTGCGCTTGCTGGGCGAGTGACAAGGAAGCTAGCCTGTCGCGCCGGCGTCTTGTTCGGCGGCAAATGCTTTTCAACCGTTTATTGGCTCTCCTCGATCCTGCCGCCGCACAGCGTATAGCATGCTCTGTAGTCGGCGTCGCATTGCCATGTCGAAGCGCTGGATGAACAATACTGGCGTTTTTTCGAGCATGATTCGCGGTCCGCATCTGTTTTCGCCACGGCCAGGCAGAGTGAAACGGTACTGACGTTTCGCATCTCGCAAGCCTGTGCCTGGCTCGCCGCAATCTGCTCTTTGCCGGCAATGCATATTTGCTGATTGGTCCCGCAGCTCGTCACGCACTGGCGGCCCGCATCCGAATCCGGAGGAATATAGCGATAGCTTGTGCAGCCGGCCAAGGTGATTGCGAAACCAATCGCAACAGCAAGGCGTGACAAGAAGAAGTTATGTATGTGTGAAGTGCGATGTGAAGTGCGCATGGCCGAAAAGTGCTTTCCCGTGTCGATGAATTGGCTTGAATGCCGGAGATATTGATATTCTGACAGGCGATCTTTTCACCTACAACGCGCCGCAATAACTGTTACATTTTCGCTGCTGCGGTTTTACAGCTCGATGGGCGCCACCTCGGTGCCGATGTCGGGCGCCGCGTAATGCATGCTGAAATACACGAAAGCGCCGATATTGATGGCGACCGTGATCCAGAACAGCACGCGGAACGAGCGCTTGCTGGACTTGTGGCGCAGCCATTGCTGGGCCAGCACGGCGCCGGGCCAGCCGCACAACAATCCCAGCAGCAGCAAGGTGCGTTCCGACGTGCGCCAGCGGCCTTCCTTGGCGGCCGACTTGTCGATCGCATAGGCAACGAAGCAGCCCAGGCTCAGCACGCCATACGCGAGGGCGACAACGACGGGGATGTGGAAAAAGAACGTGGCCAGCAAATACAGAACGACAAAGAACAGGATGACAAGGTAGGGCATAGGATGTGTTGGCTTGAGCGAGGGGCGTGAGTATCCCACAAGTGGCGCCATGCCGCAGCCTAAAACAGACAGCCTTGCGCCGTATCGACGTGCACGGCGCGACGCCGGGCATGGCCCGTCTTCAGCGCTTCGCGGTCGCTGGACAGGGAAATGCCTTCCAGCGCCAACAAGGTTTCCTTCGCATGCAGGCCGCCCGCAAAGCCCGTCAGTTCGCCCGTGGCGCCGATGACCCGGTGGCAGGGGGCGATGATGGAGATGGGATTCTTGCCGTTGGCGGCGCCCACGGCACGCACGGCGGCGGGGCGGCCGATCTGGCGCGCGATCTCGCCATAGCTGCGCGTCTGGCCGTACGGTATCGTCAGCAGCGCGCGCCACACTTCCTGCTGGAATGGCGTGCCGGCAAAGTCGAGCGGCACCTCAAAACGCTGGCGCGTGCCGGCGAAATACTCGCGCAGCTGGCGCGCCGTTTCCTGCAGCACGGCGCAACCGTCATCGACGCGCATCGCACCCAGGCGCACGCGGTTCGGCTTGTCGTTTTCCCACAGGATGGCGGTCAGGGCTTCCCCGCGCGCCACCAGGGTCAGCTCGCCCACGGGCGAGGGCACCACGATGCAGTCGTATTCCATGTTTGTTCCTCGATCAGATGGCGCCAGTGTAGCAGGATGGCGGCAGCATGTATCTTGCGTGTAGGATGGCGTTTTCGGCATGGAGCACAGGCTTTGACGACGATCCCTACTTATGACGCCATCCGCGCGATTGCCCTGCGGCTGGTGCACGAGCACTATCCCTCGGCCGTGGCGGCCATCATCGGCGGCTCGTTCGCCACGGGCCGGCAAACGGCCACTTCCGATATCGACTTGCTGCTGCTGTTCGACCACGTCGACTGCGCGTGGCGCGACACCCTCGTCGCCGAGAGGCGCACGGTGGAGCTGTTCGGGCACGACATGGCCACGTTCACATATTTTTGCAAGGAAATGGATGCGCCCGGCGGCAAGGTGCCGCTGGCGATGATGGTGGTGGAAGGGGAAAACATCCTCGCCGCCGGCGATGCCTGCGCGCGGCTGCATGCGCTGGCGCACGCCATCGTCGAGGCCGGTCCGCCCGTGCTCAACGCGGAAAACCTGCAGCGGCGCCGCTACGCCATCACCACGGCGCTGGAAGACCTGGTCGACAGCACGCACCCGGGCGAGGCGGTGGCCGTCGCTTGCCAGCTGTACGAAGCGCTGGCCGACCTGCGCTTGCGCGCGGCCGGCGAATGGAGCGGCGGCGGCAAGCACCTGTTCCGGCGCCTGCAGGCATTCGACGCCGCCATCGCCGTCCAGCTAGACGGCGCGCTGCGCCTCGTCGCCAGCGACTTGCCGGCCGGCCAGCGCGCCTTCGAGCAGGTCGCCGCCGCCGTGCTGGCGCCGGTCGGCGGTCCCTTGCTCGATGGTTTTACCTTGCCGGCGCCTGCGCACTGGAGCAGCGACCTAGGATGAGTCTTACTGTTGCGGCCAGCGCTGTGGCTGCTTGCTCTTGATGAAGTCAGCGACTTTCTTGACGTTGGCGTAGCCATCCACGTCTTTCCACGTCGTGTACATGAAGCCTTTGACGCTGTTAACGCCATTGGCTTCCGCTGCCGTCAACGCATCGAGCCATGATTTGAGGGCATCGAGCTCCGTGCTTTCATCATCATAGTAGCCGGCAATCATTTGCTGATGGCCCAGCGCATGGAAAAATTCCAGCGATTTTTTTTTCAGTGCCAGCGTATTCGTATATTCCTTTTCCGAACCTCCTGTCCAGTTGACCACGGTGGTGCTGGATTTCAATCCTTTCCACGAGTCGGTTAGATCTCCATTGACTGCCCAGTATTTTGGAATCGCGTTCATCTTTGGGTCGAACATATCATTCCAGACATACAGCTCCACGTTGGGGTAAGCGTCCAAGAGTACCTGTTGATGCCGTGCGATTGTATTGGCCAGATATTTCCCGCCTGTTATATTGCCGCAAGCTGGGTCCCAATTCATGACCCGATTCTCGTCGTAGTAAAGAAAGAACTTCTGTGGCGCCGATAAGAGCGCGTAAGTTTTGTCGAAGTATCTTTTTTGAATATCAAAGAATTTTTCGTGACAGGCGCTGGCCGGCGTTGACCACATCGACGTCATATTCTGGCCAGATTGATAGGAGGATACGCGGAGTATCTGGCCTTCCCGGATCGTGCTATTGGCCGGAATTGACAAGGACTCCATGCCGACGATGTAATCTGCCGGTGTCTGGGCGTCGCTATTCCACTCGGCGTAGCTGATGCTACCGTCAGCGGACGTCACGCTGATTGGCAGTGATTGTGGATCGCGTCTGATCGTGTGGGAAAGGCCGATTTCGCGGATTTCGACATCGTCGAGCCAGGCAAGGCCATCTGAGTTGCTGCCATTGCCCTCGTTCATGAAATATAACTTCAAGCTGGAATTGTTGCCGCTATTAAAATCCAGATTGTATTGCTTCCAGCCTTGGGTAGTCGCGATGATATTTTCGTCGGAATTCCACAGGCCGTTGCTCGTGCCCCAACCCAGGCGCGCATTCGGATTGGAGTACATGGGCGTTGCACCCTCGCCATAAATGCGTATGCTGAGAGGCGCATTGTAGTTTTTTGTTGCGATCCAGAAGGACATGCGATATGCCGCATGCGGTCGTATATTCGACAGGGTGCGCAGCAGGCGCGCGCGATTGGTCTGGCTTGCTTGCGTGAATTTGACGGAAGTCTGGCCCGAGTGCGCTTCAATGGTGTCGTAAGCAAGGCCGCCGACATTTTTTTCGATCAGATCCCACGCCGCATCGCGATTTTCAAAGCTGCTGTCGCTATTGATGATCTGGCCCTGCGGAACGGCGTGTCCATCGTGCACGATGAAAAGAGTGTCTTTGACAGGCAAGGCTTCGATCAAGTCAGGCGCGACTTTGGCTGGCATTTCCGGGCCGCCGCCAACTGGAATCAGCTCGATACCGTTTTCTTTGGCCTCTCGCACGATTTCCGCGTAGTTCGGATAATAATCAGGGTGAGGGGCAGTTGCGCTTAACATGCTGGCGAACGACCCATTGGCACCAGGATTGAATGCAATGCCATTGTAGCCTTCGGCCTTGGCGACGTGGATCAGTTCCAGCAGTTTCTTGTGGCGGGCATCCGCAGAAGTTGGAGCCCTGGTGATATTGCCGCTAAAATAAATCCAGCGTTTTTCAAAGCAGTTCGTGCACGAGGGCGTTGTCGCGTTGGCGGAAAGTACCGGCAGCACACTGGCGCATAAGAGCGCAAGCGCCGTCCACAACATTGTCTTTTTCATTTTCATCAGATATCCCTGTTTTAAATTTTTGATAATATCAAAAAATCATCAAAACAAGCGCATGTTCATCGATAATAGTTGGCTATTTCAATGCCATATCAATCAATGCGCTATCGCGCCACTGCGGACAGGGGCCGTCCGCAGTGCATGCGTTGGAGACGAAATTATTTAAAACGCCGTGCGCACGCTCAGACTGATGTTGCGCGGCTCGCCCCAGAACACGCCGTCGAAGAAGCCCACGTTGCGGTAGTACTTTTTATCGAGCAAGTTATTCACGTTCAGCTGCACGCTGACGTGGCGGTTGAGCGCGTAGCTGGCCATGGCGTTGAACAGCGCGTAGCCCGCTTGCGGGATATTCGTGATCTTGTTCGATGGCGGGCGGCCGTACCACGACTCGCTGTAGGTGGCGCTTTGCGCCGTCATGCTGGCGCCCGCCCGCAAGCCGGCCAGCTTGCCGTCGAAACGGTAGCTGGTGGCCAGGCGCAGCAAGTGGCGCGGCTGCGTGGTGGCGGCGCGGCGGCCATCGGCCTCGGCCGCGTGCAGATAGGTATAGCCGCCGCTCGCTTCCCAGGCGGGCGTGATCAGGCCGGAGACGTCGAACTCGACGCCCTTGGCCGTCACGCCGGCGCCATTGGCCACCATGGCCTGGCCGCCATCGGGCAGCAAAAAGCCGGGCGGTACCGTGCGGTCGAGTTCCGCCAGGTTTTTTTTCTTCGTGTGGAACAGGGCGGCCGATGCGTTCAGCTTGCCTTCATAGAATTCGCCCTTGATGCCCAGCTCCGCATTGTCGACTGTCTCCGGCGCCAGGAACTGGTTGTTGCGGTCCTTGCTCGATTGCGGGTTGAACAGCTGCGTGAAGCTGGCATAGGCCGAATATTGCTTGTTGATGTCGAACACGGCGCCCACATAGGGCGTCACTTCATTGCGCGTCTCGGCAAAGTCGCTATTGTCCGTGTGCACGCCCCGTGTATCGTAGTTGCGCGTATCCGTGCGGTAAGTGCTGCTGCGCGCGCCGATGATCACGTGCAGCGGATCGGCCAGGCTCAAACGCGTGGCGACATAGCCGCCCGCCAGGCGCGTGACGGCTTCCGTGTGCGAGCCGTCCGGGTGGAAAACGGGGCGGGGAATGTTGCCCGTCCAGCTGCGGTAATCGGGAACGAAGGCCGGGTAATCGATGTCCGCCTCGCCGCCGAGCGAGCGGGCGCGCTGGTTGCCGCCGTTCCAGCCGACGATGGCCGTATGCTTGCGCCCCAGCAAGGTGAACGGGCCGCTGGCGTACAGGTCGAAATTGTCGTTGGTGGTCTTGCCCGGGCCATAGGCGCCTGTCCACAGCAGCATGCCTTTGCCCGTGGCCGGGTCGGGATGGCCGCCACCCGCATAGGCGACCGTGGTGCGGTTCGTGCTTTCCGTACGGGCATAACCGAGATGCATATTCCAGTTGCCGGGCAGGCGCTGGTCCAGCGAGGTGAACAGCGTGTGCTGCTTGTTGGCCCAGGTACTCCATGGCGTCGTGAGGCTGGTATTGCGCGGCAAGTTGGCCAGGCTGCCGTCCGCGTTCCAGTAGGGCACGGCGCCCCAGGTGGCGCCCGTGGGCTTGTTGTCCTGGAAGTCGACACCTGCCGTCAGCAGGGTGCCGGGACGCAAGTCCGCTTCGACGATGACCATGCCGACCGTCTTGCGTTCGTGATACATGTCCAGGTAGGAATCGCGTTTTTGCCAGGCCAGGGCCGTGCGGGCGCGCACGCTGCCCTCCGCGTTCAGCGGCGTGGACAGGTCGGCTTCGAAGCGCTGGTCATCCCAGCGGCCCATGATCAGGCCGGCGCTGGCCTGGAAGGTTTTCGTCGGCCGCTTGCGTATCATGTTGATGGTGGCCGACGGGTCGCCCTTGCCGCCCATCAAGCCCGTGGCGCCGCGCACGACTTCGATGCGGTCGTACAAAATCGTGTCTTGCAGCGGCGCATTGCCGCCGCGCTCCATGCCGTCGATCTGGAGATTGTTGATGCCGAAGCCGCGCGCATAAAACCGCGTGCGTTCCGTGTCGTTCTGGCCCACCTGGATGCCCGTCGTCTGCGCCAGCGCCTGGTCCAGCCGTACGGCCCCCAAGTCATCGAGCAGTTGGCGCGTGATGACGCTGACCGATTGCGGCGTTTCGCGCAAGGTCAGCTCCATGCGCGTGGCGCTGCGCGCTTCGCCCGCCGTGTACGATTGCGTGCCTTCCGTGGTCGCCGTCGACTGGCCCAGCACGGTGACGGCCGGCATGGTGACGTCGGCCGCGGCGGCGTCGGCTGCCTGTGCCGGCAAGGCGACGCCAGCGGCAAGGCCGAGCAGGGCGATGTGTAATAAACGGGGGAGGGGGCGCAAGGCGGGCCGGCGCGAAGAAGTAAGGACTGTCGGTGATTGCATCATTTTCCTGGAATATTTTTAGTCGTGAGTGTTCCTATCTCGTCTGGCGAGGTGCGCAGTAGCTGGGGGGATGGCTTGACGCTGGCCCGTGGTCTGGCTTGGATAGCAGTTCCACCGCAAGGCCCGGCGCGGACGGGCAGTGGAAAAGAAGGGCGCGCGATTCTCGTCATTTTTGTAAATAAGAATCATTATCAATATAAGCGAAATTTGCCAAATAATCAAGCGCGCGCACCAAAATAGTGCGGAAGGGCCAAGGGCGGCGCATCGCCCGGCCTTCTGCGATAATGCAGGCGCTGACAAATATTTTCCTCTTTGAAAGAAATGCATGCGTACATGGATCGCCTGTGCCGGATGGTTGTGTGTCGTATCTCTGGGCCAGGCCCAGGAACACGCGCCGCCGCCGGCTGTTCCCGCGCCGCTGCAAAGCGCCAGCGCGCCGCCCGCCGCCGATGCCGTGACACCGTCCGTTACACCGGCCCCGACCGCCGCGCCAGCGGAGGAGGCGCAGCCTTCGCAAACGGTGACGATCACGGCGAGCAACGACGCCAAGGCGCCGCGCGTGCGGTTCACGTCCTACCGTGAAAGCTATCTGACGGCCAGGAAAGTGTGGCAAGTGTCGAGCGGCAGCGTGGTCATGGCCCTGCGCCTGATTCCTGCCAAGCTGAGCGCTACCATCGACGACGTGCGCGTGGCCTTGCAAGGCAATGGCGCACCCATGCCGATCAAGGTATCCGATGGCGGCGTGTTTGTCGTGCCGCTCAACGATGATATCGCCGCGCAGGATGGCACTTTTCTCGTGAACAAGGGCAAGGGCGAGCTGACGGCGAATATCGTGCTCCAGCCGTCCGTGGCGCGCGATGCGTGGAACGTCACGCGCGTGGGGCAAGTCCTGCACGATGCGCGCCGTGCCGTGCGGGCCATCACGCCGTGGTACAAGCGGCCATTCGCCAGCGACGTGCAATCGCTGGCCTTTTGCGCGGCCGAGCGGGGCAGCGCCTTGCGCTTGATGGATGGCGAGCAATTGATTGCCACCTTGCCCATGAACGAGGCGGCCGTCAACGACATCAACCAGCCCGTGTTTTGCAAGATTTTCGACGGCGAAGACAAATATCCGGGACACTACCGCGTCGTCTTGCCCGAGCAGGCGACGGTGTTGCTGCTGTAGCGTCTAGTTGGGCTGGCGCTGTACCAGTTCCAAAGCGGCCGCCAGGGCCAGGTCCATGGTGGCCTGGTGAAAGATCAGCCATTGCGGCAACAGCGACAGCGCATGGCGTCCCTGCTCCAGGTCGCCTTCATCGACGGCGGCCCAGGCATGGTGCAAGCCGCTGAGTACGCGGGCATGCTGTTCGCGGTGGTTGGCCAACGAGGGAAAGGCGATTTGTTCCATCAAATCTTCTTCCTCGCGGAAATCGCGCTCGACGGCCGCGATCAGCTCGCGAAACGCCACGCTGAAATGCTGGTCGCTCAGTTGCTGCAGCCGCGCCAGCTCCTGAAACAGCGCCTCATGCGCCTCGTCGATGACGGGAACACCCAGCGCCATCTCATCCTTCCAATGCGATTTACCCATGCCGATGCTCCCGGTTAAGTCCGTCGCGGTGCGAAGCGGACTGTTCCAGTGTGGACGCAGCCACGCTTCAAATCCATGACCTGGATCAAAAATATGGTGAAGAGGGGGAAGGCTAAGAGAGCGAGAAATGAAGGAAAAGGGGGAACAAATCCCCATCCGCAATAAAGCGGTTTTAATAACGATGCGCTTCGTTACCCAGCGACGTTTTCTCAGCCGCGCGTATTAACGCTTGGGCCAATGACTCCACATGGCTTGCGCATCGACATTCGGTACTTGCAACTGCTGCCCGGCCGATGTCTGCATCGTATCCCTGAGCACGAGGGGCACGAGCAGCAAGGCCGACAGGGCGAGGCAGGCCAGCACTTTGAGCGTCAACATGGTCGTCTCCCGGTGTCCCGGCGGCGGCGCGAGGATGCGGCGCCTGCCGGTCACTTCCTATGTACTACCATGCTTGCAGTTTAGTTCATCTGATTGAAACTTCAACTAGTTGCTGTGACGCACTGCACCAGTTACGCCTCTTATTTGGCCTTGCGGCTGCGCCGTGGCTTGCCTGCGGGAGGCAGCAAGGAATCGAACCACACTTGCGTCAACTGCCGCGTATTTTTTGCCGCTTCGCGCTTGACGGCGGCCGTCGCGTGGCCGCGCGCCGTGTTGGCGATGCGGTTGGCGGCGCTCAGGTACATGCTCATCCAGGGGTTTTTCATGGACAGCCTCGCAGATAGTGGGTGGGAATGCCTCCACTCTAAACTGATCGCCAGCGCTGACCGTGCGCCTGCCCACATAGCCGGGCGGTGCTGGCGATGGGCTGAGCCAGATCAATACACGTCGCGGCGGTAGCGTCCCGCCGCCAGCAGGGCGTCGACGCCCTCCTGGCCCAGCACTTCTTGCAGTACAGCATCGATTCCTGCCGCCATGCCTTGCAGGCTGCCGCACACGTAGACGATGGCGCCTTGCGCCAGCCACGCGCGCAACTCGCCGGCGTTGGCGCGTAAGCGGTCCTGCACGTATTGCCGTGCTTCGCCATCGCGCGAAAAGACCTTGTCCAGGCGCGCCAGGTGGCCAGCGTCGAGCCAGCCTTGCAACTCTGTGCCGCAGATGCTGTCAAAAGCTTGCTGGCGTTCGCCGAACAGCAACCAGTTGCGGGCCAGCCCCGCCCGCTGGCGCGCGCGTAGATGCGCACGCAAGCCGGCCAGGCCGGAACCGTTGCCGATATAAATACAGGGCACGTCGACGAGAGCGGGCGCGAAGGCGGGATTGGCTTGCAGGCGCAAGCGGATGGGGCTGCCCAGCGGGGCGAAACGCGTGAGCCAGCCGGAACAGACGCCAAATCCCTGATTGTCCTCGCCCGCATGGCGTTCCTGGCGCACCAGCAACTGCAGTTCGCCATCGGAGGGCAGCGAAGCGAGTGAATAGCTGCGGGGCGCGTGGCGGGCATTGTCGGGGTGGCTACCCTCGCTGCCGTCCGCGTTGCATGGAATGATTTCGGCCAGCGCGCCCGCTTCCCAGATGGCGTCGGCCGGGCCCGTCAAGGTGATTTCATGCAATTCTCCACCCTGGCTGCCCGGGTTGAGCAGCACGCGGCGCGCCAGGCGCCACTTGGCATACGACGCTTCTTCCTGCACGCCGATGGCATCGATGGCGCTGCCGCTGCAGCGGGCCAGCGCTGTGGACCAGTCGGCCAGGGCGGCAGGGTCGTGCTTGTCCACTTCGATCAGCGGGAATAATGGATGGGCGCCCAGCGCTTGCAATTGCCGCGCCAGCGCATGGCCAAAGCCGCAAAAGGCGCTGTAATGGCGGTCGCCCAGGGCCAGCATGCCGAACTCCAGGCCCGCCAGCGGCGTGCCGGCTGTTGTTTGCAGCAGGCGCGCAAAGCGGCGCGTGCCGTCCGGCGCCTCGCCTTCGCCAAAGGTGCTGGCGACGATCAGGGCCCGTTCGTACTGGCACAATTGGGCGGGATCAAACCGGTCCAGCGACTGCACGGCGACGGCCACCCCCGCCTGCTGCAGGGCGCGCGCGCTTTCCAGGGCCAGGCGCTCGGCCTGACCCGACTGGCTGGCGTAGGCGACGAGCGTCGGCAAGCCGGTATTTGGCTTGTCCGCTGCGCCGGCGCCCAGCATGGCGCGCTGCGCCTGGACTGCCTGTTTTGCCTTGCGGCGGCCCAGGTACAGCATCCAGCCCGTGACGGCGAACAGGGGCAGGCCCAGGCTGGCCAAGGTAACGACGATGCGCCCCGGCAAGCCGAAATACGTGCCCATGTGTAGCGGATAAATGATGTTGACGAGGCGCGCACCGAGCCCCTGCTGGCTGTACGGCTCGTTTTCCGTGACCGTGCCGTCGGCCGGTGCAATGCTCATGCGGCTGCGCGCCCGTTCATGCGGCGCATCGCCGGCCAGCCACGTGAATTGCACGGCTTCGCCGGCGCGCGTGGGCAGGCGCACGCTGGCCAGGGTCCAGCCGGCGGCGTGCTGCTGGAAGCGGGTCCAGGCCAGGCTGATGTCGACGACGGGCGCCTGCTCCTTGCCGCCGCCTTTTTTCGCGGGCGCCTGTGCCATCCTTGGCGGCTTGCCGGCCCAGGCGTCGATGTTGTCGCGCACCACGTCGTAGCTCCAGTAAATGCCCGTCAGGGTCAGCGCCACGTAGACGAGCAGGCACCAGGTGCCGGCCACGGCGTGCAGATTCCACAAAAAAGAGCGGCCCTTCAAGGCGGGATCGAAGGTCAGCCACGTGCGCCAGTCCAGAGGACGGCGGGGCCAGCGCAGATACAGGCCCGACAATGCCAGACCCAGCAGGCACAGGGCCAGTGCGCCCGCCACTTGCCGGCCCGGATCGCGGGGCAGCAGCAGCCAGCGGTGCAGCGATTCCGTCCACTCGAAAAATTCCGCACCCGTCAAAGCAGGCTGGGTCGCGCCCGTGTACGGATGCGCGTAGATGGACTCGCCGCGCCGCTGCCCATTCCTGGGCGCGAAGAACAGCCGTGGCGCCGCGCCCGCTTGCGCATACACGGTGACCGAGGCCACGCGCTGGCCGTGTTCGGCGCCAGCGATGCTGCTCAGCTGGGCCGGCGTCAGAGGCGCCCGGGTTTCTACGGTTACATGGCGCACGCCGGGGTTCATGACATCAAGTAACTCATCCTTGAAGGCCAGGGTAGCGCCGCTGAGACCAATGATCACCAGCACCGTACCGGCCGTGATGCCGATAAACCAGTGCAATTGAAACCACACCTGCTTCCAGTTCCAGTGCCAGCGCCGTTGTTTTGGCGTAGCGGCAAGCTGGCGCACCGCGCACACGTCGTCGGTGCTGGCGCGCAACTGGGGGAGGGAAGAAGTGGTCATGGCGGCTTTCGATAGCGCCGCCATGCAGGTATCAGGCATGGCGGGGAAGAAGGAAGGCTGACATATTAACGCAAACGAGAATCATTCGCAAATGATGGCAGCCTGTTTTCACGTGGCGGGGGCCATCCCCGTTTGCCTGATCGGGCACTATAGGCGCTACAATAGGGATACTGTTCACTAGTTCCCATTGCTGCCATGACCACTTCCACACCGAATCTCGTCGTCACCCCGTCCGCCCACCCCTTGTCCGACGCCGAGCGCGCCGCGCGCATGGTCAACCCCGCTTTCGGCCGCATCTTCACCGACCACATGGTGGTGATTCCTTACCGTGACGGCAAGTGGCAGCAGGGCGAACTGAAGGCTTACGGCCCGCTGATGCTGGACCCGTCCGCCTCATCCCTGCACTACGGCCAGGCCATCTTCGAAGGCTACAAGGCGTTTGCCCAGCCGGACGGCAGCATCAAGACTTTCCGCCCGGAACAAAACGCCGAGCGCTTCAACCGCAGCGCCGCGCGCCTGGCCATGCCGGCCATTCCAGTCGAGCTGTTCCTGGAAGCGGGCGACGCGCTCATTTCGCAAGACCGCAACTGGGTGCCGAAGAACACGGGCGAAAGCCTGTACATGCGTCCGCTGATGATCGCCACGGACCCGTACCTGGGCGTGCGTCCGTCGGAAGAATACCTGTTCGTGCTGTTCGCCTCGCCGGCCGGCGCCTACTTCCCGAAAGGCGTGAAACCCGTCACCGTGTGGATCAGCGAAGACTTCGTGCGCGCCGCGCCGGGCGGCACCGGTGAAGCCAAATGCGCAGGCAACTACGCGGCCAGCCTGATGGCCCAGTCGCAAGCGCAAGAAAAGGGCTGCGACCAGGTCGTGTGGCTGGACGCCGTGCACCGCGAATTCATCGAGGAAATGGGCGGCATGAACCTCTTCTTCGTGTATAAAGATGGCGAAAAGATCACCGTCGTCACGCCGGAACTGACGGGCACCTTGTTGCCAGGCATCACCCGCCGCAGCCTGCTGGAAATGGCGAAGGACCTCGGCTATGCGACGGAAGAGCGTAAATTGTCCGTCCAGCAATGGCGCGACGACATCGCCTCGGGCCGCATGACCGAAGTGTTCGCCTGCGGCACGGCCGCCGTCATCACGCCGGTGGGCGTGGCCAAGGCCAACGGTTTTGAAATGACGATCAACAACAATGAAAACGGCGCCGTCACCCTGGCCCTGCGCGAAGCGC
Organism: Janthinobacterium sp. OK676; assembly: GCF_900103595.1. Lineage (NCBI taxonomy): Bacteria > Pseudomonadati > Pseudomonadota > Betaproteobacteria > Burkholderiales > Oxalobacteraceae > Janthinobacterium > Janthinobacterium sp. OK676. The sequence goes on from NZ_FNHA01000004.1 coordinate 414,681, forward strand.
TGCTGGGCTTGCAGCATGGCACGGCGGCCGATACGCATGGCTGGATGCATAAAGTTTGCTGATGTACACGTTTGACTGATACCGCGCCGGCACCCAGTTGCCGGCGTTTTTATATCTTGAAGGAATACGATGAAAATTCGCTCTGTCTTGCCCGCGCTGGCCGCCGTTTTCCTCAGCCTGTCCGCTGGCGCCGTCCATGCGGCCGACGCCAGCTGCGCCATTCCGCGCAACGTCAGCTATTACGATTACGATGTGAAGCCGTCGGACGAGAAAAACACGTGCTACAAGCAAAGCACCAACGTGCCCACCGATTACTTCATGCTGGCGCTGTCGTGGTCGCCGGGCTTTTGCGACAGCCAGCACCGCCGTGGCGCCGTGTCGAAAAAGGCAGCCTTCCAGTGCGCCGAGAGCAACCACTTCGGCTGGATCGTGCATGGCCTGTGGGCGCAGTCGAACAATCCCGCCACGTGCGAAGATATTTCCGTGACGCCGCCGCGCAAGACGGACATGCATCCGCGCTACTGCAAGGGCAATTTGCCGAAACTGGCGCCGTCGGACATCCTGCCCTATATGTGCATGCAGCCGGGCGAAGCCTTGCTGCAGGGCGAATGGGAAAAGCATGGCGCCTGCGATTTCGATACGGCCAAGCAGTATTTCGAGAAGGAGCGCGAACTGTTCCTGGCCTTGAAGTTGCCGGACTCCACTATGCCGAAAAACGCGCTGTTCCAGTGGATGAAACAGCACAACCCGCAGCTCAAAGGCCGCTGGCTCGGCTATGAAAAGCATTCGGGCGAGTTGCGCATCTGTTATTCGAAAGATTTTAAAGTGATCGACTGCCAGAAGTGATGGACCTTGCCTGCCGGCAGAGTCCGCCCATCCATGCTAGTGTATTGCCCGGATCAGCAAGATGAACAGGTAGTGTATTTATGCAGCAGACTAGGCAGCGGCACACGCAAGCCCTCATGGTAGGCGAGGACGGCTTGCCGCCCGGCGCCCGTTTATGGGCCATGCTGGCGCTGGCCATCGGCGTCGGCATGGCCTCGCTCGATACGGCCATTGCCAACACGGCCTTGCCGGCCATCGCCGGCGAGCTGCACACGACACCGGCCGCTTCGGTCTGGATCGTGAACGTGTACCAGCTGGCCATGGTGGCGACCCTGCTGCCGTTTTCCGCGCTCGGCGAAATCGCCGGCTACCGGCGCGTGTTTATCTCCGGCATGTTCCTGTTTTCCTTGGCCTCGCTTGCCTGCGCGCTGGCCTGGTCCTTGCCCTCGCTGGTGGTGGCGCGGCTGTTCCAGGGCGTCGGCGCCAGCGCCATGATGAGCGTCAACACGGCGCTGCTGCGCGCCCTGTATCCGAAACACTTGCTGGGCCGCGCGTTCGGCAACAATGCGCTGGTGGTGGCCGTCGCGTTCGCCATCGGGCCCACGGCCGCCTCGCTGATCCTGGCGACGGCATCGTGGCCGTGGCTGTTCGCCATCAATGTGCCGCTGGGCGTGGCCGGATTTTTCCTCGCCAGCCGCATGCTGCCGGCGACAAAACTGTCCGGTCACACCTTGGATGCGCGCACGGCGCTGTACAACGTGGGCGCCTTCGGTTTGCTGATCTTGTTGTTCGGCGACGCGGCCCATCACGCGGCCCTGTCGACCTTGCTGCCGGAACTGGTGGCCGTCGTGATCTTTTTTGTGTTGCTGTTGCGCCGCCAGGCGGGGCACGCGGCGCCCATGCTGCCGATCGACCTGTTTCGCCGTCCATTATTTCTGCTGTCGTCGCTGACGGCCATCTGCACGTTCGCCGCGCAGGGGCTGGCGTTTGTCTCGCTGCCATTCTATTTTGAAGTGACACTGGGCCGTTCGCCCGTCGAGACGGGTTTCCTGATGACGCCATGGGCCGTGCTGGTGGCCGTGATGGCGCCCGTGGCCGGGCGCCTCAGCGACCGGTATTCGCCGGGCGTGCTGGGCGGCATCGGCCTGGCGGCGCTGGCCGGCGGCTTGCTGACACTCGTGTGGATACCGGCCCACCCCAGCGTCGTTGACATCGGCTGGCGCATGGCCTTGTGCGGTATCGGCTTCGGCTTTTTCCAGGCGCCCAATCTGAAAGCCATCATGGGCAGCGCGCCGCCCGAGCGGGCCGGCGGCGCCAGCGGCGTGGTGGCCACGTCGCGCCTGATCGGGCAAGCCACGGGCGCGGCGCTGGTCGCGTACTGCTTCACGGTCTCGGCCAGCCGGGGCACGACGTATGCGCTGTGCCTGGCGGCAGGGTTCGCCGCCGTGGCCAGCATCGCCAGCTTCTCGCGCCTCGTGGTGGCGCAGCCGGCGTGGCTGCAAGGCAAAGGCAGTTAAGCGCCTAGACGTCGATGGCCTTGTCCGATTGCATGCGCTTGCGCAATTCGAACTTCTGGATCTTGCCCGTCGACGTGCGGGGCAGGGGACCGAAATAAATGGCTTTCGGCACCTTGAAACCGGCCAGGTTGTTCTTGCAGAACGCGATCAATTCCGCTTCCGTCACCGTGCCGCCTTCGCGCAATTCGACGAAGGCGCACGGCGTCTCGCCCCATTTTTCGTCCGGCTGGGCGATGACGGCGGCGGCCAGCACTTGCGGGTGGTGGTAGAGCGCATCTTCCACTTCTACGCTGGAAATGTTTTCGCCGCCGGAAATGATGATGTCCTTGCTGCGGTCCTTCAGCTTGATATAGCCGTCCGGATACATGACGCCGAGGTCGCCCGTGTGGAACCAGCCACCGGCGAACGCTTCCTGCGTCGCCTTTTCATTTTTCAGATAGCCCTTCATGCAGATGTTGCCACGGAACATGATCTCGCCGATCTGTTCGCCGTCGGCCGCCACGGGCTGCATCGTTTCCGGGTCGAGCACGGCGACGGCGCTTTGCAAGTGGTAGCGCACGCCCTGGCGCGATTTCAATACGGCCCGCTCTTCCTGCGACAGCGCGGCCCACTCGTCCTGCTCGGCGCAGATGGCGGCCGGGCCATACACTTCCGTCAAGCCATACGAGTGGATCAGGTCGAAACCCATGGCTTCGATCTTCGCCACCATGGCCGCCGGCGGCGGCGCGCCAGCCACCATGCCGCGCACGGTCCAGCTTATGCCGTCACGCCAGTTGGCCGGCGCGTTGGCCAGGGCCGCATGCACGATGGGCGCGGCGCAATAGTGGGTGATGCGCAATTCGCGCATCAGGTCGAACACGAGCTTCGGTTCGAACTTGCGCAGGCACACGTTGACGCCGGCGCGGGCGGCGACCGTCCACGGGAAGCACCAGCCATTGCAGTGGAACATGGGCAAGGTCCACAGGTAGACCGCATGCTTGGGCATGTCCCACTCTAATATGTTCGACAGGGCATTGAGGGCCGCGCCGCGGTGGTGGTAGACGACGCCTTTCGGGTCGCCCGTGGTGCCGGACGTGTAGTTGAGGGCGATGGCGTCCCATTCGTCCGCCGGCGGCTGCCAGTCGTACTCGGGGTCGCCGCCGGCCAGCAGGCTTTCATAGTCGAGGTCGGAAAAAGCATCCACTTCCGGTCCCAGCAGGTCGTTGACCTGGATCACGCGCAAGCCGGGAATCTGCGCCGCCATCTGGCGCGCCAGTTCCGCAAATTCCGTGTCGGCCAGCAAGACTTTCGCCTGGCCGTGGCGCAGCATGAAGGTCAGCGATGCCAGGTCGAGGCGGATGTTGAGGGCATTGAGGACGGCGCCGGCCATGGGAACGCCAAAGCTCGCTTCCACCATGGCGGGCGTGTTCGGCAACATCACGGCGACCGTATCACCCGTGCCCACGCCCAGCTTGACGAGGCCGGACGCCAGGCGGCGCGTGCGCGCATACGTTTCGCGCCACGTCTGGCGCAGGCTGCCATGTGCAATTGCCAGGCGATTGCCATATACTGCGGCTGCCCTGGCGATATAGTCGAGCGGGGTGAGGGCGGCGTAGTTGGCGCTGTTCTTGCCGAGGCCGGTGTTGAAATCAGGTGTCATGCTTGTCTCCTGGTAAAAGAATCTTGTAGCTCCCTGTTTCGGGATTGATGGGGCCAGCATAGCACCGGCGCTGTAAAATCACTGTCATCTTAGTGACAGGTCTGAAGGATGGAATGGATAGCAACGATAGTGTAGACCGTGCCGTGCCCGAACTCGACAGCCACGACTGGTTCGCGGCCCTCGATGCGCGGCACCAGACCCTGTTGCGCGCCGGCAGCGTGGTCCGGCATGTCGAGGCGGGCGCCTTCATCACGCGGCGCGGCGAACCGTCCGCGCACTGGATCGGCGTGCACACGGGCTTGATCAAGTTGGCCGTCTACAACGCCGATGGGCGCGGTGCCACGTTTTCCGGCGTGCCGGCCGGCGGCTGGTGCGGCGAGGGCAGCGTGCTCAAGCGCGAACTGCGCCGCTACGACGTGGTGGCCGTGCGCGCCGCGGACATCATCCTCGTGCCGGTGGACCTGTTTCATCTGCTGCTGGCCGAGAGCCTCTCCTTTAACGCCTTCGTCATCCGCCAACTGAACGAACGCATGGGGCAATTCATCGCCACCATCCAGAACCAGCGCCTGCTCGCCGTCGACGCGCAAGTGGCGCAAGCCATCGCGCAGCTGTTCCACCCCATGCTATATCCGCGCACTTCCCGCGTGCTTGAGCTGTCGCAGGAAGAAATCGGCTTGCTAACCGGCATTTCGCGCCAGCGCGTGAACCAGGCGCTGGGCCATCTGGCCGAACTACAGCTCATCAGCATTGCCTATCAATCGATCCGCGTCGTCGACCTCGACGGCTTGCGCCATTACGGCGTAGCGTCGCTGTGATGACAGACTGCCTGCGCGATGTGTGGCATGCTGGCGGCTCGTTCACCACATCGACCTGACGCATGGCCCTCGTTTCCGATCATCCATTGCACTTGCTGGGCTTGCGCTTTCCGCTCCGGCTGCGCGTCACCGTGCGCCAGGGTTTTGTGACCTTGCACAACGAAATCGCCACCAAGAAACTGGCCAGCGGCGACAGTTTCGTCGTGCCCGCCTTTTTGCGCTTCGCTTGCGACGTGATGCCGGGGCGGGGCAAGCCGGCCGTGTTCACCCTGGCGCTGGAAGACGACGAGCCCGATGGCGGCCACGGCGGCGGCAAGCGCTGGAGCCAGGCGCTGGCCCAGCATATCTTTGATACGCCGCAAGGCAAATGGACGGCGGCGCGCCTGGCGGCCCTGTGGCAAGTGACGCCGCACAAGGCCAGGGCACGATTGTTTTCCGAAGGCGAGGCATTGCTCAGCCTGGTGCGCGAACAGCGCTTGGCGCACGCGCTGCACACGGCGGCGCAAGCGGATGCCGATGGCGAACACGGCGAGCGCGACCTGGCGCAAGTGGCGGCCGGCTCGGGCTTTGCCTCGATCCCCGCGTTTTGCGACGCTTGCGTGGATGTGGCCGGCGTGCGCCCCAGCCTGTTCCTGCGCGGCCAGGCGCCCGGATAGCCAGACTCCGTTATAATCGGGCCATGGGATCTTTATTGAAGCGCAAACAGTGGCCTATGTGGTTCGCCTGCCTGGCGATACTGCTCAATGCGCTGTCGCCATCCCTGTCGTATGCGTTTGCCTCGCAGCACGCGAACGCGAACAATGCCGCCGTCGAGATCTGCTCGGCCAGCGGCGCCGTCTACACGCAAGCGGACCTGGCGCCCGCCGCCACATCCACCACCGGTTCCGTGCTGCACCACATCGAGCATTGTCCGTTCTGCATCAGCCATGCGGGCAGCGTGGGCTTGCCACCGTCGCCAGCATCGACGCTGCCCGTCATCACGGGCCACGACCACTATCCGCCCTTGTTTTACCAGGCGCCGCGGGCGCCGTTCGCATGGCTGGCCGCCAGCCCGCGCGGTCCGCCTTTGGCTGCCTGAACACCCAGTCACGCCTTCCACGTCTTAACTGTCTCCACTACGCCCATCGGGCCGGAATTATCATGAAACGTCGTCTTTTCCTTCTCGCCGGCACGGCGGGATTGCTTACGCTTGCCGCTTGCGAACAAGCGCCGAAACCCCATTACAACGGCCTCGACTTGACGGGAGGCGATTACAAGCCCGACTTCAAATTGAGCGGCCCCGACGGCAAGATGTACACCCTGGCCGACTTCAAGGGCAAGTATGTGATGGTCTTCTTCGGCTTCACGCAATGCCCGGACGTGTGCCCGACAGCATTGTCGCGCGCACTGGAAATCCGCCAGAAGCTGGGGCCGGATGGCGACAAGCTGCAAGTGATCTTCATCAGCATCGACCCCGAGCGCGATACACCCGAGTTGCTGGGCGAGTACATGCGCGCCTTCGACCCCAGCTTCCTCGGCTTGCGCACGGATCCGAAAAACACGGCGCAGACGGCCTTCAATTACAAGGTCTTCTACCGCCGCGTGCCGAGCGGCAGTTCGTACACGATGGACCATACGGCCATCAGCTATGTGCTCGATACCGAGGGCCGCATGCGCCTGGGCTTGAAACACCAGTTGACGGGTGACGAGTGCGTGCAGGACATCAAGACCCTGATGAAATCGAAATACACCTTATAACCACACCGAGGAAATAATCATGACCCATCTGAAAACCCTGCTGGCCACAGCCCTGGCCGTGCTGTCCTTCTCCGCCGCCGCCCAGACTTCCGTGCAGATCAGCGACCCGTGGGTGCGCGCCACCGTGCCGCAGCAAAAAGCCACGGGCGCCTTCATGCAGATCACGGCACCGAAAGCCATGCGCCTGCTGGAAGTGCGCTCGTCCGTGGCCAGCGTGGCGGAAATCCATGAAATGAGCATGGCGGACAATATGATGCGCATGCGCCAGGTCAAGGAAATCGCCTTGCCAGCCGGTAAAGCCGTCGAGCTGAAACCGGGCGGCTACCATGTGATGCTGCTGGACCTGAAAGGACAAGTGAAGGCGGGCGACAAGATTCCGCTGACCCTCGTCGTCGAAGGCGAGGACAAGCACCGCGAAACGATCGAAGTCAATGCCGTGGCGCGTCCGCTGGGCGCGACTTCGAGCCCGATGCCGGCGATGAAGCACTAAGCTGCGGCAGAGCTTGTAAAAAGCCCGGTACGCCGGGCTTTTTTGCGTCCGCCTGAAAGTTAAACGAGTGTTTGATATAATTCCGTACAATATTAAACGGTTGTTTAACAAATGGGTATGGCATGAGGCAAGACAAGGGAAACGAAAGAGAAAGCGAACCGGCGCGTGCGCGCATCCTGCAAGTGGCGGCGGAACTGTTTGCCGACGATGGCTACAAGAACACCTCCGTGCGCCGCATCTGCGAGGCAGCCAGGGTGAATGTGGCGATGGTCAGCTATTATTTTCATGGCAAGGAAGAGCTGCACCTGGCCGCCTTCGACCATGCGCGCGACCTGGCGCGCGCCTCGGCCGCGGAGGTGGCTGCCGCCAGCGCGCAGGCGCAGCTGCCGCCCGTGGAGCAATTGCGCCTGGCCATCGAAGCGCTCGTCTCCGACATGTTGCGCTCTGGTCCCGCTTCGCTGTTCAGCCGCCTGGTGGCGCGCGAGCTGATCGAGCCGACGGCGGCCATCCACAAGCTGGCCGAGCGCAATGTGCGTCCGCAGCACGCGCTGTTCACCAGCCTGATCCGTGGCGTCGTGGGGCCGGGCATGCCCGCCGACGTGGTGCAGAAATGCGTGTTCAGCGTGATAGGCCAGGTGGTGTTTTATGCCCGTTCGCGCATCGTGCATGAACTGGTGGTGCCGGAAATCACCTATGACGAGGCGGGCATCGCCGATATCGCCCGGCATATTGCCGCCTTCTCGCTGGCGGCCCTCGACGGCTTGCGCCGCCAGTACGCCGCGCAGGAGCTTGCATGAAGACCAGAAACCTGACCCTCGTGCTGGCCGGGCTGGCCATGCTGGGCCCGTTCGCCACGGATACCTTCCTGCCATCGTTTCCCGCGATCGGCACGCATTTCGACGTCAGCAGCGTGCTGGTGCAGCAGACCCTGAGCGTCTACCTGGCTGCCTACGCCTTCATGACCTTGTTCTACGGCACCTTGTCCGACTCGTTCGGCCGCCGGCCAGTGATCCTCGCTTCCCTGCTGATCTTTGCCGCCGGCTCCATCGGCGCGGCGTTCGCGCCCAGCTTTGGCTGGCTGCTGTTCTTCCGCGGCATGCAGGGCGCCTCGGCGGGGGCGGGCAGGGTGATCGGGCAAGCCATCGTGCGCGACAGCTTGTCGGGCGCGGCCGCGCAAAAGATGCTGGCCAATATCATGATGGTGTTCGGCATCGCGCCGGCCATCGCGCCCATCATCGGCGGCTGGCTGCATGTGGCGTATGGCTGGCAATCGACGTTCGTGTTCACCTTTTCCGTCACGGTACTGTTGTTGCTGGCTTGCCTGAAAGGCTTGCCGGAAAGTTTGGCCGTCGAGCAACGTCAACCCTTCCACCCAGGCAACATCGCGCGCAATTACTGGATGGCCTTGCGCCACCGGGCGTTCCTGCTGCGCTCGCTGGCCGTGGCTTTCGCCTTTGGCGGCTTCGCCCTGTACATCGCATCGGCCCCGCATTTCATCCTGGAACTGCTGCGCTTGCCGGAAACGGCGTTTGGCTGGATGTTCATTCCCATGGTGGCGGGCCTGGTGCTGGGCTCGGCGCTGTCCGGCAAGCTGGCCCATACGGTGAAAAGCACCGTGCTGGTGCGCTGGGGCTTGCTGGCCATGGCGGCCACGGGCGCGCTCAATATGGCTTACAACCACTGGTTCGCGGCCAGCATCCCGTTCGCCGTCGTGCCCGTGATGCTGTACGCGTTCGGCATGTCGCTGGCCTTGCCGGGCATGACGATGTCGACGCTCGATATATTCCCGCAGATGAGGGGCCTGGCCGCCTCCTTACAGAATTTCGTGCAAATGCTGGTGTTTGCGCTGGTGTCCGGTTTTGTCGCACCGTTGTTGTTCGACAGTGCATTCAAGCTGGCCCTGGGACAGGCTTCGGCCGTCGTGCTGGCCGGCATGTTCTGGTGGTTGGGTAGCCGTCAGGGGGTGGAGAAGGGCGCAACGGTGCTTGTCAAGACGATATGACGGGCCTTGGAAAAGGATGGCATGCATTCTGCTTTGTTACACTGTGACAATCAGACCTTGCCGCAGGCAGTGCGGGTCTAAGCAGTTTTGCAACTTTACCTTTGGCTATCATGCACTTGATTAACTCCAGTTTGAACCACGCCTTGCGCGTGCCGCTGGCTGCGGAAATCCACTCGCGGCCGTTCTTGCAGCTCGACGCCCCCGAGCTGATCACCCATCTGGCCGTCTACAAAGACGACAGCGCGGCGCCCGGTGCGTCGAATATGGCGGCCCAGCACGCCACCCTGGCGGCCCTGTGCACGCATTTCGGCGTCACGCCCCCTAGTTCCGAAGCCAAGTATTTTTATTACGACTTTGGCCGCTTCCGCCTGAAATGGGAATGCCACACGGAATTTGCCACGTTTACCTTTGCCGAGCATCCGGGCCAGGCCTTGCCCCTGGAACAGGCGTTCGAACGCATGCCGCTGGAGCAATTGCCGCAGCAGTGGCTGGTGGGCTTGAAGGGCAAGCTGATGGTGGCGGCGCACGTGGTGCTGGAGCAGGCGACCGAACCGGCCGAGATCTTCATGCAGGGCTTGTCGCGCGTATTCGAGGGCAATACCCTGGCCGGCAGCAAGGTGCTGCAGGGCGGCGAATTGTGGACGGATTTCACGATCCAGTCGGACGGCTTCAGCCGTTTCGTCATCCGCGACGCGGGCATGCGCTCGCAGCAGTCGGGCCGCCTCGTGCAGCGCGTGCTGGAAATCGAAACCTACCGCATGATGGCCTTGCTGGGCTTGCCCTACGCCATGCAGGCGGCACCATCGTTGAACGCCATCGAGAACGAACTGGCCACCCTGGCCGCCGCCATGGTCGATACGGACGACGCGCCGGGAGCCAGCGACGAGGGCGTTTCCGAGCAAGCCTTGCTCGACCGCATCACGCGCCTGGCGGCCCGCATAGAAAAGTTGTCGCTCGACAATAGCTACCGTTTTTCCGCCTCGAAAGCCTACATGGGCCTCGTCAAGGCGCGCATCGACGAGTTGCGCGAAGTGCGCATCGAAGGCATCCCGACGGTCGAGGAATTCATGGATCGCCGTTTGACGCCGGCCATGAATACGTGCGCAGCGATGGCCAGCCGCCAGGAAGCGATGGCGCAGCGTATCGCCAACACGAATGACTTGCTGCGCACGCGCGTGGGCATCGTGCAGGAATTGCAGAACCGGCAAATCCTGCAATCGATGAACGCCCGCGCGGCGCAGCAGCTGCGCTTGCAGCAAGCGGTGGAAGGCCTGTCGGTTGCCGCCATTTCCTATTACGTGATCGGCCTGTTCAGCTACACGGGCAAGGCGGCCAAGGTGATGGGGCTGCCCGTGAATCCGGAAATCCTCGTCGGCGTGCTGGTGCCCTTCGTGGCCGCCGCCGTGTGGCTGGGCTTGCGTCGCATGCACCACAAGCTGCACGCGGACTGAACAGGACGACGCTGCGCTGTCATATTTGCTATCTTTCAACATTCGACCGTCAGGTGTTTTGAAAGGAAGTTGCGTGCTACCGAATGTTGGCGATGTTTACAGTGTGTTTTCGTCCGAGCTGCAGCAGTACGTGGCTTGCCAGATCACCCGCATCAAGGACGTTTCATCGTCCAGGCCGGTAGCTGCCGTGCTGGAGCTGGACTGGACCGGTGACGCTTTGCCCGATGCGGCGGCCGTGCAAGCCATGCGGCCGCTGCTGTGCGACTATTTCTTCTGGAATAACCGCCACGACCACTGCTATGCCACGGCAAACGTGCCGCCTGGCCATACCCTCGTGGGCAATATCGCGCCTTTGGTCGATGTGGAAGTCAACAGCTACCGCAGCGGCTGGAACGTGGGCGACAGCGTGCTGCGCCAGCGCAACTGGGAGCGCATCGACCCGTTGCGGCGCCAGCAATTCAAGGCCGCGTCGGACGAGCGTGAAGTAACCGTCGGCGGTCAGGTTTTCCGGCAGGACACGACGAAAATCAATGACAGCGTCTTGCAGGCGCTGGGCGACATATCCGAGTTGGAACAACTGCCTTGCCTGATGTCCATCGAGACCAGCAATGGCACGCAGGCCCTGATGGAGTTTATCCAGGGCAATCCCTTCATCAATGAGCTGCACTGGCAATCATCGACGGTGCATGCGCTCGATTTCAGCGCCAGTGGCTTGAACCGGCTGATCCTGCAGCCCGATGGCGTTACCAGCCTGGTCTTGAACGAAGGCTTGAGCCTGCTCGCGCTGCGCGGCGCGTCATCGCCGGCGCTGCGCATCGACGACGGCGCCGATGGCCGCCATCTGACACTGCAGTGCACGCAGACGCTGCCGCCGTTCCACGGTCTCGGCCAACTGGGCGGCCTGTCGCTGGTCAGCATGAAAGAGGTCGACCTGGCGCAAGTGGCGCGGCGCTTTCCCTATCTGACGGCCTTGCGCATCTGGGGCAAGCCGGGGCTGGCGTCGCAGATGGCCAGCCTGGCGCAACTGAGCCAGCTGCGGATGTTCACCGCCTATGACCTGTTCGGTTACACGGCGGAGGAGTTTCCATCGGCCACGCAATTGCCGCAGCTGTCGGCCTTGTGGCTGACCAGCTTGCCCGCCGATGTGGCCAAGGCCATCAAGACCGGCTACAAGAGGGCGGCGGCGCTGGGACTGGACTTGTCGGTGACCAAGGCGCGCAAGCCGGAATGGCTGGCGGACAACCTGCTCAACCCGTTTCGCGACTGGGATGGCCGCGAACATATTTCCCCCGCGTATGCGAAAAAGGCGGCGCTGGCCTACAAGAACATGCTGGCCGTGACGCGCGGCATTGATGCCGCCATGGACGCAACGGCGGCCGCCGACGCGCTGGAGGCGATGGTCGCCGCCTATGTCGATGCATTCAACAAGATCGAGCGGCGCGCGAGCATCATCGAGACGGTCGAGCGCGAGGAAATCTACTCGGTGCTGGCGGAACTGCTGGCGCAGCTGGCCGGGCAGGGGACGGTGCTGGTCGATGAGGCGGCCTTGCTGGACCTGTTCGATCGCTTGCGGGAATTCTAATCTCGTTGCCAATCCAGAAAAAAAGTTCTAGACATAGAGTTCTAGAATCGGTATTCTGGCGGCATGTTAAAAAATACCTCCACTCCCCATCCCACGGCCGCCGAACTGGACCTGCTGCGCATCCTGTGGCAGCGCGGTCCGTCCGACGCGCGCGCCGTGTACGAGGCCCTGGCCGCCGAGCGTGCCGACGCCAGTTACGCCACCGTGCTGCGTCAGTTGCAGCTGATGCATGGCAAGGGCTTGTTGAGCCGTGACGAAAGCCAGCGTCCCCAGCTGTATGCGGCCGTCGAAGCGCAGGAAAAGCTGCAGACCAGCTTGCTCAAGGACTTGATCGGCAAGGTGTTTTCCGGTTCCGGCAAGGCGCTCGTGCTGACGGCGCTGCGCGAGCACGTGAGCGACGCGGAACGCCTGGAAATTGAAAAAATCCTGCGCAGCAAGGATGGCGGCGCGCCATGAACCTGGACATGGGCTTGGGCGTTGAGTTGGGCAAGCTTGTCCCTGCGCTGGGCTGGGTCCTGCTGTATTTTGTCTGGCAGGGCGTGATCGTCGGCGCCGTGTCCGCTGTCCTGCTGTGGCTGCTGCGCCATGCCAGCGCCCGCTGGCGCTATGCCGTCTGCGCGCTGGCGCTGCTGCTGTGCCTGTGTATTCCCTCGGTCCACCTGCTGTCTCTGCTGTCGGGCATTTCGCCGGCCCAGCTGCCCTTGGCCGCGCCGCCCGCCTGGCGCGCCGCGCTGCAAGCGTGGATGCCGGCCCTGGTGTTGGCCTGGGGCGCCGGCGTTGGCTTGATGAGCTTGCGCCTGTGCCTGGGCCTGGCCTGGGTCGGCAAGCTGCGCCGCCAGGCGGCGGCCGCCCCGGCCCTCTGGCAGGCGCGTCTCGATGCGCTGGCGCAGCGCATGGGCTTGCGCGGCAGCCAGCAAGTGCCGCTGAAACTGCATGCGGGCCTGGCCAGTCCTGTGACGGTGGGCTTCTGGCGCCCCGTCATCCTGCTGCCGGCTTCCTTGCTGAGCGGCATGCCCGTCGCCTTGCTCGAAGCGCTGCTGGCGCATGAGCTGGCCCACGTGCGGCGCTGGGATTACCTGGTCAATCTGTTGCAAAGCGTGGCCGAGGCGCTGCTGTTCTTTCACCCCGTCGTCTGGTGGCTGTCGGCGCGCATGCGGACCGAGCGCGAACAGGTGGCCGATGCCCTGGCCGCGCAAGCGCTGCAAGACCCGCAGCAACTGGCCACGGCGCTGCACGCCTTGTCCCTGCAGACGGCCGCGCCAAACCATTCCGGCTTGCTGATGTCGGCACGGGGCGGGGCCTTGCTCGCACGCATAGAACGCTTGATGGCGCCCGGCCCTGACACCGGCGGCTGGAAGATGGCCGTGCCCGCCTTGCTGCTGGCCTGCGCCACCTTGCTGCTGCAGATGCAGGGCAAGCCTGAAGTCAATGGGGCGACCCTGGCCGAGGCCGCCGCCGGCATGCTGGACTTGCCCGTCAGCGCGAAACACATGCTGGTGTTCGATGACGCCAGCGGCAAGGTGCTGATGGCGAAAGATGCGGACGCCGTCGTGCCCATCGCCTCGATCACCAAGCTGATGACGGCCATGGTGGTGCTCGACGCGGGGCAGGATCATGACGAGCAGGTGCGCATCGTGCGCGCCGACGGCGAGGCGTCCTTGCAGCGCCACAGCCTGCTGGCCGATGGCGTGGCCGTGTCGCGCGGCGCGCTGTTGCAACTGGCGCTGCTGCCGTCCGAAAACCGCGCCGCCGCCGCGCTGGCGCGCACCTATCCGGGCGGCCGCGCGGCTTTTAATGACGCCTTGCAAGCGAAAATCCGCAGCCTGGGCTTGCGCCGCACCACCTTGCTGGACCCCGTCGGCAGTTCGCCCGCGAATACGTCCACGGCCAGCGAGGTGGCGAAGATCGTCGCGGCAGCCGCGCGCTATCCGGACATCGCGCGCATCACCAGCCACCCGCAAGCGAGCGTGGCCGTCAATGGCAAATGGCGTACCTTGCACAATACCAATCCGCTGGTGGGTAGCAAGGGTTGGGACATTGTGCTGTCGAAGACGGGCAGCAGCCACGAGGCGGGCAGCTGCCTGACGATGCGCATGCGCAGCGGCGGCAAGCACGTCACCGTGGTGCTGCTGGATGCCGACGGCGCGCGGCGGCGCTCGCTCGACGCCGGACACATCCGCGACACCCTGGCCGACAGGACCGGCCCCATGTATTGATACCCCCCCGGGCGCGCCAGTGCGGGCGCCCTTCTTTTTTACACTCTGGAGATGAAGATGACACTATTGGCGAAGTTGATGCTGGCTACGGTTGCGACCATGGCGGCTGCTACGGTGCAGGCGAAGACGCCGGCGACCGTGCAGGATAAACCGGTAAATTGCGACAATTGCAAGGAATGGAACGCGCCCGTCAAGCCGTTCAATGTCTTTGGCAATACCTGGTATGTGGGCACGGCCGGCCTGTCCGCCGTGTTGGTGACGAGTCCGCAAGGCCATATCCTGCTCGACGGCGCGCTGCCTCAATCGGCGCCCTTGATCATCGCAAATATCAAGGCGCTGGGCTTTCGTATCGAGGACGTGAAATACATCCTCAATTCGCACGCCCATTGGGACCATGCGGGCGGCATCGCCGCGCTGCAACGGGCGAGCGGCGCCACCGTGATGGCCAGCGCGGCGGCCGCCCCCGTGCTGCAAAGCGGCACCAACGGCAAGGACGATCCGCAGTACCAGGCCGATCCCGTCGTGCATGTGGCCAAGGTAAGCAAGGTCAGCCTGGTAGGCGAGGGCGATACCGTCAAGGTGGGACCGTTGACCCTGACGGCCCACATGACGCCGGGCCACACTCCCGGCGGCACGACGTGGACGTGGACCTCGTGCGAAGGCCAGCGCTGCCTGGACGTCGTGTATGCGGACAGCCTGAACCCGTATTCGAGCGGCGATTTCACTTACACGGGCAAAGGCGGCACGCCCGATATTTCGGCCTCGTTCGAAGCGAGCATCGCCAAGGTGGCTACCTTGCCATGCGACATCATCATTCCCGTGCATCCGGGCACGACGGACGTGCTGGGCAAGGCCGCCAAGCGCAGCGGATCGGACAATCCCCTGATCGACGCCAACGCCTGCCGCGCCTATGCGGCCGAAGCGGGCGGCTTGCTGGCCAAGCGCCTTGCGAAAGAGCGGGGCGTGGCCTTGCCTGCCGAAGCGAAGGGCGCGGCGCACGCGCATTAAGCTTTTTACTCCGCCGCCTGCCGCTGTTTGTGCAGGCGTTTCAGAAACACCGTCATTTCCTTGACGGCTTGCAGGTCGCCTTGCTGCCGGGCCACCGTCACGCCGGTGGTCCAGGCGGCCTGCGCTTCGTCCAGCCGGCCCAGCTGGTGCAAGGCCTTGCCCAGCAGTTTCCAGGCGGCGGAATAGCCGGGCTGCTGCACGGTGGCTTGCGCCAGGTGCAGGGCCGCTTGCTCGGCGTCATGCTCTTTCAGGCAGGCGTCGCCCAGGCCAAAGCGCAGCAGCGCGTTGTCGCGCCCCTGCGCCAGCAGTTTTTCCAGATTTTCACGCATCAAGAGCTCCGTTAATATGCAAGTTAATTCTTGCATATTAACGTTTGATCGTGCAGGAAACAAGCGGCGTTCAATCCTCTACCTCCACCACCAACTTGCCGCGCGCACTGCCGTCCATCTGCGCCGCGTGCGCTTCATGCGCCGTGCGCAGGGTAAAGCGGCGAGGATCGAGCCGCACCTGCAGCTTGCCCGCCTCGATTAATTTGTTGGCTTCGCGCAAGATGGCCCCATGGCGCCCGTGATGCTCACCGCTCAACAGGGGCAGCAGGGTGAACACGCCCGAGTACGTCGCCGCGCGCGCCGTCAGCGGGCTCAGTGCGAACGTGCCCCAGCCCAGGCAGCTGACGACGTGGCCGCCGTACATGCGTGCCGCCTGGAAGCTGGCGTCCAGGGTGGCGCCGCCCACGGTGTCGTAGACGATGTCGAAGCCGGCGCCGCCCGTATGTTCGGCCACGTAATCGTCCACCGTGCTGGTCCGGTAATCGATGAAACGCGCGCCCAGTGCTTCGATGGCATCGCGGCTGGCGGCGCTGCCCGTGGCAAACACCGTGGCGCCAAGGGCGACGGCGAGCTGCACCGCCATGTGGCCCACGCCGCCCGCGCCACCCTGCACGAGCACGCTGTCGCCCGCCTTCACGTGGGCGCGGTCGACCAGCCCTTCCCAGGCCGTGATGAAGACGAGGGGCAGGGCGGCCGCCTCGCGCATGCCCAGCGCTGGCGGCACGGACGCCAGCAGTGCTGCGTCGAAGACGCCGTACTCGGCCAGCGAGCCCTGGATGCCGGCTATGCCGCCCGCCATGCCATACACTGTTGCGCCAACGTGAAAAGTCGTCACGCCATCGCCGACGGCCTCCACCGTGCCGGCCACGTCGATGCCGAGGATGGCGGGCAGGCGGGGCCGGGCGTGCGGGGCGGCGCCGGCGGCGATTTTCGTGTCGAGCGGATTGACGCCGCTGGCGGCGATGCGCACGAGGACTTGCCCGGGGCCGGGCTGCGGCACGGGCAGGTGTGCGATGCTCATGGGGGCGGCAAAGCTGGTGAGGACGAGGGCTTGCATGGGATTCTCCTGTGGTTGATGCCTCAGTCTAGGCGGGGATGGCGCAAAGAAAAACGGGGCGCGGCCCCATGCACTATTTCGATATCGTGGATAATCATAGTCAAACAGGAGGAAATGCATGGACAGGCTGGAAGCGATGCAGGTGTTTTGCGCCGTGGTCGAGGCGGGCGGTTTCAGCAAGGCGGCGCAGCGCCTGGGCATTTCAACCTCGTCCGTGACCAACCAGGTGGCGGCGCTGGAAAAACACTTCGGCGTGCGCCTCTTGCAGCGCACCACGCGCAGCATGTCGCTGACGGCGGAAGGCCGGCAGTGCCACGCGCAGGCGCGCCAGATGCTGGCCGATATGGCGGCGCTGGAGTCCAGTCTTGAACAAGCGGCCGGGACACCCTCGGGCAGCTTGCGCGTGGATATGCCCAGCAGCATCAGCCGCAACCTGGTGGCGCCCGCCTTGCCCCGTTTTACGGCCGCCTATCCCGACATTTCCCTGCGCCTGACGGTCAGCGACCGCCTGGTCGACATGGTGGAAGAGGGCATCGACGTGATGCTGCGCATCGGCGAGCCGCAGGATTCATCGCTGGTGGCGCGCAGCCTGCTGAAGATGGATTACCTGTGCTGCGCCTCGCCCGCCTTTGTTGCCCGGCATGGCCTGCCGCGCACGCCGCAGGAACTGGACCAGTTTGCCTGCCTGCATTTCCTCTATCCGAAATCGCGCCAGGTGCGGCCCTGGCTGTTCCAGGCCAAGGAGGCAGAGGCGGGCGCTGCCGCATATGCGCACACGCCGCCGGCCGCCCTGGCCTTCGACCATATTGAATCGATGATTGCCGCCGCCCAGGCTGGCTGCGGCATCGTGCAGGCGCTGTCCGTTTCCGTGCTGCAGCCGCTGCGTGAAGGCAGCCTCGTGCCCGTGCTGCAACCGTTCCGCACGCGGGGGCCGGACCTGTGGGCGCTGTTCCACCCGCGCCAGCTGCGCGCGGCCAAGGTGCGGGTGTTCGTGGAGTTTTTGACGCAGATTATTGAGGAAGGCTTTAATGAGAATTGATTATCAATTATAATGCAAGCCTATTGCATTGAATTGCCCCATTGTCAGGAATCCCCATGTCCGTGTTTTTACGCCGCCCCGTGGCGCTCTTGCTGGCCGCCGCCAGCCCCTGGTCACTGGCAGTCGATGGTGCGCAGGCTGATGACGTCGTCACCGTCAAGGCCGAGCGCCAGCATTACCGCAGTTTATCCGCCACGGGCGCCACCAAGACGGATGCCTTGCTGATGGACTTGCCGCAAAGCGTGCGCGTGCTGACCGGCGATCTGCTGCGCGACGCGGGCGTGACGACTTTGGCCGGCGCGCTGGACTTGGCCAGCGGTATTGCAAAACAAAGCCCGCTGGGCGGCCTGTGGGACAGCTATGCCATGCGCGGCTTTACGGGCGACCCGAATTTCGGTTCCGACTACATGGTCAACGGTTTCAGTTCCAGCCGCGGCTACAACGGCATGCGCGACGGCGGCAACACGCAGGCCGTGGAAGTACTGAAAGGCCCGGCCTCCGCCCTGTACGGCCGGGGCGAGCCGGGCGGCACGGTGAACATCACGACGAAAAAGCCGCAGTTCGCGCCCGCATACAGCGCCGATGTTTCTTTCGGCAGTTTCCAGGCGCGCCGCGCCGCCGTCGACTTGACGGGACCGTTGAGCGGCACCATCGCCTACCGCCTGAACGCGGCGCATGAGGAAGGGCACAGCTTCCGCGATACGGTGAAAGTCGAGCGCAGCCTGTTTTCGCCGTCCTTCCTCTGGCTGTTGGGCGAGCACACGACCGTGTCGTATGAAATCGAGGCGGTGCGCCAGCGCGCGCCGTTCGACCGCGGCGTCGTCGCCGTGAATGGCCAGCTGGGACTTGTTCCCGTGTCGCGCTTCCTGGGCGAGCCGGGAGACGGCCCCGTGACGGTCAAGTCGCTGGGGCAGCAGCTGTTCATCCACCACGCGCTGTCCGACGCCTGGACGGTGCAGGCGGGGGCGTCCTACCGTGACAGCGAATTGCGCGGCTATTCGACCGAGGCGAGCAAGCTGCTGGCCGATGGCCGCACCTTGAACCGCCAGCGCCGCCACCGCGATTTTTCGGCCACCGACGTGTCGGCCCGCGTTGAAGTGCTGGGCAAGTTCACCACGGGCGTGCTGGCGCACGAAGTGCTGGCCGGCGTCGACGCTTATCACTTCGACGACCACCGGGTGCAGCTGCGCCGCAATCCCTCGGCCGCGAATGCCTATGCCATCGATATTTTCAATCCCGTGTACGGCGGCAAGGCCGATCCGCTGGCCCTATCCATCGATACGCAGGAAGGGCAAAGGGCGCGTGGCCTGTATGCGCAGGACCAGATCGATCTGGGCGCGCAATGGAAGGCGCTGGTCGGCGTGCGCCACGATAGCTACACGCAGGACGTGACGAACAATCGCCTGCACGTGAGCAACCGCCAGTCACTGTCGGCCACCAGCCCCCGCGCGGGCCTCGTCTACCAGCCGTCGAAGGCGTGGTCGCTGTATGCGAGCGCGGCCAAGGGCTTCCGGCCCAACAGCGGCATCAGCATAGCCAACCAGGCATTTCCGGCCGAGCGCAGCCGCTCGTATGAACTGGGCGCCAAGCTGGAAACGGGCAAGCTGACGGGCACCGTGGCCGTGTACGACATCCGCAAGAGCAATGTGCTGACGACGAATCCCGCCAACACGGACTTCGCCATCGCGGCGGGCGAGGTGGGCAGCCGGGGCCTGGAGCTCGACGTGTCGGGCGAAATGGCGCGCGGCTTGCGCGTCTCGGGCGCCTATGCCTACACCAACGCCACCGTCACGCGCGGCGACAATACGATCGTGACGGGCAGCCGCTTCGCCAACGTGCCACGCCACAGCGCCAATCTGCTGGCCACGCAGCAATTCGCACTGGGCACGGGCACGGCCAGCGTGGGCGGCGGCCTGCAATACGTGGGCGAGCGCCTGGGCGACGTGGCCATCAGCAGCAAATTTACCTTGCCGGCTTACACGACGGCCAAGCTGCTGGCATCGTATTCACCGACGGCGAAACTGCGTCTGGCCCTGAACGTGGAAAACCTGTTCAACCGCAGCTATTATGCGAGTTCGTATAGCCAGCTGTGGGTGGCGCCGGGGGCGGAGCGCACGGTGACGTTGAATGCGCATTACAGGTTTTGATGTATTCACCCAACAGCAAAGTGCCGGGGTCGGACCCGCCGGGGGAATATGCCCCAATGGGGCATATTCCGATTCCGAAGGAACCGACCCCAGTTTCTGCTGTTGGGGTACGCACGCTACTCTTATCCTTACATTTAAAATGAATAAATGACCGTTCCCACTCCCCTGACTTCCACCACCACCCTGCGCACCCGCATCGCCGTCATCGACGTCATGCGCGGCCTCGTCATGCTGATCATGCTGTTCGACCATGTGCGCGAAACGGTATTCCTGCACCACCAGGTGGGCGACCCCATGGATGCGGCCCACGTCGATCCGGCCCTCTTCTTCACGCGCCTGGCCGCCCACGTGTGCGCGCCCATGTTCGTCTTTTTGACGGGTTTGTCGGCCTGGCTGTATGCGCATCCGGCCGCCGGTCCGCGCAGTGCCAGCGGCTTTTTGTTCAAGCGGGGCTTGCTGCTCGTCGTGCTGGAACTCGTGTTCGTCAACTTTGCCTGGATGGGCACTTTCACGCCCGCGATCCTGTATCTGCAGGTGATCTGGGTCATCGGCCTGGCCATGATGGCGCTGGCCGTGCTGCATAAACTCCCGTTGAAAGTGCTGGTCGTGCTGGGCGTGGCGATCATCGCGGGGCAGCATTTGTTTACCTGGCTGCGTGCGGAAGAGGGCAGCCTTGGCTACTATCTGCTGACGGTGCTGCTGCAACGCGGTTATCTGGTCGCCGATGGCGCCATGAAGATCAAGGTCAGCTATCCGCTGCTGCCGTGGATAGGCGTGATCGTGCTCGGTTATGCTGCCGGGCCCCTGTATGCGCGCGGGCTGTCCGCCGAAAGCCGTCGCCGCTGGCTGCTGGCGCTGGGCGGCGGCAGCTTGCTGCTGCTGGCCGTGCTGCGCGGCTTGAATATTTATGGCGAAACCCTGCCGTGGGTGGCCGGCGACACGGCCTTGCGCACGGCCATGAACGTGCTGAACTTCACCAAATATCCGCCATCGCTGGACTTTTTGCTGTTCACCCTGGGCCTGGGCTTGCTGGGCATGGCCTGGCTGGAAAGCGTCGATAACGGGTTTACGCGCGCTTGCGCCACCTTCGGCGGCGCGCCCATGTTCTACTATCTGCTGCACCTGTACCTGCTGCTGGTCATCCGTATCGCCTTGACGGCCGCGCTGGGTGCCAACCATGGCGACCGTTATGGCGTCGAGCACATCTGGCAAGTGTGGCTGATCGCACTGGCCCTGATGCCCGTGCTGTATTTTCCTTGCCGCGCATTTGCCAATTACAAGCGCACGTCGAAACAGGCGTGGGTGCGCTACTTCTGAGTTCGCCTACTTGCAGTACAGCCTGTCGATGCTGTGGCTGGACGCCAGGTAATGCCGCGTCTGCCATCCGATGGCCACCCGGTAAGCGCACGGCGGATCGAGCGCCACGTTGACGGGGAAGCCGCCATTGTTGCCCGATAAGTGAGGCCCGCCCGCGCCGCCGCGGAACAGATAGTTGCTCGGTGGCGGCGGCGGGGTGAAGCTGGCTGCCGGCAGCGGTGGCGGCGGATGCGTGATGCCGTTGTTGTTGGAAATCGTGATATTGAAAAAGCGCAGATGCGGGTGGTCTATCGTGTACAGGATATGCACGAGGCCGCCCGCGATGGGATTGCAGGCATTGCTGCGCAGCTCTTCCAGGTCCAGCGCCACGATGACGGGCGAGTTGTCGAAGACGATGGAATCGAGCCCGTCCGTCGCCACCAGCGCCAGGCTGATGCCGTCACGCACCTCGAAGCCCAGGCGGTAGCGGCGTATCGGTTCGCTCTCGGCCGCCGCCAGGCTGCGGCCCGCGTCGAGGATGGGCAAGCCGCCCGGCAGCTTGGCCGGATGCAAGCTCGTGATGGCCGGCGTATTCACGGTCAGCAAGTCAAACGTGCGCAGGAAGATGCTGGGCGCCACGTTGACGATGGCCGTCGTGCCGTCGCGCATGTCCACGGTGACGGGTTTGCCGTCCACCCGTATCCAGCCGCCCGGTTTCAAATCGCCCGCGTCGATGATGACGGGCGCCGAGTCGCCAAGGCCCAGTCCGTTCGTATAAAACACATAGCCGACGTGCGTGCCGAGCACTTGCGTCAACGGCGCCAGGCTGGCGGGCGCCACCGAGGGGATGACCGTCGGGTCGTCGCTGCCGCCGGGCCAGGTCCATTCGCCGATGAGAAAGCGGTATTCGAGCGGGTTGGCGGGGATGGCGCTATTGCGCAACGGGCAATTGCCTTTCAGGGTGACGCCGCCGGCGAACACATACGAGGCGCCGGCGCCGCCCGCATAGCCTTGCGCGGAAAAGCCGGCCAGCGAGGGAAACGGGTGGATGTCGAAGACTTCCACCTGCTGCCAGTGGGGCACGCCTTCCACGTCGGGTGGCAAGACTTCTTTCGAACACAATTCCACGCAGAAGCAATGGCCCACGTTTTCGCGGCCCGGCTGGCGGCCGTTGGCCTGCGTTTCCGACAGGATGGGCACGCTGCCCAGCTGCGCCGTGAAATACACGTCGGGCCCGCTGGCGAACTCCACGTTGATGAACGGAGAGAAAGGCGTCAAGGTGAAGTCGGACGTCAGGTAATCGATGCGGAAGCGCCCGCTGGCGTCCGTCACCGCGACACCGAGCGCATCGTCCTGCAGCCAGTCGGCGTCGAAGGCCCGCACGGTGGCGCCGGCGATCGGCGCGTGGGGCGCGTCGCAGGTGCGCAGGCGGCCGCAGATGGTCCAGGCGCCGAAGCGGGCGCGTACGAGGCACCAGAAGCGTTGCGGTAGGCAATAGTCCCAGATGGCGAGGAAGTCGTTCTCGGCCTGGCGCCAGCGGGGCTGGATGGTGGTGATGGAAAACTGCAGCGGCACGGGGTCTTTCGGCCCCGGTTTCAACTGCGGCACGGTGGGGCACAGGATGTCGACTTCCACGGCCTCGCCCCGGTAATCGCCGTCTAGTGTGAAACTGTAGTTGCCGTCCTCGTCCGTGCGCGCTTCGGCCAGCAGGAACGGTGCTTTCGCTTGCACCTCTTCTTCCGTGAGGATGGCGAAGGTTTCCTTGGCGCTGGCCATGGCCAGGGCCGTGACGTTTTGCGACTCGCGCGGCCGGTACAGGCGCACGATGACGTGGGACAAGGCTTCAGGACACTCGGCACAGATCAAGCCGCATAGCTTGCCCCGCAGGATGTAGGCCATGATGGCTCCCTTGCTGATGTGGACGGCGCGCCGCTCGGAATGGGGGCGCTGTTACCAAGCTAGCAAATGGGCAGCCGTCGGGCTTGATCTGGCTTAAACCTGCTTTCTATTTAATCAGCGCCAATACCTCGCGGAAGCGCGGGTGCTTGCAGTCTCGCAGCCACTCAAAGGCCAGCATCTCCACCGTCACCAGGTGGGCGCCCAGCTTGTCCAGGCGGGCCAGGGCCGCGTCGCGGCTGGCCCCCTGGCGCGAGCCGACGGCGTCGATGGCGATGATGACCTCGTACCCCAGCTCCAGCAAGCCGATGGCCGTCTGCAGCATGCAGACATGGGCTTCGCACCCCGTGACGACGATCTGTTTGCGCCCGGCGGGCAGCATCTGCTGCAAGCCGTCAAAGCAGGCGCCGAAATGCGTCTTGTGCAAGGTCCGTTCGCACAGGGCGGCGATCTCTTCCACGTTCGGCCCCAGTCCCTGGCGGTTCTGTTCCGTGCCCAGCACGGGCACGTCGAGCAGGCGGGCAATCTTTGCCAGGCGCAGGTTTTGCGCCAGCACGAGGCCCGCATCGTGGATGGCCGGCATCAGGCGGCCTTGCAGGTCGACAATGACCAGCACGGCCTGGTTCGCATCCATCAGCATGGCGTTCTCCTTATTGGTATGTGGCGACAGTGTAGCGCGGTCAGCTTGGCCAGCTGGGCGTGGCCGTTTCGCCCATCAGGTAGGCGTGATTCAAATCGATGGCGCTGCGCAGGTAATTCCACAGGGCGCTGACCCGGGCGATATTGCGCCGTTCGCTCGGTGAAATCATCCAGAAGGCGCGCAGCAGGTCGATCTCGCCGTCGAGCACGGGGACCAGTTCGTTCGACTGCTGGGCCACGAAGCAGGGCAGGATCGCCAGCGCCTGGCCCGCGCGCGCCGCGTGATACTGGGCGATCACGCTGGTGCTGCGAAAGGCGCGCAGGGAATCGGGCGCCACGTTGTCCATGTAGCGCAGTTCCGAACTGAAGACCAGGTCGTCCACGTAGCCGATGATCGGATGCTGCGCCAGCTGCGCCACGCTGGAGATCGGCGCATGGCGCGCCAAGTAGGCTGGCGTGGCGTACAGTTTCAGCCGGTAGTCGGACAATTTCGTCACGACATACGGGCCGGACAGGGGGCGCTCGATGGAAATGGCCACGTCCGCCTCGCGCTTGGACAGGCTGACGAAACGGGGCACGGCGATCAGGTCCACGCTGATGTGCGGGTAGCGGCCGCAAAACTGCGCCAGGTGGGGCGCCAGCACGATGGCGCCGAAGCCCTCGGTGGCGCCCAGGCGCACCTGGCCCGACAGCAGCCGGTTATGTTCACCCAGTTCCTCGGTGGCGGCAAACACCGTGCTTTCCATGGTTTCCGCGTATTCCATCAGGCGGTGGCCTTCGGGCGTCAACTGGTAGCCCACGTAATTGCGGTCGAACAGCTGCGTGCCCACCTGCTCCTCGAACTTGCGCATGCGCCGCGACACGGTGGAGTGGTCGATGCCCAGCTTTTTCGCCGCATCGACGAGGCCGGCGCTGCGCGTCAGTTCCAGGAAGACCCGTATATTGTCCCAATCGAGCATGGCAAACCCTCTCTGTGCATTTTTGCAAAGGAATTATGCATTAATTTTACTTGAGTGCATATTTTTACACATGCAGAATGCAGATAAACATATAAGAAAAACCTTACCCCTCAGGAGACATTGCATGAAAAAGACCGTTCTGGCCATGGGCGCGCTGGCGCTCACCCTGTCCTTTGGCGCGCACGCGCAGATTTCCGATGGCGTCGTCAAGGTCGGCATCCTGACCGACATGTCCGGCCCGTATTCGGCCATGGGCGGGCGCGGCTCCGTCGTCGCCAGCCAGATGGCCGTCGAGGATTGTTTGAAGGCCGAATGCAAGGGCATGAAGATCGAAATCCTGTCTGCGGACCACTTGAACAAGGCCGACATCGCCGCCTCCAAGGCGCGCGAATGGCTGGACCGCGACAAGGTCGACGCCATCGCCGATCTGACCAATTCCTCGGTGGCCCTGTCCGTGCAAAAGCTGATGAAAGAGAAGGGCGGCATCGCCATGTTCAGCGGCCCGGCCACCACGCGCCTGACGAACGAAGACTGCTCGCCGAACGGCTTCCACTGGATGTTCGACACGTATTCGCAGGCGGCCGGCACGGCGGCGGCGCTGACCAAGCTGGGACAAAAATCGTGGTACTTCGTCACCGTCGACTACGCGTTCGGCCACTCGCTGGAAAAGGATGCCAGCGATGTCGTCAAGCGCAATGGCGGCACCGTCGTGGGCGCCGTACGCCATCCGCTCAACGCGTCCGATTTCTCATCCTTCCTGGTGCAGGCGCAGGGCTCGAAGGCGCAGGTGATCGGCCTGGCCAACGGCGGCGCGGACACGGTGTCGGCCATCAAGCAGGCGCGCGAGTTCCGCATCGGCAGCGGCAAGGACCAGCGCCTGGCCGCCTTGCTCGTGTTCCTGTCCGACGTGCACGCGCTGGGCCTGGAAACGGCCCAGGGCCTCGTCTATGCGGACGGCTTTTACTGGGATTACGACGACCGCAGCCGCGCGTTCGCCAAGCGTTTCGAGGCGCTCAACAAGGGCGCCAAGCCGACCATGGTGCAGGCGGGCGTGTATTCGAGCGTCTACCACTACCTGAAATCGGTGGCCGCGGCAAAGAGCGACGATTCGAAGATCGTCGCCCAGAAGATGCGCGAATTGCCGATCAAGGACGCCGTCATGAACAACGCCTCGATCCGCCCCGATGGCCGCGTCATCCACGACATGTACCTGGTGCAGGTCAAAACCCCGGCCGAATCGAAAGGCGCGTGGGACTATCTGAAAGTGCTGTCGACCATCCCCGCGGACCAGGCGTTCAAGACTATGGATGCGGCGGCGTGCAACCTCGTTAAAAAATAATTTTCACCCCTAACGGCGAAAAATCCGGGGTCGGACCCTCAGGGTCCGACCCCGGAATCTGCTCTTGGGGTAACTAGTCAATCACGGAGCACACCATGAACCAAGCCCTCACCCAAGTCCCTGCTGTCCCCCTGCACATCGCCGGCAAGCACCACGCTTCGACCAGCACCGAATGGCGCGACGTCATCAACCCGGCCACGCAGGAAATCGTCGCCAAGGTGCCGTTTTCCACGCCGGATGAAGTCAACCTGGCCGTCGCCACGGCCAAGGAAGCATTCAAGACCTGGCGCAACACGCCGCTGGCGGCGCGCATGCGCATCATGCTCAAGTACCAGCACCTGATCCGCGAAAACATTGGTACTTTGGCCGAACTGATCACGCGCGAACACGGCAAGACCTTGCCCGACGCGGAAGGGGAAGTGATGCGCGGCCTGGAAGTGGTGGAACACGCGTGCTCGATCGCCACCCTGCAGCTGGGCGAGATTGCGGAAAACGCGGCCACCGGCGTCGATGTCTACAACATCTACCAGCCGCTGGGCGTGGGCGCCGGCATCACGGCCTTCAACTTCCCCGTCATGCTGCCGTGCTTCATGTTCCCGATCGCCATCGCCTGCGGCAATACGTTCGTATTGAAACCATCGGAGCAGGACCCGTCATCGTCGATGTACCTGGTCGAACTGATGTACCAGGCGGGCTTGCCGGCGGGCGTGCTGAACGTCGTGCATGGCGGCGCGGACGTCGTCAACATGCTGTGCGACCATCCCGACATCAAGGCCGTTTCCTTCATCGGTTCCACCCACGTGGGCACGCATGTGTACCGCCGCGCCAGCGAATCGGGCAAGCGCGCGCAATCGATGATGGGCGCGAAAAACCATTGCGTGGTGCTGGCCGACGCCAACAAGGAGCAGGCGATCAATAACCTGATCGGCGCGGCATTCGGCGCGGCCGGCCAGCGCTGCATGGCCAATTCCGTCGTCGTGCTGGTGGGCGAGGCGCGATCCTGGCTGCCGGAAATCGTCGCCCGCTCGCAAGCCCTGAAAGTGGGGCCGGGCAGCGACCGCACGGCGGACCTGGGACCGATGGTGTCGAAAGCGGCCATGCAACGCGCGGAAAAGCTGATCCAGGCGGGCGTGGACGAAGGCGCGCAACTGCTGCTCGACGGCCGCGGCCACAAGGTGGCCGGCTATGAGGGCGGCAACTTCATGGGGCCGACGATTTTCTCGAAGGTGGCCGCATCGAACTCCATCTACACGCAGGAAATCTTCGGCCCCGCCATGTGCGTCGTCGAGACGGATACCCTGGACCAGGCCATCGCCTTCATCAACGCCAACCCGAACGGCAACGGCACCTCGATCTTCACCTCGTCCGGCTGGGCCGGGCGCAAATTCCAGAACGAGATCGACGTGGGGCAGGTGGGCATCAACGTGGCCATCCCCGTGCCCGTCGCCTACTTCAGCTTTACGGGCTCGCGCGCGTCGAAACTGGGCGACCTGGGCCCGAACGGCAAGCAGGCCTTGTACTTCTGGACGCAGACCAAGACCGTCACGGCGCGCTGGTTCGCCCCGGACGACGGCGGCAGCGGCGTCAATACCACCATCTCGATGAAATAAGGGGTAGGCCATGGCGAGCAATATCGTTTTCATTGGCCTGGGGAACATGGGGCTGCCCATGGCGCAAAACCTCGTGCGCGCCGGCCATGCGGTGACGGGTTTTGACCTGGTGCCGGCCAGCGTGCGGCAGTTCGCCGACGGCGGCGGCCTGGTGTCCGATGACCAGGCGGCGGCGATCCAGGCCGCCGATATCATCATCACCATGCTGCCGGCCAGCCGGCATGTTCTCGGCGCGTATCTTGGAGACGCGGGCATCCTGGCGCAGGCGCGGCCCGGCACCCTGCTGATCGACTGTTCGACGATTTCCACCGAGGCGGCGCGCCAGGTGGGCCGCGCGGCGCAGGAGAAGGGCTTGCCCATGCTGGACGCGCCTGTTTCCGGCGGCACGGCGGGCGCCACCAACGGCACCCTGACCTTCATGGTGGGCGGCGAAGCATCCGCGCTGGCGGCGGCGCGGCCCTATCTGGACGTCATGGGCAAGGCCATCTTCCATGCGGGCGGTTCGGGTTGCGGCCAGACGGTCAAGATCTGCAACAACATGCTGCTGGGGATTTTGATGATCGGCACGAGCGAAGCGATACGCCTGGGCGTGGCCAATGGCCTCGATCCGAAGGTGGTGTCGGACGTGATGGCGAAAAGCTCGGGCCGCAACTGGACCCTGGACGTGTACAACCCGTGCCCGGGCGTGGCCGAGAACGTGCCCGCGTCGCGCGGCTACACGGGCGGCTTTGGCGTCGACCTGATGCTCAAAGACCTGGGCCTGGCCGTGGAAAGCGCGCTGGCCAGCGGCGCCTCCGTGCCGCTGGGCGCCTTGTCGCGCAATTTATACAGTTTGCACAGCAAGGCGGGATCGGGCGCGCTGGATTTTTCCAGCATCTACCAGATGCTGGGCGATAAGGCTTAAGGCTGTTGCGCTTGCAGGGCGGCCAGTTCCGCCCTGGCTTTTTCCAGCTTGCCTTCCAGTTTGGCGATCTTCTTCGGCTGTTTATTCGCTTCCTGGGCCAGGCGCAGCGAACGCTCCGTCTGGTTCACCTTCGCCTGCGCCTTCAGCACCTTCTTGTTGTGGCGTTCGGCCAGGCTGCTGTCACGGCAGTGGGCGTTGACTTCGTCGAGCGCGCGCGTGAGGCCCGCGACTTTGTCGGACAGGCCCTGTTCTTTGGCCTGGCGCAATTCGCTGCGGATGCTTTCGCGCTTGGCGGCGCAGCCGGCCAGCTGGGTGTCTGCGGCGCTGGCGCCCACGGAGGCTGCGGCCAGCAGCAGGGTCAAGGCGGTGGTGGCGAGGCGGTTCATGGTCTTCCTGTGTCAGTGGTGGGCCCGTGCAATGTAAGCCTGCCGGGGTGCCCTGTCAAACTTCGCGTACCGTGCGCGCCTTCCTGGCGCGGCATCGGCTACCATGCGTGTTTTCTTCTTTCCGACACCGCCGCATGCCCCAGAAATTCCTCTTGCTGCTGCCTTTTCTGCTGCCGCTGCCCGTGCTGGCGCAAACCTCGCCCACTTTGCTCGACCTGCAGCTGATTGCCAACAAGGCCAGGGCGGATGTGGCCAGCCATAGCCCGGAAAGTATCGCCGAGTTTGCCGAGATGCGGCGGCTGGCGGAAACAGGCGACATCGAGGCGCAGCTGGAACTGGCGCGCATGCTGCAGCTGGGCGTGGGCACGCCGCAAGACACGGCGCAGTCGATGGCGTGGATACGCAAGTCGGCCGAAGGCGGCTATGCGCCGGCGCAAGCGGATTTGGGCCTGGCCTATACCGTGGGTAGCAAGGTGCCGATCGACCGCGTGCAGGGAGAATACTGGTTGCGCAAGGGCGTGGCGCAGGGTGATGCACTGGCGCAAACGATCCTGGCGCTGGAATTCATCGATGGCCACAGCAGTGCCGAAGAGCAGGCGCTGGCCATCACCTGGCTGAAGGCGGCGGCGAACGAGCAGCACTTTGTGCCCGCCTACAATGGGCTGGGCGAGCACCTGATGCGCGCAGCCACCGACGAGCAGGACCGCGGCGAGGCTTTCCACTGGTATGACAGATCGGCGCGTGAAAAGGAGCCGGCCGGCATGCGCAACCTGGCCCGCGCGCACGAGCTGGGCCTGGGCGTGAAACAGTCGGACAAGCTGGCCCTGGTCTGGTACGAGCGGGCGGGATGGAGCGGCGACGTGCCCGCCATGCGGCGCATGGTCGATGTGTACGTCAAGGGCGAACTGGGACAACAGGCGAATGCCGAAGACGCCGCCGAATGGCGCGGTAAATTGGCTGAAAAGGAAAACAAATGAAGACCATGCTGTTCATCTTGAGCCTGGCCTTGGCGCAGAGCGTGCTGGCGCAGCCAGCGTCCCTGCAAAAGCCGCGCCAGCATCCGGCGCTCGTGGAATTCGACATGTCCGGCCAGGACGCCATGCGCGCAAGAGTGCGGGCCGTGATCGACCGCCCGGCCGACCTGTCGCCAGAGAAGGTCGCGGCCTTCGACATGACGCGCGCCGCTGCGGAACGGGGCGACACGGCCGCCCAGCTTGAACTGGCGCAGATGCTGCATGAGGGCGAGGGCACGCCGCGCGACTATGACGCCGGCCTGGCCTGGATGAAGAAATCGGCTGAAGGCGGCTATGGCCCGGCGCAGGCCTTCCTGGGCGTGGCCTATACCTTGGGGCAGGGCGTGCCGATCGACCGCAAGCTGGGCGAATACTGGTCGCGCAAGGGCGCCGCGCAAGGCGTGGAACTGGCCAACTTCACGGTGGCCCAGCACTTTGAAAACATCCACAGCAGCCCGGAAGAACAGGTGCATGCGCTGCACTGGCTCAAATACTATGCTGAAAACGGCTTCATCCCCGCCTACAATGAAATCGGCTACCGCCTGATGATGACGGCGAAGGACGAGGCGCAGCGCAAGGAAGCGTTCGGCTGGTACATGCGGTCGGCCAAGGCGCTCGATCCGTCCGGCTTGAACAACGTGGCCTATTCATATGAAGTGGGGCAGGGCGCACCGCAGAGCGACGAAGCGGCCCTGGGCTGGTACGAGATGGCGGCCATCGCCAAAAGCCCGCCGGGGCAGACGGGTTTTGCGCGGCTGCTGGAGCAGGGGCGTGGCGGCCCGACCCGGCAAGGGCCGGCACCCGAACCCTTTGCCTTGTATCTGCGGGCCGCGAAGCAGGGCGACCTGGAAGCCATGGAACGGCTGGTCAGGGTGTACGACAAGGGCGAGCTGGGACAGGCTGCCGATCCCGCGCAGGCCGCACTGTGGCGTGAAAAGCTCAAGCTGGCCAAGACGCCCTGAGCGGGCATGACGGCGCGGAAACGGCATGCTATCATCATTGTTATCGATAACAATATCATGAGAGACCCATGAATCCCGATTTCCGCTCCAAGGCGACGCTCGAAGCGCATATCCTGCACACGATGCACTTTTATCATCCGCGCGCCATCGATGCGAGCGGCGGCTTTTACCACTTCTTCCTCGACGATGGCACGGTGTACGACGCCAGCACGCGCCACCTGGTCAGCAGCACGCGCTTCATCTTCAATTACGCCATGGCCTATCGCCGTTTCGGCGGCGACGATTACCAGGCGGCCCTGCGCCACGGCGTGGCCTTCTTGCGCGATGTGCACCGCGACCCGGCCACGGGCGGCTACGCCTGGCAACTGTCGTGGAAAGATGGCGTCAAGCAGGTCGAAGACGGCGCCAACCACTGCTACGGCCTGGCCTTCGTGCTGCTCGCCTATGCCCACGCCTTGCAGGCGGGGATGCCGGAGGCGCGCGCCTACCTGGACGAGACGTTCGAATTGATGGAGCAGCGTTTCTGGCTGCCCGAACACGGCCTGTACGCGGACGTGGCCAGCGCCGACTGGTCTGCTCTGGATGGCTACCGTGGCCAGAACGCGAACATGCATGCGTGCGAAGCCATGCTGGCCGCGTTCGAGGCGACGGGCGAAGCGCGCTACCTGCACCGCGCCGAAACCTTGGCGCACAACATCACGGTGCGCCAGGCGGCTCTGGCGAACGGCATGATCTGGGAACACTACACGCCCGACTGGGCTATCGACTGGGATTACAACCTGCACGACAAGAGCAATATCTTCCGTCCGTGGGGCTACCAGCCCGGCCACTTCACGGAATGGGCCAAGCTGCTGCTGATCATGGAGCGCCACGCCAAGTTCATGGCCGGTCCGTCCGACTGGCTGCTGCCGCGCGCGCGCGAACTGTACGACACGGCCCTGGCCAAGGCCTGGGACGGCGCGCATGGCGGCATCCACTACGGCTTCGGCCCGCACGATGAAATCTGCGATGGCGACAAATACTTCTGGGTGCAGGCGGAAAGCTTCGCCGCGGCCGCCGTGCTGGCCGCGCGCACGGGCGACGA
The DNA here is from genome assembly GCF_900103595.1 of Janthinobacterium sp. OK676. Taxonomy (NCBI): domain Bacteria; kingdom Pseudomonadati; phylum Pseudomonadota; class Betaproteobacteria; order Burkholderiales; family Oxalobacteraceae; genus Janthinobacterium; species Janthinobacterium sp. OK676. The sequence goes on from NZ_FNHA01000004.1 coordinate 446,623, forward strand.
GGCCTACTGGCACAGCTACGACAAGATATGGGACTACAGCTGGCAGCATTTCGTCGACCATGAACATGGCGCCTGGTACCGCATCCTGACGCCCGAGAACCAAAAAATCAGCAAGGAGAAAAGCCCGGCCGGCAAGACCGATTACCACACCATGGGCGCCTGCTATGAAGTGCTGAACGCGATTGGCGGTGCGGCATGAGCGCCATGTTCCCGACTTTTGTATCGGCCGGCGAAGCGCTGACGGACATGCTGCGCACGGGCGCCGATTCCTGGAGCAGCCAGGTGGGCGGCTCGACCTGGAACGTGGCGCGCGTGATGGCGCGCCTGGGCGTGCCCAGCGCCTTTGCGGGCGCCGTCAGCTGCGACGTCTTCGGCGATGCGCTGGCGCAAGCGACCGACGTGGCGGGCCTGGACATGCGCTTTTTGCAGCGCCATGCGAAGTCGCCGCTGCTGGCCATCGTGCACGAACTGCATCCGCCCACGTATTACTTCATCGGCGACGACAGCGCCGACCTGCATTTCGACGCGGCGCGCTTGCCTGCCGGCTGGATGCAGGGGGCGCAATGGGTGCATTTCGGCGGCATCAGCCTGGCGCGCGAACCGCTGGCGGGCAAGCTGGTGGCGCTGGCGCAGGAGCTGAAGGCGGCAGGCGTGAAAATCAGCTATGACCCGAACTTCCGCATCATGATGGATGAACGCTACGACGCCACCCTGCGCCGCATGACGGAGCTGGCCGACGTGATCAAGGTGTCCGATGAAGACCTGGCCGGCCTGTTCCGCCACGGCGACATCGATGGCGCGTTTGCCATGCTGCGCAGCTGGAATCCCCATGCCACGTATTTGTATACGCGCGGCGCGCAGGGCGCGGCCCTGTACCAGGGCGAACGGACATGGCAGGCGGCGCCGCCCGTCATCGAAGTGGTCGACTCGGTGGGGGCGGGCGACGCCAGCATCGGCGGCTTGCTGTACAGCCTGATGCACCGCACCGACGCCGATGGCGGCCAGCACTTGCGCTTTGCCGTCGCGGCCGGGGCGGGCGCCTGCCTGGCGGCCGGCGCAGCGCCACCTTCGGTGGAGCTGGTGCAGTCGCTCGAGGCGCGCACGGTCGTCAGTTAAGTCAGACTTGGCCTGATCTGCGTCAACAAGGTGGCCACGTTTGGGCTTGGCCTACCTTGTCGTAAGCCATGCTCCTACATGGCTGCCGCAGGGCGCTGTCTAGAATGTGCACTTCATGTGTACAACTGGAGACTACATCATGGCCACCCAATCACCTCAGGCAGCTTCCGTTTCCCAAACACAGGCAGGCATGCCGGACATGGATGCGATCGAGCTGCTGACGCAAGACCATCAAACCGTCAAAGAACTGTTCGAACAGTATGAAGGCCTCAGCGACCGTTCGCTGGCCAGCAAGCGCAAGCTGGCCTTGAAAATATGCCAGGAACTGAGCAAGCATGCGATGCTGGAAGAAGAAATCTTCTATCCCGCCGTGCGCGACGCCAGCCGTTCGAACGAAGACCTCGTCGATGAAGCCATCGTCGAGCACGCATCGGCCAAGGAGCTGATCGCGCAGATCGTCGCCATGGAACCGGGAGAGGATTTATACGACGCCAAGGTCAAGGTACTCTCCGAGCAGATCGATCACCACGTGCTGGAAGAGGAGGGCGAGATTTTCCCCCGCGCGCGCGACGCGGCACTCGACCTGCAAGCCATGGGCAGCCGGATCGCCGCGCGCAAGGGGGAAATCGAACTGCCCGACATGCAGGCGTGAGCGTCCATGGCCGCGCGTGGCTAGCGCGCCCGTCCCGTCGATGCGCGTTCCATCAAGGTAAACGCCATCAAATGATGCGTGGCGGGCGCCGTTTCCCCGGCGCGGCGCTGGCGGATTTCGTCGATGACGAGACTGACGGCGGCGCGCGCCATGTCGGCGATGGGCTGGTGGATGGTGGTCAGCTCGGGCCAGACGGTGGTGGCGACGGGCGTGTCGTCGAAGCCGCACACGCTCAATTCCGCCGGCACCTGCAAGCCCATGCCGTGCGCCACGGCCAGGGTGGCGGCGGCCATGTCGTCGTTGCTGGCGAAGATGGCGCTCGGGTGCGGCGCTTGCGCCAGCAACTGGCGTGCCGCGTCCAATCCCGAACGATACGTAAAATAGCCTTGCGCCACCCTGTGCGGCGGTACCGGCAAGCCCGCTTCACGCATGGCGTCCTCGAAGGCCTGGCGGCGCAGCAGGGCGGGCGTGTGCGCCGGATCGCCTTCGATGAAGCCGATGTCGCGGTGGCCCAGCGCAAGCAAGTGGCGCGTCATGGCCAGCGCGCCTTCGTAGTCGTCGACGCGCACGGCCGAGGCGTCGGGCGAAGGGCGCGCCGTAGCCACGGCGATGACGGGAATGCCCATTTGATTGAGCTGCGCCAGTACCGCGGGCGAATCGCACAGGGGCGGCGGCACGAGGATGCCGTCCACGCCGGCCGCCACCAGGCAATCGATGCCGGCGCGCTGGCTGTCCATGTCTTCGCAGCGCTCGAGCAGCAGCTGGCCGCCGCCCTGGCGGCACTGGTCCATGGCGCCGACGAGGAATTCGCTGAGAAAAGCGGCGCTGGGATTGCTGTATAACAGGCCGATGCGCAGGGTGCCCGTGCGGGCCGCCCTGGCCGCCAGGTTGGGCTGGTAGCGCAGGCTGGCGATCGCCGCCTCGACCTTGTCGCGCGTGGCCGTGCTGACGCTGGCGCGCCCGTTGATCACGCGCGATACCGTCATGGCCGACACGCCGGCCACGCGCGCCACGTCGTGCACGGTGGCCCCGCTGGCGGTGTCTGGTGCGGCGTGCGCCGCCTTATTCGAGGTGGCCACCGAATTTCAGCTTGCCGCTGATGCGCATGCCGTGCAATTGACCTTCTTCCAGTTCGGCGGCGCTGGTGCGCTGCGCCGTGTCGCGCCGCGCCAGTCCCACCGACAGGATGTCGAGCATCATCAGTTGCAGCAGGCGCACGATCATGGGCACGAAATTGAGATTGCCTTCCGGGTGGTTCAAGGTCAGCAACACGTCGGCCAGCTTGGCCAGCGGCGAACCGCTGGCCGTAATGGCCAGCACGCGCGCGCCGCAGCCTTGCGCCACCTTGACGGTACGCAGCAGGTCGGGCAGGGCGCCCGAACGGGAAATGACCAGCGCCACGTCGCCCGGTTTGAGCATGGCGGCGCTCATTTCCTGCGCCTGCGGGTCGGCAAAGAAGCTGCTGACGATGCCCAGGTTGAGCAGCTTGTGCTGCATGTCGTCGGCCACCACGCGGGCGCTGCCCACGGCCAGCAATTCCACGCGCTGCGCGCCGCGCAGCAGTTCGATGGCGGCCGTCAGCGCTTTCACGTCGAGCATGTCGCGCATGGCCAGCGCGGCCGATGCATTATTGCCCAGCACCTTGCGCGCCAGTTCCGCGTCGGAGTCCGAAATCTCCACGTGGCAGTGGGCCACCGTGATGGCGCCGCCCGTCAGGCCGGAGGCCAGCTTCAACTTGAAGTCGGCCAGGCCCTGCACGCCGATCGAGCGGCAAAAGCGCATCACCGTCGGCTGGCTGACGCCCACCCGCTGGGCGATTTCCGCGATCGGCAGGGTCAGCATGGCGTTCGGTTCCTTCAGCACCCAGTCGGCCACCTTGCATTCCGATGGGCTCATGCGGCCGCGCGCCTGGCGCACGGATTCGAGCACGGGCGCGCCGGTATGGGCGCGCTTGAGCTTTTGCGCCAGGATGGCGGCGATGCCGAGAAACGTCGGCAGTTCGGCCGTGATCAGGAAGGTGGGAATCTGCGCCAGGTATTCGTTCAGGCGGCCCTTCTGTTCGAAGCGGGCGCGGAACTGCGACTGTTCGAACAAAGGCCCCAGGCGCGGCACGATGCCCCCGCCTATATAGATGCCACCGAGCGCACCGAGGGTCATGGCCACGTTGCCGGCGATGGAGCCGAGGATGGCGCAGAAGCAGTCCACCGCTTCGAGGCACACGTCGCATTCATTGTTCAGGGCGCGGCTGGTGATGTCGGCCGCCAGCAGCGGCGGCGCATCGGGCTTGCCGGCGCGCTCGGACAGGGCGCGGTAGATCAGTTCCAGCCCCCGTCCGGAAGCGAGGCGTTCGGCCGAGACGTGCGACAGCTCGCGCCAGGCGAAGGACAGCACGTCCATCTCGCGCTGGTCGCAAGGGGCGAAGCTGACGTGGCCCCCTTCGCTGCCCAGCGCGATCCAGCGGTCTTCGGCGGGGATCATGCCCGACACGCCCAGGCCCGTGCCCGAGCCGAGCAGGCCGATGACGCTGTCGGCGCGTGCCATGCCGCCGCCGATCTGCTGGCGCTGGTCGGGCCGCAGGTAGGGCAGGGCCATGGCCAGCGCCGTGAAGTCGTTCACCACCAGCAGGGTGTCGAGGCCCAGCGCGGCGCGCATCGCCTCGATCGAGAAGAACCAGTGATGGTTCATCATGCGGATATTGTCGTCATCGATGGGATTGGCGATGGCGATGGCCGCATGGCGCACGCGCGCCGAACCGGCGGCGCGCGCGTCGCCGCTATCCATATAGGCCGTGATGGCGTCGAGCAGCGAAGCGTAGTCGTCGCAGGGCAGCACGGCTACCGCTTCCAGGTGGCCCTGGCGCGTTTCCAGCACGAAGCGGGCATTGGTGCCGCCGATGTCCGCCAGCAGGCGCGGCCCGTCGTTGAAGCGTTCCGCCGGATCGCTGCCTGCTACTTCCATTTTTTCATCAATTTTCATGGCGGTGCCTAGTCTCGTATGCGTGCGCGGTCGTGGCCGCGCACTGTCGTTATGGCAAAAACCAAGGATTTTAATTCGTATACGTGCCGCGTGCCGAAAAATGCGGGGTGGCTGCGCAAATGCCCGTCCACAGTGCCGGATGCGGCGGTGTCGGCGGGAAAAAGCAGGGCAGTCAACCCGTATATCGGTACGCAAGAAAGTGTCGCAGAGTAGTCGTAGGATTACAACATAATATGTTGATATTTGTTCGTAGTATAGTTACTATGTCCCTGCTGGAAAGAATTCTGGCCAGTACATTCGGCCACGAATGACTAGATAAAAAATAACTACTGAGGAGACTTACCATGCTGCATCGCAACATGTTGAAGGCCGTGTTGAAGACACTGCCCGCTGCCATCGTCTTGGCCATCGCCAGCGGTTCCGCTGCCGCCGACCCCATGTACCCATCCGACTCCGAAGGCTTCCACGGCTACCTGCGCGCTGGCGCCGGCAGCAATACCTCGGGCGACGGCGGTTCGCAAGGCTGCTTCGGCCTGGGCGGCAATACCATGAAATATCGTCTGGGCAATGAGTGCGATGCCTACACGGAATTCGGCTACACCAAGTCGATCGCCAATTCCGGCGGCGTGAACTACCTGGCCACGGTCTGGGTCAACGCTTACGCGCCCAACTCCGATTTCGGCGACAACAAACTGGGCATCGTCAAAGCCTATGTCGAAGCGCAGGGACTCGACTTCCTGAACGGCGGCACGGCCTGGATCGGCAAGCGTTTCTACTACCGTCCTGACATCCACATGCTGGACTTGCAATACATCAACATGAACGGCACGGGTGCCGGTCTGGACCGCATTCCTGCGGGCCCGGGTAAATTCTCGTATGCCTTCTTCAAGGACAACGACATCAATACCGTGTCGAAGACCGGCGTCGTCAGCACCAAGTCCGCCGT